>NZ_JBAUJR010000474.1:0-10391 GCF_049683935.1 Mycobacterium sp. | reverse complement strand
CGAGGACGTCACGCCGCAGCCCGACGGGCAGTGAGCGGTCAGACGGTGGCAGGCGAACGCGACGACCCGATCCGGCGCAGCGCCAGGCGTACGGCGATCCGCCGGCATCACCCCGATGCCGGCGGGTCCGCCGAGGACCTGATCGCTGCGCTCGGCGCCGCCGAACGCGCCACCCCTGGATCGATCGAGGTGATGCGGACCCGGCGCGGCCACCTGCGCCGGATCGGGCTCCGGTTGGGTCGGCGGATTCGTCAACGACGTTATGTGACATTGCGCGACAACACAATTCAACACAGCACCACAACTCATGGAGGAAAATCATGACCACTGCAACCGCCGGCCTGTTGGCCGGACTGCTGCTGGGCGTTGCCGCGGCCGCCGGCGGGTTCACCGGATTCCTGCTGGCACTCGTGCTCGGCGCCATCGGCTACATCATCGGCGGCCATCGCGACGGTGAATTCGATGCCACGAGCATCCTGCGAGGCCGGGGCCGTGGCTGACGAGGAGATCGCCGATGACGCGGGCTCCCGCGGAAGCCTGACGATCCGGGACAAAGCGGTCGAGCGCGTGGCCTTCGCCTCGGCTCTGGAAGCCGACGGCGTGGTGCGCTACAGCCACGGGATCGGAAAACTCACGGGCCGCGAACTACCCCGCGCCGACGTCGTCGTCTCGGGTGACCACGTCCGGGCCAGCGTTGATGTCGCCGTCGAATGGGGCAAGCCGCTGGCCGGCACCGCCGCCGAGGTGCGCCGCCGGGTGACCCATGGTCTATCCGAGCTCAGCGGCCTGACCGTCGACGGCGTCGACGTACACGTGCACAGCGTGGTCCCGCCCGATGAGGGCCGGGCACAGGGCAATTCACAGAGGACTTTGTTATGAGCACAGCAATGGACGTGACCGCCATGGAGACGACCGATGCGCCTTCGGTGCGCCCCGGCGCTCAGCCGTTGGCTCCCGCCGGCGCCAGCTACGCCGGCGCTGCGCTGGCTGTCATCGTGATCGTGCTGGGAGGCCTGGGAATCCGGGAGGCATTGGTCGCCGAAGGCTGGATCGGCGGACAGCGTTGGGTCGCCGACGCCGTCGGCGCGGTCGACGGTGTTGCGCCCGCCTCGTGGATGACCATTGCAGGTGTGGCCGTCGCGGTGCTGGGCGCGGTCCTGGTGCTGCTTGCGGTCAAGCCCCGCCGCCGTCGAGCGGTTGCGGTCGAATCACAGACCGCGATCTACATCGACCTGACCGACGTCGCCAGGATCGCCACCGCCGCAGCCGAATCGGTGGCCGGTGTCACCTCCGCCCGCAGTACCGCGACGCGGAAGAAGGTCACCGTCCGGTGCAGCGTCACCGGGTTCAGCGACTCGACGCTCGCCGAGAAAATCGACAACGCCGTCAGCGCGGAGCTGGCGGGACTGCGTAAGACGCCGCGCCTCAAGGTGCGGTTGGCGAAAGGAGGACGGTCATGACACGGGGAACCGTTGCGGTGGACCGAATCCTGGTCTTCCTGACAGGTCTGGCCTTGATCGCGGCGGGGGTGGCCGCCTTCATGTGGTCCCGTGGTGACCTCGCCGCCGCACAACCGCTGCAGGTGGTGGCACCGGTGGGCGACGTGGAGTCGTCATGGTGGCCCTGGTCGGTCGGCGGCATCGGCCTGGTGCTGGTGCTGATCGGGTTGTGGTGGCTTTCGGCCCACCGGCGGACACCGCGGGTGCGCACCATCACCCTCGCCGACATCGGCCCGGACGAGGGCGCGCTGAGCGCCGACGCCGCATCGGTGGGCTCGGCCGCCGCCTCCGCACTCGCCCAGAATGCTCTGGTGCACAAAGCAAGTGCACGGTCGAGTATCGAAAAGGGCGAACCGACGATCACTCTCACCGCACACATCCCGCCGAGGCGCGCCTTGCGTGCGGTCGGTGACGCCGCCGACGAGGTGGCCACCACCGCGGCGGCGATGCTGGGTGACGCGGTGGCCATCCGGACCAGGATCCGGGTGGACGGTCGCGGCCGATCCACCGCTGTGGTGTAGAGGCCTGACGCCGGCCTAACCCGGACTGCACGCCGCCGCCCCATGGGTTCGCACGGGATCGGCGGCGGCCTCGACAAGCGATACGAAGGACAGGCGATACGACGCGGTTACAGCCGAATGAGGTCGGCGGCCCTTTCGGCGATCGCATACACGGTGGCATTGGTGTTGGCCGAGACGGGCGACGGCATGATCGAGGCGTCGGCGACACGAAGGCCGTCGATGCCGCGCACCCGCAGGTCGAGGTCCACCACGGCCATGTCGTCGGTGCCCACCCGGCAGGTGCCTGCGTAGTGGAAGTAGACCAGCAGACTGCGCCCGAGGTAGTCACGTACCGAAGAGCTGTCCTGGACGGTCGGTCCGGGGTGGATCTCTGCTGCGCGCCACTCGGATAGGGCTGCCGATTCGCCGATCTGCTTTGCGATTTCGAGGCCGGCTTCCATCACTGCGACATCGCGTTCGTCACCGAGATAGTTGGGGTCGATGAGCGGTCCGACGGCCATGGACGCGTCTGCGAGACGTACTCGACCGCGGCTGAACGGCGTGATCGCCGAGAACGCGACCGCGTAACCGTTGTCAGGACCGGGCAGTGTGGAGGCCCGCATCGGCGCGGCGATCACCAAGATCTGTAGGTTCGGTCCAGCGTCGGCATGCACTGTTTCGATCAACCCGACCGCTTGGCCCATGGGGTTGCGCGGATTGTGCGGCAGCTCTGCTGCTGCCTCGTACAGCACAGTCGACATGGGGTGGTCGTGCAGGTTCTCCCCGACTCCGGGAAGGTCGAGGACCACATCGACACCGACCTCGCGCAGGTGCTGCGCCGGCCCGATTCCCGAGGCGAGCAACAACTGCGCCGACCCGATCGCACCAGCGGTGAGGATGATCTCGCGGGCCGCCAGAACTCGGGTCAGGACACCGTCGAGCAGATACTCGATACCAACAGCCACACCATCGGTCACCCGGATGCGCTGCACGACGGCATCGGTGACTATCCGCAGATTGGGGCGGCCGAGCGTCGCCTCGTCGAGATAGGCGTCGGCTGCACTCTGACGTTGGCCGTCCTTGATGTTGCTGTCGGCCAGGCCGAATCCGGTCTCGACCCCACCGCTGATGTCCCGAGCACTCTCATACCCCAGGTCGGCGGAAGCGCCGAGCGCGGCAATCACGATCGGGCTCGGTTCCTCGGTGGGTCCGACCGTCAACGGGCCGCCGGTTCCCCGGATTTCGGAGTCGCGGCCCTGGGTGGATTCGGATCGCTTGAAGTACGGAAGCAGGTCGTCGAATCCCCATCCCTTGGCGCCCTGGTCGACCCAGGCGTCGTAGCTGGCGCGGTGGCCGCGAACGAAGGTGAGCCCGTTCGTGCTCGATGATCCGCCGAGCGCCCTCCCCCGCGGTGCCGGTACCGATGTTTGGGAAAACGATTGAACGATGGTGCTGTCACCCCAGTTCGCGTTGGTTGCCATGAGTTCGGGCCACTGGAAGGGGACGGCCATCGCTGGATGCTTCTGCGAGGACCCGGCCTCGACGAGCAGGACGTGGGCGAGCGGATCCTCACTGAGTCTGGCGGCGAGGACGCTGCCAGCCGTTCCGGCTCCGACGACGACATAATCGTATGTGGCCCTGAGATCATCGTTGGGGTCGGTGATGGTCGTTGCGCTGGGGTTTGACTGATTCATAGATCCCATGTTGCCGTTGGGGCAATGGTCGAAGTGTTCAGTTTGTGGACAGCCCGCGTGGTGGTGGTCACTCTTGCGCCCGGCATCCAAGTCAACGGTAGATAGCAAGCGCAACTGCGTATTTCGCTACCCGGGGTCCTTGACCAACGCTGTTGCCATTGGCGGTCTTGGTCGTCATCACACACTCAGGCCAAAGGCGCGCATGTGCTTGTACAAAGTGGTGCGGCTGATGCCGAGGCTGCGTGCCGTGGCCAGCTTGTTGCCGGCGTGTGTGGCGAGCGCTTCTTCCACCGTGGCACGCAACGCTGTGTCGATGGCATTGAGCATCGGGCCGGCAGCGCGGTCTTTCAGGCGGATCAGGTCCCCGTCGGCGATGTCCCCCGCGGAGCGACGGCGGGCGGCGGCCGTGACCTCGGCCCGCAGTTCGGAGTCGTTACCAGGCCAGTCGTGCGCCAGCAAGGTGCGAAGGGCGGCGGGGGTGAATCGAGCTGTCGAGGACAGCTCGGTCAGGATGGCTTGAACCAGTGTGGGGATCTCGTGCTTGCGCAGCCGCAGGGGTAGCAGCGCGAGTCGCACTGCCGAGGAGTCGATCAGCGCAAAGACTTCCGGTGACAACAGGTTCAACGGGTCACTCGACAGCGCAAACCATGCCGACGTCCCGTCGAGGGCAGCTCGGGTGGCACGCGCCGCCGGTGGGGACAGCAGGTGGGCGTTCTCGATGATCACCGGACGTGTGGCTTCGTCCAACGCGTGGGTCACGCGCTGAAGCCAGGCATTTTCGGGTTCGTGGACTCGGTCGATGCCGTCGAACACCATCGGATCGGCGTCAGCCATCAATCGCATCAGAGCAGCGGACCGACCGGTCCCCCGCTCGCCGACGACGGACAGGGATCTCCTGTGTGCCCGCGCGTCGGCGATCTGGTTCTCGACGCGCTCGACTCGCGAGCGGGACCTGCCCTTCGCATCGGACCGCGCCCTCGGAACACCGGTCTCATGGGGGTTGATCTCGAATACGATGCCGGCACCGGGTGTCGCTCGGGTCAGCCGCAGACTGACCCGAGCACCTGAACTCAAGGTGTGCGACGCCAATGGTGCTTCGGCGGTAAATGTTCCGAGCGCCGCGTAGTCCACCGCGTCCAGTAACGCGGTGGCCGCCGAGTTCGCCAGCACGAGGTCGCCGGCGACCCCGACCATCGGCGCACCACGGCGGCGCGCCGAGACACGTTGATACATCTCGATGAGTGTCTGCTCATCCCGCGGTGACTGCTGGAGCAGTTGGGCTTCGATATCGCGGGCGGCGTGCTTGATCATCGGGTGCAGAAGCGGGTTGTCCTCGTCGACGAAGAAGGTCAGATCCAGCACGCCCTCCAGGCGGTGGGTCAGCGGATGGATGACGGGGTAGCCGTAGCAACTGAACTTCTTCATCGATTCCAGGTAGTGCTGGTCTCCGAAGACGCTCAGTGGGGTCCGCAGTTCGTGGACCGTCGCCACGGAGTTGGTCCCAGACGATTCCTCGGAGAAGAGATTGCCCAATACAGCGCCGTTTTCGCCGATCGCGTCACCGATGATCGGCGTCCCCGGGCGAAGGTCGACCAGACGCACGTCGCGGTCGGCGAGGATGATGCAGACGTTCGTTCCCGTGAGGATCGATTCCATCCGATCGAGAACGGGTCCAGCCGCGCTCAGTAGCCGGCTTCCTGGATTGACCGGAGATACCGTGGCGTCCCTGGGACGCTGAGGATCGACTCCGGCCAGTTCCGCGCGGCGCCAGGCGACGGCGATCGCATCTGACGGCATCACGTAGATGGGTTCAACGGCACGGCGGCCTCGTCGCGGAAGGGATAGGGACTACCGAACGAGGGGTCGCAGGTCGTTCGGTTGTGCCATACCGCTCTGTTGTCCCAGGTACTGTCGTATATCGCGGCGCGACATTCGGCGTTGCGACACTGCTTGATCCGGCGCCACGTCTTGGTGTGCTGACTCAGGAGAATTTCGCCGGTGATGGCGCTATTGAACCATCGCCATCCGTGTCCCGCTGGTGTCCAGTGGATTTCTCCGGTTCGGGTGGTCGCGAACCGCACGTCCGTGGGAGCGCGAAGTTCCATCTCAGGAGCCCGCCCGGCGATGGCGTCGTCGAGGGAATCGCGCATCGACTTCAACTCGGCTGCGTCGTAGTCCGTCATCGCCGGTGGCTTCGCTGTAACGCCCCGACGGGTGGTCCATGCATGCACAGCCGCCACGGCCCACGCGTTGGCGTCGACGGCATTGCTCAACAGGTCCGCGCCGGTTGCGGTACCAGCCCGCGTGTTGAGGAAGTCCTGCACCAGTGCCAATCCGTCCGGGGCGGGTCGCACGCCGTAGCGAGCGGTTGCCGCCCATAGCGGCTCGCGGGCGCTCTGGTCTACCAGCAAGGTGGATGAAGATTCCAATCGGTCCATGTCCTCAACTGTGGGGGGCGGGAGACGGTGAGTGTGTCCAGATTCTGCACACGATGGGTAACGAGGGTCACTGTCTGGTTGCATTGTGTGCCGATTCCCGAAACGGCTCAGGGCGCGTAGTAGTTTCGGCGGGCCGCGGCTGATCCTGGCTTGATGGCGTCACCCGTCCGTTCGCGGTCGCGGCGTTCATGAACGCTGCGGCGAGGTCTTCGGGTTCGGTGAACTGAGCTTCGTGGCCTCCCGTCGTATATGCGACGTGGCTACCGGGGATACGATCGGGAAACCGCGGTGACCAACTGAAGTCGCCTGGCGGTAAAGCAATGTCGTCCTTGGACAGGATGTAGGTGGCGGGGAGCCCGAGTCGTTCCCACTCGTCGAGGTCCAACGACTCGTTGATGGTGTGGAAGGGCTGACGTTCCAGCAGAGAGTGGACCAGTCGTTGCGTTTCCCAGGAGGCGTCCTGCATCAGGGCACCCCGGAAGACGTCGAACGGTAACGCCACCGAATTGTCGGCCGACGCCGCCGCTGACGCCCGGAACATCGCACCCAAGGCCGGCGGGCACAGATCGATCAGTGATTCGCCGGTCCGGGGAACGAATGCGCTCCAGTAGATCAGTCGTTCGATCCGGTCGGGGACGCGCGCCGAGGCTCCCGATATGAGAAACCCGCCCCAACTATGACCAACCAGAACAACATTGGTCAGTTCTCTTTGCTCGATGTAGTCGACCAGATAATCGACCGCATCTACGAGATGTATGTTCGTGCGGTCATCCTCGATGCCGAGGCCGGGCATCGTCGGGGTGTATACGGCATGACCCTGTGCGCGGATGAAACCGGCGACGGGCCGCCAGGTCCAACCGCCGTGGCAGATCCCGTGCACGAGGACGAATGTCTTGGACATCTTCAGTTTTCCTAATGTTTCGCAGATGAATTGGTGAGGAGTCCACGACGGCGTAGCTGCTCCAGCCGCGACCCGCCCTCGGCAGCTCAGATCATGCCGAGGGCGGCGAAGATCTGCCCGTACCGTTCCTGTGGGCCGAGCGGGAGCCCGGATTTCACGGTCTTCGCCAAGTCGTCGGCCAGCACCTCTTGTGCGCCCGACTCGATCGCATCGAGACCCGCACGCGCCAGATCGGCGGAGTCGATCTTCGCCACGTCCATGCCCTTGGCCATATCGGTGTCGACCGTCCCCATGTGCACCCCGACCACGTGTGTGCCCTGCGACGCAAGCTCGAGGCGCGTGCTGTCCGTCAACATCCAGGCCGCAGCCTTCGATGCGGCGTAGGCACCGGCACTCGGAGCCGTGAACCACGACAACGCGGAGAGGACGTTGAGGATGGCGCCGCCTCCGTTGGAACCAAGGACCGGGGCGAAGGCGCGGGTCATCTGCAGCGGACCGTAGAAGTTGGTGTCCATCTCCCGCCTGATGGTCGCCTCGTCTCCGGTCACCAGCGCCGTGCCGGTGGAGATCCCCGCGTTGTTGATCAAGACCTGCACGTCGCCGGCAGTGCGAGCCGCAGCCTCGATCTGGCTGGCGTTGGTGATGTCGAGCCCGATTGGCTCGACACCGTCGGCCTCGACCGCGCTCGCGTCGCGGGCGGCGGCATAGATCTTGGCTGCCCCGCGTTTCTTGAGCTGTTCCACGAACTCGGCACCGATGCCTCGATTCGCTCCGGTGACAAGCACGACCGCGCCCTTGAGCTTCATGATGAAGTTGCCGACTTCGTTACTTTACGGTCGAGCATCTGATCCGGCCTGGTACGGCTCACAGCGCAGTCTGTCTGCTGATCGAACATCCCTGCCGCGCCCCAATACCAAATACGAGCTTCGATCGCTTTGCCTGCCCGCACTTTCCACAGCTCGCTCACCTGAGTTGTCACTCGACGACCACCGACCTGTGCCGTGAGGCCAATGATCAGCGTGTATTGCTCTCCGTTGGCGTCCTCCATGTAGTTCAACTGCGCGGTGGACAGCTCGAGCAGGCTCGCGGACAACTGTGCGACGACGTCGAAGAACCCTGTCACCCCGTGGTAGGTCCCTCCGAAGGGAAGGCTGCTGTCGTAGTGGATCACGAACTGTGGATCGATAAGGGAGGTCACGCTTTTCACATCCTGTTGCCGGACAGCAGTGGTGAGCTTGTCGTAGAAGGTTTCCAGTTCGGTCATGATGAGCTTGCTTCGGCGATGACGCGTGCGACCATCTTCGGCTCGGCTGCCATCGACAGGTGCCCGCAGTCGAGAGTGGTGAGGGTCGACCCTGCGCGTTCGGACATCCACAGCTGGGTCTCGTAGGCGATGCTGTGGTCCTGCTTACCGGCGATGTACCACGACGGCACAGACTTCCACGCCTGCTCCGCACGAGCGGGTTCGCTCAACGCGGCATAGGTGATAGGCCGCTGCTTGGCGAAGAACGTCGACGCCAACTCCTTGCGAAGACCGTTGACGAAGCCTCCGACAAAGGCGTCGGGCTTGAGATAGAGGTCGACGTTGTGATCACCCGGGAATTCGGCTTTGTCGAAGAGTGCACCGGCGTCTACCGGGCCTGCGTGGCCGGCCAGATCGAGAATGGTCTCACCGGTCTCCGGGACGAATGCGTTGAGGTAGACGAGCGCCTTCACGTCCGGATCGCTGACACCCCCGATGACGGCGCCTCCGTAGGAGTGCCCGACGAGTACGACCGGGCCGGACGTACGGGTCTTCAGAAATGAAGCGAGATAGTCGATGTCGGCGCCGAGGGCGCGCAGAGGGTTGGCGAAGTGGGTGACGTTGAACCCGTCGTTGCTCAGCAATGCGTCGACTGCGTCGAACGGGCTTGAGTCGCTCCACGCGCCGTGGACGATGACGATGGTGGGTGTTGTCATGATGATCTTCTTTCCAGTTGTTCAAGGGCTGATGGGGTTATTTGGCTGCGGTTGCAACTGCGGTTTCGATGACGCCGGTGACGATGGCCGGCTCGGCATTTGTCGGGTGACTGACATCGACCTCGGCGAGGGTGGTATCGGCTCGATCGGCCATTCATTGCTGAGTCTCGATGTCGACGTTGTGGTCCTGGGCGCCGGCCGGTATGTCGTCCGTCTCGAGCTGGTCGATGTAGACGAAGTCCGTTGCGGCAACGCCGACACTGGTTGTGCTGCAATATTACTCGGGACCAGAATTATCCGTCGAGTCCGAGGACTTCCGGGATGTGCGTGGTGCGGTACCAATCGCGGTACTCGGCTTCGCGTCCGGCGAGGGCGCGACTCCGGACGGTCTGAATGTAGCGGCTCATTCGGCTGCTTCCTTGGCGGTTGGACAGAAACGGAATTTCTTCGTCCGGTTGAGACCATAGCATAACCGGAATGGTTCCGTCCCCTTTTGCGATAGGGTCTACTGATGCCTGGCGACAGTCCCTCTCCTCAACCCGTGGACCAACGTTCCGACTCCCGGCGAAATCGCGTCCGACTCGTCAGTGCGGCACGAAAACTCGTCGCCGAGAAAGGGATGGATGTCACGGCCGCGGACATTGCCGCTCAGGCCGACGTCGGGGTGGCCACGCTCTACCGGCGATTCGGCTCCAAGGATGCACTGATCCGAGACATTCTCGTCGATGGCATCGACGAGGTGGAATCCGTAGCCGACGCTGCGCTCATGGAATCCGATGCATGGCAGGGCTTCTGCACGTTCTTCTCATTCTTCAGCCACACCCAGGTCGTCAACCAAGGCATCGCGGAGTACCTGTCGACCGCGGCGGCCATCTCGGCTCAGGAAGAAGCGGAATACCATGGACAGCTGCTGTCGAAACTGCAGGAGATCGTACGGCGGGCACACGAATCCGGTGCTCTTCGACCGGACGTCACCTGGCGGGACGTCGTGCTCTTGAGCCGCGCCTCGGTGGCCGCTGGCCACTGTCTGGGCGTCGACGCTCCCGACGATCAATGGCAACGAACGTGCGCTTTCATCATCGAGGGACTACGAGCAACCCACCCGAGCCCCTAGCGCGCGGCCGTTCGGGGGATAGTCAGCGCAGTTCCTCATTCTCCGGGAGAACGTGCTCACAGCGAGGCGCCGGCCGCGGTGAGCACACCGTGATAGGCGCTTCACATGGGGCGACACGGCGGCAATACGGACTCCCTAGCCTTCGGGCATGGCGTTGACATCGCACGTCGTGGTCGTCGGCCACGGCATGGTCGGTCACCGGTTCGTCGAGGCGCTGCGCTCCCGCGACACCGAGGGCACCTGGCGGGTGACGGTGCTCGCCGAGGAGGCCGACGCGGCGTACGAC
>NZ_JBAUJR010000473.1:0-1564 GCF_049683935.1 Mycobacterium sp. | reverse complement strand
GAGTGGATCGGCGTTGCCCGCGCTCTGCGCATGCGACACCGCCTGCACCGCGGCGTCACGGGCGGTGCTCAGCGCGGTGGCCACCGCGACATCGCCCTGTGCCAGCTGGGCGCCCGCCTGACTGATGCCGTTCTGGATGTCGGCGATCACCGCGGGCAGGCCGGCCACCGCTCGGTTGATGTCGGTGGCGGCACTGTCCACGGCGTCGAGCAGGGTGCGGGCCTGCCCGAGCGAGGCCTCGGCGGCGTGGATGGCGTCGATCAGCCCGCCCTGCCGGCCGGCGGGCCGCGAGACCAGATCGCGTCCGGTGTCGATGTTCTGCTCGGCGAACGTCAGCCGCTGTCTGGCTTCCTCGATGTTGTCGGACACCGAAACCAGTGCGGTCTCGGCGAACTGGGAGTTGAGCCGGGCCAGCGTCTGCTCGGCCGGGGTCAGCCGGGCGGTCAGGTCGATCATCTGCTGGGTGAGCGTGTCCAGGCGGCTGGGAGCGTTGATCAGCAGGTCCCGCAACTGGGCGAAAGCCTCTCGCTGGGCTTCGAGTTCCCGGTCGGCTTTCGCGGCGGCGACGATCACGCGCGTCAACAGGTCGCGACGTTGTTGCGGGGTCTCCGGCACGGCGTCGTCGAGGATGTGCCGCACGTTGAGCGCTTGGGCCAGGGTGGTCTTGGCGTTGGTCACCGCGCGGGTGAACGCCGCGGTGTCGCGTTCCCCGAACTCCTCGACCGCCAGGGCCAGTTCGCTCTCGCTGGTGCGCACTTCGTTGTCGACCTCGACGACGATCTTCTTGGACAGCTCGTCGAGCGCGTCGATCGGCACCTGTGCCAGCGCGTTGGGGTCGGAGGGGTCGACCCGCTGCGCTGCGGCGAACTCGGCCTCCCGGCGCTTGCGGCGTCTCCTGCGCGACCACAGCCACAGCACGAACACCGCGACGGCCATGATCGCCATCACGATCGCGAAGGCGACCCACGAAACCCCTGAGCCCGAGCCCGATGCCTCGGTGCCCAGACCGTCGGCGGCGGCGACGGCGGCGCCGGCCAGGTCGTCGTCGCGCAGCGCCGGTTCGATCACGTCGCGTTGCAGGGCCTGGGTCCGGGAATCGGACATGATCGCCAGCGGCACCTGAAACGCGTAGGAGCGATCCACGGTAGCGACCGCGAGCAGGGCGTCGCGGTCGCCGAAGTCGCTGAGCTGCATCGTGCTTCGGGCCCAGCCGACGGCCCCCTGGTCGAACGTGTCGACGTAGACCACCCACAGCCGGATGCGCTCCTCGTCGTACAGCTGCGTGACGGCGGTCTCCACCTGCGCCCGCTCACTCGCGGACAGCGCGCCCGACTGGTCGGTGACGTAGTCCGGGATCCGGAACGGCGGCTCGGCGGCAACACCCGGGGCGCAGAGCAGTCCGGCGGTGAGGACGGCGAGCAACAGGGCGAACAGGCGGGCGGGACGCATGACCGCCAATCTAGTGCCGCGGGCCACCAGGGCAGCGATTACTCCGCGTTCGGCCTGGCAGACTGTCCGTCGGTGCCTACTGATCTCACCCCGCGTGATCCCTACAGCGAGTTCG
>NZ_JBAUJR010000472.1:0-19649 GCF_049683935.1 Mycobacterium sp. | reverse complement strand
GTGGGGCCGCGGGTCGCACAGCGATTCGGGCGTGTGCTGCTGGAACTCGGCGGCAACAACGCCGCGATCGTCACCCCGGCAGCAGATCTGGACCTGGCGGTGCGGGGCATCGTCTTCTCGGCGGCCGGGACCGCCGGCCAACGCTGTACCACGCTGCGGCGGTTGATCGTTCACTCCTCGGTGGCCGACGAGCTGGTGTCCAGGATCGTCGCGGCGTACGGGCAGCTCTCGGTGGGAGACCCGTTCGCCGACGGCACGCTGGTCGGCCCGCTGATCCACTCGGCGTCCTACCGCGACATGGTCGGCGCGCTGCAGCAGGCCGTCGCCGAAGGGGGTGAGGTGATCGGCGGTGAGCGCGTCGAGGTCGGCGAATCGGACGCGTTCTACGTACGGCCCGCGGTGGTGCGGATGCCCGCCCAGACCGCCGTGGTGCACGCCGAGACGTTCGCGCCGATCCTCTACGTGCTGACCTACGAGAGCCTGGACGACGCGATCGCGTTGAACAATGCCGTGCCGCAGGGGCTTTCGTCGTCGATCTTCACGCTGGACATGCGCGAGGCGGAGCGTTTCATGGCCGCCGACGGGTCGGACTGCGGCATCGCCAACGTCAACATCGGCACCTCGGGTGCGGAGATCGGCGGGGCGTTCGGCGGCGAGAAGGAGACCGGCGGTGGCCGCGAGTCGGGTTCGGACTCGTGGCAGGCCTACATGCGGCGCGCGACGAACACCGTCAACTACTCCTCGGAGCTGCCGCTGGCCCAGGGCGTCACCTTCGGCTGAGTGGCGGGGACTCTCCGGTCAAACACACCTTCCGCGGTGCTCAAGCCGAAATCGACGCCATGGCTGTCGAACAGACACCTACCACGCCTGATCACCGCCGTGAGGTCGATCTCGGCCTGAGGGCCTGGAGAGGGCAGAACCACGCGAAGCGACGGGTGCGGCACCCGCCGGGCCATCCCACCACCAGCCCGCGCACAATCGAGGCATGGAACTGGACGGCAAGGTCGCCATCGTCACCGGCGGCGCGTCGGGAATCGGGCAGGCGCTGGCATCTGAACTCGCGACGCAGGGGGTGCGCGTTGTCGTCGGCGACCTCGACGAGACGGGCGCGCAGTCGACGGCCGCGGCGATCGGATCCGCCGGCGGCACAGCAGTGGCCCTGGGGGCCGATGCCGCGACGACGGAGGGCATCGAGGCATTGGCGACCATGGCTGCCCGTGAGTTCGGGCCCGTCGACATGTTCGTCGCCAACGCCGGCATCACCGGCGCCGGGGGTATCGGCACCGACTCAGACTGGGACCGGATCCTGGCCGTCAATCTGCGATCCCATGTGCGAGCAGCGGAACTTCTTGTGCCGCAGTGGAAGGCACGCGGCTCCGGGTACTTCGTGTCGATCGCGTCCGCTGCCGGGTTGCTGTCGCAGATCGGCGCAGCCGGCTACGCGGTCACCAAACACGCTGCCGTGGGGTTCGCCGAGTGGTTGGCGATCACATACGGCGACGACGGCATCGGCGTCAGCTGCGTGTGCCCGCTGGGTGTGGACACCCCACTGCTCGACGGAATCCGCGCGGCGACCGATCCAAGCGCTCGCGCGGGCGCGCAATCGATCCTGCAGTCCGGTGACGTGCTCGCGCCGTCGGATGTCGCGTCGCTGACCGTCGACGCGATCAGGGACAACCGGTTCCTGGTCCTACCGCACCCTCAGGTCCTGGAGATGTACCGGCACAAGGGCGCCGATTATGATCGCTGGATCGCGGGCATGCGTCGGTATCAACGCACGCTACGGGCGCGTTGACGGGCGACGAGGGCGCGCTGGGGTACGCACGGTGCGGCGTGTCGGTGTGCAGACCCGCGCAATCGCGGGGCGAAGTGGCGAACCGACCTCACGTTTGAAGCGCGTGTCCCGTCATACGAAGTATGAAACCAACCTTGCAACGCATCCTGCTGGTCGTCCTGTCGTTTTTCGGTTTGGTGACCGGTGTCTGGGCGTACTTCTTTCCCCGCCATTGGTATGACACCTTCCCCGGTATGGGATTGAGCTGGCTACCGCCGTTGGGTCCGTTCAACGAGCACTTCGCCACCGACACCGGTGCCATGTTCCTGGGACTCGCCACCCTGTCGGTCGCAGCGTTCATGCGGAGCACAAACACCACGCTGGTGTGGGTTGCGGGAGCCGCCTGGACGGTGTTCAACCTGCTGCATTGGATCTTTCACATGCGGATGCTGCACATGTACGAACCGCGTGATCAGATCCTCAACGCCATTACCCTGAGCGCCATCTTGGTCGTGTCTGCACTCTTGCTGCTGCCTACGCGGCACGCCGCGCAGGCAGACACGAAGCCGGCTTCCTAGGCCGGCGCCGCCCGCATGAGCAGGGCAGGCGTTCACGACGACCACGATCCGATGCGCGTGCGACATCACGTGGCCAACGACATCAGGAGTTTCAATGAGATTGGTCATTGCAGGAGCAACCGGGACGGTGGGTCGTCATGTCGTCAACGCGGCCAAGTCCCGCGGCCACGAGGTCGTGGCCCTGTCGCGATCGTCGGGCCAGGACATCGTGAGCGGTGTCGGGCTCGCGCAAGCAATGGCCGGGGCAGACGCTGTTGTCGACGTCACGAGCACAGTGACCACCAGCGCCGCGAAGTCCACCGCCTTCTTCACTGCCGTCACTGCGAACCTGAGTCACGCTGAGCTCCAGGCAAGCGTCACCCACCACGTGGCCTTGTCGATCGTCGGCATCGACACCCTGAATGTCGGTTACTACGCCGGCAAATTGGCCCACGAGCACGCCGTCGGTCAAGGGCCGGTCCCGTGGTCGTTGTTGCGGGCCACCCAATTCCACGAGTTTGCCGAACAAGTCACGCGCCGCGGCTCTCTCGGCCGCTTCGTAGCCGTGCCCAAGCTTCTCATGCGTCCAGTCGCAGCCCGCGAAGTGGGCACGCGGCTCGTCGAGATCGCCGAAGGTGTACCGATCGGACGCGCCACCGACCTCACCGGCCCCAACGACGAGAGTCTGGTCGAGCTCGTCCGACGGATGTGTGCGTTCGACGGAACCAAACGGCGGGCGATCGAACTGTCCCTTCCTGGAAAGTACTGGCGTGGGTCAGCCTCGGGGCGGCTTCGCGGTGACGAGGGCGCTCTGCGCGGCCGCATCAGTTTCGATGACTGGCTCACCAGCGACGACCACAATCGACGTTGACGACTACTCCCCGTCCGCGCACAGAAACGACTCATGCGATCGCCAACTGATTCGGCTCGACAGTATGGCTGTTCCAGCACGTCAGTTTTTCCGAATTGCGGACTACCCACAGCTGCGTGATGAGCCCTTCACGGACTTCGAGCGCTACTACGGCGATCGTTGAGCCGTCTCGCTGCATCCGCAGACCCGCTTGGCCGTTGACGTTCACCACAGAGGTGTCGACGTCGGCTTCCCTGCGTCGAATTCCGCTGAGATATCGGATGACTCTGTCGGCGCCGACGATGGGTCGCAGGGCCGCGCTCACCCTTCCTCCTCCGTCGTTGATCACGGTGACGGTCGGGTCCAGTAGCGCGATGAGTGCCTCGATGTCGCTGCGCTGGAACGCTTCTGTCAGAGCAAGTGTGGTGTCATTGTGCCGCTTGTCATCTCGCGAGCACTGACGAGCGGGCTCCACTCTGCGCCGAGCCGAAACAGCCAGTTGCCGGCACGCCGCCTCAGACCTGCCAAGGATCGCGCCGATCTCACTGAACGGAAAGCGGAAGACATCGCGCAGAACGAAGGACACCCGCTCCGCGGGCGTCATCGAGTCCAGGACGACGAGCATGGCCATCGTGACAAGGTCATCGATGACGACCAAATCGGCCGGATCCGTTGGTGGGCTCGGTGTATCGAAACGCTGCCCTGGGACGGGTTCGGGTAGCCAGGGGCCAACATACTGTTCGCGACGATGCCGAGCGGAAGTCAGGATGTCCAGGCAGACGCGGGTGGCGACTCGCACGCACCACGCGGCCGGCGTCCGGATGGCTCCGCGCTCGGTCTCGGACAGTTTGTACCAGCGCAGGTACGTTTCCTGTGCAACGTCCTCAGCGTCTGCCATCGAACCGAGCAAGCGATACGCGACGTTGATCAACAACGTTCGGTCCACTCCGCATTCGACCCGATCCATCGCGACATCGGTCATCTGGATCTCCTCATTTTGGTGCGTACGCCCTTAGGACACCGGCAAGGCCCGGAATGTGACAGGACATCGCCGATGTGGCAGAGGTCACTGCCGCCTCACAAGAAGACACGCTGCGGCGTCACATTGGCATGAGCCGATCACTGTGCTCGGTTCTGCTGTGCGCCAGGGACCTTGCGGTTCCCGTCAACGGTCCGAACGCCAGGTAGGCGGCAGGCCGTCGCCGTACAAAACAACAAAGGAGAAGAGGAACACGATGAATATTCTGGTCATTGGCGGCGGATTCGCCGGCGTGTGGAGCGCCGCCGCCGCCACGCGCGTGGCTCAGGACAACGGGACCGACGGCCCCCGACCACAGGTCACCCTGGTCAGCGACAGCGACGAGATGGTGATTCGACCGCGGCTGTACGAGCGCGACCCGGCGCAGATGTCGGTGTCACTTGATCGCGTGCTCAAGCCGATCGGTGTAGAGCGAATTCGCGCAAGGGTCACCGGAATCGACACCACGACCCGCGAGGTCACCGCCGCCGGGGTCGACGGGGAGCCCCAGATCCTTCGATACGACAGGCTGGTGCTCGCAGCCGGAAGCCAGGTGCTGAAGCCGAATCTGCCCGGACGGGAGTTCCTGTTCAACGTGGACACCATCACCTCCGCCGACGAGCTCGAGCAGCACGTCCGGGCGCTGCCTGAGCAGCCCACCGAGCAAGGAACGTTCAGCGCTGTCGTCATCGGCGCCGGGTTCACCGGCCTGGAGGTGGCCACAGAACTCATGGGTCGACTGCAGCAGTTGGCGGACGCGAGGAACGCGCGCGCACGAGTTGTCCTCGTCGATCGGGCTGATGAGGTCGGTCCGCAGCTCGGTGCCGGGCCTCGTCCGTACATCACTTCGGCCCTGGAAAGGTTGGGAATCGAGGTTCGACTTGGAGCTACGGTCAGCGAGGTCACCGGCGCACACGTTCGTCTCGTCGACGGCGAGGTCATCGCCGCGTCGACGACGGTCTGGACCGTGGGAATGCTCGCCAGTCCCCTCACTCAGTTGATTCCGGGTGAACGAGATGCGATCGGCCGCTTGATCGTTGACGAGAATCTGCGGGTACCGACGGTTCCAGATGTGTACGCGGCAGGCGACACCGCGGCAGCGCTCGTCGAGGACGGGCACTTCGCCATGCAGAGCTGCCAGTACGCGACCCCGTCGGGCAAGTTCGCAGGCCACAATGTCGCGGCCGACCTATTGGGTCTCGAACCGGTCGCCTTTGCCCCGAATCCGTATGTGACGTGTCTGGATCTCGGTCCGGCAGGGGCTGTACTCACCACCGGTTGGGATCGCGAGATCCAGGCGACCGGTAGCGATGCGAAAGCCCTGAAGCACCGGATCAATACCGAGTGGATATACCCGCCGGTCGATGATGAGGAGACGATCTTGGAGCAAGCCGACTACCGTTTCACCTGGTCCATGGACTGAGCACGGATCGGGAATGCACCCGAGCCGGACTCATTCCGCCACGCCATCGGAAGCCGCCGCACGTAGGGATTCCCCTGCTTCGGCGGCTTTCGTCGTGATGACGGACGCCACGTGACTCGTACCACCATTGCCGTCCGACACATCACAGGACCGCTCTCAAAATCGTCAAATATGCAGTACTGGAGCTTGATTGGAAGCCGCATCTAGGAGACACGATATGACACTCACCCTCGAAGTCGACAGTCCTGAAGATCAGCGGGACAGGTTCGTCGAACAGGCATTGCCGATGCTGGATCAGCTGTATCGGGCCGCGTGGCGGTACACCCGCAACGATGCTGATGCAGAGGATCTTGTTCAGGAGACGATGCTGAAGGCATACCGCAGCTTCGGGCAGTTCGCCCAAGGCACCAACATCAGAGCGTGGCTGTTCCGCATCATGAAAACGACGTGGATCAACCGCTACCGCAGTAGGCAGCGGCGGCCCGCGGAGGTGCTCACCGAGCAGCTCACCGATCTGGAGTTCAACCCTGCGGTGCGGCAATCATCCGTGGCGTCGACATCTGCCGAACTGGCGGTCCTCGAGACGCTCGGCGACGATCAAGTCAAAGCCGCACTCGGTGCGCTGCCCGAGGGGCAACGCATGGCGGTCTTCTACGTCGACGTCGAAGGATTCCGGTACGCGGAAGTGGCACTGCTCCTCGATATCCCGGTGGGAACCGTGATGTCGCGACTGCATCGGGGTCGACGTACCTTGCGGCGCCTGCTCGTCGAGCAAGGACGGGAACGTGGCTATCCGATTGTCACGCGCCCCGCCGCCTGATCTTCGCACAGCTACGGGCTCGCTGAGCGAATCCGGCGCGCTGACGCACCGCCGCGGTACGTCAACGCGCCCGATCCGCAGAGGAACGAAGAGCTGGCGACAGGTGGAAGTCCTTGGGCATCAAGGTCAGTCGCTCGGAGACCTGCAGCTCATAGGTGGGGTCGGCGATCAGGTCGTAACGACGCAGGAGCACCGCAAGCAACAGCACGGCTTCGTGCAGCGCGAACTGGCGCCCGATGCACGATCGCGGCCCGGTGCCGAAAGGCTTGTACAGGCCCGCGGGACGGGCCCTGACCTTCTCCGGCGCGAACCGGTCGGGAT
Organism: Mycobacterium sp.; assembly: GCF_049683935.1. Taxonomy (GTDB): domain Bacteria; phylum Actinomycetota; class Actinomycetes; order Mycobacteriales; family Mycobacteriaceae; genus Mycobacterium. The sequence goes on along the minus strand of NZ_JBAUJR010000472.1, from coordinate 12,886 downwards.
CAAAGGCGTCCGGATCGGGCCCCCACTGCGGATCCCGATGCAGCGTCCCGGTCAGCGCAAGCACCCAGTCGCCCTTGCGCATCGGGTGCACACCGGCCAGCACCGTGTCCGACCGGGCGGCGCGGTAGTAGCCAGGGACCGTCGGTTGCAGCCGCAACGCCTCGTCGAAAACCCTGCGGACATAACGCAGCCTGGCGATCTGCTCGAAACCCGGCCGGTCCTCGTCACCCCACACCTCGGCGATCTCGGCCCGGGCCTTCTGCACCACTTCCGGATTCATCGACAGGTAGTACAAAGCGAAAGACAACGCACCCGAGGTGGTTTCATGCCCGGCTACCAGGAAATTGATCAGCTGGTAGCGGATGTTGGCGCGATCCAGATCGGAGACCAGCATCAGCTCCAGCAGGTCGTCATGCTGCCCCAGCCCGCCGCGCAGACGTTCGGCGATGATCTCGTCGGCGATCGCGTGCAGTCGGGCGGCGTGGTCGCGCACCGGACGCTCGGCCCGTCGCGCGAAGAACTTCGGCAGGAACGTCTGCCTCAGCACGCCGACCCGGTCGGACCCCTTGAGCCCGGCCACCATGTGTTCGACGAACGGGTGCACCGCTTCGGATTCGAAGCAGCCGAACGGATGCCCGGCCGCGCAGCGTCCGATGGTCTCCAGGGTCACCCGGGTCGCGTCGGCCGATACCTCGACCGTCTCCCCTCGCACCGCCCGGCCGTCCCAACGGGCGGTCAACTCGTCGGCGACGTCGAACATGATCGAGTGGTAACGCCGCATCGCCTGCTGGCTGAACGCCGGCATCAGCACGTCGTGGGCCTTCTGCCAGTTCGGCTCGTCGTTGTAGGCGGTGAACAGACCGTCGCCGCCCAGGATGCGCAGCGCCTCGATATCGGGTCCGACGTGCTTGCAGAAGCGGGTCTCGTCGCTGAGTTCGGCCACCGCTTCCGGCCCCGCGGCCACGACGTAGCGCGCCCCCAGGAACCGGAACTCGAAGACCGGACCGAGCTCGGCCAGCGCCATCGTCGACTGCGACGGAGTGTCCGCGCTGAAAGCCAGCACGTCACCCAACACCGGTACCCGTCGGCCCGGGTGTGGCAACGGCGGATAGGACCTGCGGTCGTCCACAGTGGTCATGTAGCCAGCCTCCGCCGCTGTTGTACATGTGTCAAGTAGTATGGGGTCCATGCCCAACTCCCGGCGCCGACTCTCACCCGACGACCGCCGAAACGAACTGCTCGCGCTCGGAGCGGAGGTGTTCGGCCAGCGGCCCTACGACGAGGTGCGCATCGACGAGATCGCCGAGCGCGCCGGCGTCTCCAGAGCGTTGATGTACCACTACTTCCCCGACAAGCGGGCGTTCTTCGCCGCCGTCGTGCACGCCGAGGGTGAGCGACTGTTCCAGGCCACCAACGCCCCGCCCGAACCCGGGCTCACATTGTTCGGGCAGGTCCGCGCCGGCGTCCTCGCCTACCTGCAGTACGACGAACAGCACCCCCACGGCGCCTGGGCCGCCTACATGGGGATGGGTCGGTCCGACCCGGTGCTGCGCGGCATCGAGGACATCGACAACGACCGGCAGGCCAACCGCATCATCGACCGCGTGAACGACGCCGCCGGCGGCGAAATCGATTCGAAGGTCGAGCGGGATCTGCGCGCCACCGTCTACGGCTGGCTGGCGTTCACGTTCGAGATGTGCCGACAGCGACTGATCGATTCGTCGCTGGACGCAGACCTGATCGCCGACCTCTGCGCCCACGGGCTACTCGACGCGGTCGCACGCGTGCCGGGGATCCCGGCGGTGCTCGCCGAGGCGGTGTCCACCGAGCAGCGTTGATCAGCCGCAGCGGGCGCGAAAGTCCTTCGCGGGCTGACGGATGCCTTGAATCTCAGCCCTCACCTGCGGGTTGGCGTCCATGTAGGCCTGCAGCGCCTCGCGCTTCCCCTCGGCTGGAACATCTTTGAGCGAGGTGAAGAAGTCGTTGACCGGCGGATGGGTGAACAGGTAGACCGACGTCGCGGCGGTGACGCCCGACAAAACGCCCGCCAGATCTGCTGCCGTGCAGTTCGGTGGCGGCGGTTGAGCGGTCACCGGTGCGCTGGTGCCGAGCAACACCGCGCCGGCGGCAACCCCTGCCAGAAGCAACCGTTGCGCAAAAGCTTTGTGCGACACCATCAATTGCTCCTCTGTCCGCCTGGTTGACTCATCGCCTGCCACCGCCCCGACCGCCACCGCCGACACTCGGGCGATTCCCTCCGCCACCGCCGATGTCCGGTCGATTTCCCGGGGTGCCGGGCAATCCGATACCCGGGCCAGGATCCCAGTCGAGATCGGCATTCCAATACACGCCGTAGGTGTCGTCGCAGTACCAGTCATAGTCGCACGGATACGGCACAGTGGGACCGGATCCGGTGGGCCCGGATCCGCCGCCGCCGCTCACCGTACCTTGCGCGCAAATGGTCGTTCCGCCGGAACTGGTGCAGTCGGCTGCGGCTGTCGGCGCAACAGACAGCCCGGCGATCACCATGCCGGGCAGGGCAAGTAGGGAAATTATTCGCAGCACAACATTCCTGCTTTCGTTCTGGGCCGAACAGGGTTTTCCGAAACACTCCGTCATCGTCTGCCACCCCCACCCGGTCGATTCCCGCCGCCCGGGCGATCACCCGGTCGGCCGGGAAGCCCGATGCCGGCTCCGGGATCGGCGTCGAGATCGAACTCCCAGCCGTAGGTGTCGTCGCAGTAGTAGTCGTACTGACACGGATACGGAACTGACGGACCGGAGTTGCCGCCGCTTCCGAAGGAGCAGATGGTCGTGTTGCCCTCGGTCACACAATCGGCCGCGGCAGTGGGAGCGACGAGCAGTCCGGCGGCCACCACAGCGGACGCGGCGAGAGCATATGTCGAGCGCATGACGACACTCCTACTGCACTGGTTCGCAGTTCGAACGTCTGCGAACCGACCGTGGGTCCACGGCCTGCTGGTAGAAGCGTAGGAACCGGGTGCCGAGACCACATCCCCCACAACGGGTGAACGGTGCCGGCGGGTTACCGGGTCAGCCTTCGCCGTCGGCCGCCAGGGGTCCGGGGCCGGCGCCACAGCGGGCGCGGAAATCGACGGCCGGTTGGCGGATGCCGCTCAGATCGGCCTTCACCTGCGGGTTGGCGTCGAGGTAGGTGCTCAGCGCTTCCCGCTTCTGGTCGCTGGGCACCTTGCCGAGGTTGGTGAAGAAGTCGTTCACCGGTGGATTGGTGAACAGATACGCCGACGTGGCTGCGGTGACGCCGGACATGATGCCCGCCAGATCTGCGGCGGTGCAGTTCGGAGGCGCCGGTTGCGCCTGCGCGGGCACCGTGGCACCGAGCATCACTGCGCCGGATCCAACGGCCGCCAGCAGGATGCGTCGCGCGAAAGTCCTGTGAGACACCATTACTTGCTCCTCTGTCTGCATTGTTGAATCAGGCCGGGTCGGTAGGAGATCAGAACAGATCTCGGTACTGGTAGTAGTCGTTGCAGTAGTAGTCGTACTGCTGAACGCACTCGTAGGGCAGAACAGGGCCAGTGTCACCTTGCTCCCCGAAGGAACAGAAAGTCTGATTTCCCGTGGTGGTGCAGTCGGCTGCAGCCGTCGGTGCCCCAAAAACGAGACCGGCGAACGCCAGAAAAGGAACGGCAAGAACGTACGGCAACCGCATATCGACCTCCTACGTCGTCCCCTCGCGAACGTGGTCGTTGCGAGAACTCACCGGCGAGCCGCGGCTAGCTGTGTCGACCCTATGAAGCGGGACGCTACGCACACATCCCCCACAACGGGTGAAATTGACGAAGCCGCCAGGAAATGCCTTCACCTAGGGCCTTCCCTGTCGGTACTCTGCGAGTTGCCTGGGGCCACCGCCCAGTCCGGCTTCCCTTAGAGTCGGGCCGGCGTGGTCGCCCCAGGCGTCACGCGAGCGGGCACACCCACTTGCTGCTTCTCCTCCGGACAGGGCCTAGTCCGGCCATCATCATTCCCCCGTTGTGGGGGGCGACTGCGACACTTCCGCCGCCGTAGCGTGCCATCACACCGACCTTTGGGAGCGCCATGGCAGGCAATGATGCGTGGAAGACACCAGCGGCACTGGCGATCCCGCCGGAAGGCTATTTCGAACTCGAGAGGGGACGTTACGGTCCGACCTACCCGCGGACCCCGGCCTGTTACGGCTTCTCGATCATCGCCAAGGTGAAGGACGGCCGCGAAGAAGCCGTGCGCGCCTACGGCAAACAGATCGAGGAAACCATCGCCGCCAGTCCAGATGCGCTCGCGCCCCTGAAGCTGCACTACCTGCGCTGGGTACTGTTCGATGTCGGCTCGGGACTGCACTTCCAATACCAGGGCATCTTCGACACCGACTTCGACAAGTACACCGAGGACGCCATCAGGCTGTTCAGCGCCACCGGGATCACCACCGTCTTCACGAATCTGGTCGGCTTCCCCGAGGATTGGCAGACCAACCCGGAGGCGTTCATCGAGTTCGTCCGCGCTCACCAATGTCCGAGCTTCCTCGAGTACGGCGAGTATCCCTACGTGACAGCGGACGAGATCAAGAAGGCTCTTCGCTTGAAGGCGGCGTTCTCGGACATGCTCGACCAGATGCAGTGATGAGCGCTTGCGCGAAGAACCGAGAACAGTGATGAGCGCTTGCGCGAAGAACCGACTGCAGTGACGCTCGAACTCGACGACATCCAGCACATCCTGCTGACCCGGACGCCCGCGATGACCGGGCGCTACGAGTTCCTGACCTTCGACACTGCCGACGGCGGGCGCACCTGGCTCACCGAGCTCCTCGCCACCGTGCAGTCCGCAGCGGACGCGACAGAGACCATGGACGCCTCCCGGCGCTGGATCACCCTGGCGTTCACCTGGACTGGACTGCGGGCGTTGGGTGTGCCCGACGATTCGCTGGCGACGTTTCCCGACGAGTTCCGGGAGGGAATGGCCGCGCGCGCCGACATTCTCGGTGACACCGGCACCAGCGCACCACAATACTGGGTCGGCGGACTGGGCGGCGACGACGTGCACGCCATCGCCATCCTGTTCGCCCGGGACGACGACGAACGTCGACGCTGCATCGGTGAGCACGACAAGCTGGTCGCTCGCTGCGACGGTGTGCGCAGCCTGTCCTATCTCGACCTGAACGCCAACCCGCCGTTCAACTATGCCCACGACCACTTCGGCTTCCGCGATCGGTTGTCCCAGCCGGTGATGAAAGGCTCGGGCGAGGAGCCGACGCCCGGGTCGGGTCCTGCTCTGGAGCCGGGCGAGTTCATCCTCGGCTACCCCGATGAGGACGGACCCGTGCATAATCTTCCTGAACCACAGAGACTTTCGCGCAATGGCAGCTACATGGCCTATCGCCGGCTGCAGGAGCACGTGGGACTGTTCCGCGAATACCTGTCCGAGAACGCGGACACTCCCGAGGAGCAGGAACTGCTGGCCGCCAAGTTCATGGGCCGCTGGCGCAGCGGCGCTCCCCTGGTGCTCGCCCCCGACGCCGACGACCCCGAACTCGGCGCCGATCCCATGCGCAACAACGACTTCACCTACAAGGACATGGACCCCCACGGCTACGCCTGCCCGCTCGGTTCCCATGCCCGTCGCCTCAACCCTCGCGACACCGCCCACAACATGAACAGGCGACGGATGATTCGTCGCGGCGCCACCTACGGCCCAGCGCTGCCCGACGGGGCACCCGAGGACGGGGTTGACCGCGGCATCGCTGCCTTCATCATCTGCGCCAGCCTGGTGCGCCAATTCGAGTTCGCGCAGAACGTCTGGATCAACGACAAGTCCTTCCACGAACTCGGCAATGAACACGACCCGATCTGCGGGGCCCAGGACGGCACCCTCGATTTCACCGTGCCCAAACGGCCGATCCGTAAGGTGCACAAAGGGATCCCTGCATTCACCACGCTCAGCGGCGGCGCGTATTTCTTCCTGCCGGGCGTCAACGGCCTGCGCTACCTCGCGACGCTCGGCAGTCAGGGGACGACATGACGCGCCCGCCACGTACCTACAACCAGGATCACGTCGCCCGGCCCGACAACGGCCGACGCCGGATCAGCATCTACTGGACCTGGAGTTATCCCTGGGAGGCTCAGCGGGATCCCGCGGCGATGGCAAATCGCTTCTCCACCATGACCGAGGTCCGCAATGTCGTCTACCCCGCCTATGAGAGGCCCGAGTTCGAGTCGGACAGATTTCTGCAGGGTATCGCCGGGACGCTGGAACTCTTCCACCGGTCGACATTGTCGTTCCAGGACGTCGCCGGGGAAATCACCGGGCATTCCGTCGCGGTGTTCCAGCGCGTCGACCAGGCCGGCTACCCGCAGCCGATCGACGAACGCATCCTGGCCGACACCGACACCCTGATGGTGTTCGGGCTCGACCACTTGACGTCGGGGTTGGAGGTGACCGATGACGAGATCGGCGCCCTCCGCCAATGGTTACGCCGCGACGGCACCTGCCTGCTGCTGGCACCGCACCACGATGTGGGCTTCACCGACGACCTCGCCCAACGGCAGATGGAGTACGAACATCACGGCGACCGCCTGGTACCGCGGCAGCAGCGATTCAGTCAGTACACCCGCTCACTCATGCACGCACTGGACGTTCCGGTGCACAACACCTGGGGTCTACGGCCGGCCGTCGTCGAAGGCACCAACGACATCGCGCCGCTCACCACCTTCCGCGACCTCGACGACCTCAGACTTCTCGACGGTGTGCCGACACTCAGTTTCCACCAGCACCTTCCGCACTACGCGCTCACCGCTCCCGAGAGCGACGCACTGCGGGTCCTGGCCCGCCAACGGGTCGACCCCCACCGCCCCCACCCTTTCACCGCCGCAGGAAACAGCGAATTCAACGCACTGATCTGGATGCCTCCCCAGGACGATCGCGCCGGTGACATCCTGCTGGTGGACTCCACACATTTCACCACCCTGTTCGGTGGCACCGAGAGCCTGCGCAATCTGTGGCGAAATCTGGCGAGAATGACCGGACACTGAAATCCGGTCAGTCTGCCAGCAGGCCAACCCTTCTCGCTTCGGCAACCGCTTCCGCGCGGGACTTGACCCCGAGCTTGCGGTAGATCGACGTCGCCTGACTCTTGGTGGTCTCCCGGCCCACCACCAGTTCGTCGGCGATCCGCTGCAGCGAGAAGTGGGTCGCCAAGTACGGCAGCAACCTCAGTTCGGCGGCGGTCAACGGGCGGGTTCCGCCTGCGGCCATGGCCCGGACACGATCGACGCGCTGCGACAGCGCCACCGCATCGGGTTCACGTCGGCGCGCCCGTTCTGCGGCATCAAGGTGCGTGCTCAGCAGGTCGGGGTCCTGGATCACCGCGGCCGTCCACGCCAGCAAGCCGTGACCCATGAGAGCGGTGCGCCCCGCCAGATGGCCCAGGCGCCCCAGCAGTTTCTCGGTGATGCTCACCGACTCTCGCGCACCGGCGCTGTCCCCGACGCGGGCGCTCATGACCGCACTGACGGCGTACACCACCACCATGGGGACGACGTCACACAGATCGTATTTGTCAGCGATCGTCCGGGCGGCGTCGCTGGCAGCGACGGCGCCCTCGTCATCGCCGCTACCGAGCTCGATCAGTGCCAGGTGCGCCAATGCGGCGGCCTGGAACCCGGGGATGTCGTCGGTGACCGGCAGGGCGGATTCGAGCAGGGTGCGCGCCCGGGAGACGTTGCCCAGCATGGACTCCGCCGCTCCCTTCATCACTGTCGCCGCACCCCACCACGGATTGACCAGGTGATCGCCGGCGGCCAACACCACGTCGGCGTGGCGGATCACGTCATTGACCCCATTCACCCCGATGAGCGAACTGATCAGCGCGGCAGCGACTTTCACCGACGGTGTGCCGTCTGCCAGCGGCCTTCCGGTATCGGCGCGGTGGGCGAGCAGCAATGACCGCTGAATCAGCTCCGCGTCGCCCGTCGTGACACCGAGCCAGGCACGGGCCACTGCCGCGTCGGGATGCTCGGCGAATGTTCGTGCGTCCAGCAGCGCCAACCGGCGGGCCAGGACGCCCGCACGACCGTCGAAACCCAACCGGACAGCCTCGCGGTTCACCAACGCCGCCGCGCGGGCCCGGTCGTCTGCGTCGAGGGCCTTGAGCAGAGCGCCTTCGATGTCTCCGGACCGCTCCAGGAGTTCAGCATCCCGAGATGCCACGTGCCGGAATCGTCGAGGCGCCGTCGCCCGCAATCGGCTGCGCAGCACATCTCCGAAAAGACGGTGGTAGCGAAACCAAATCCGTTGCTGATCAAGGGGTATCAAGAAGAGGTTCCCGGAGTTCCACAGCGCCTCCAGCATGTGGCATGAATCGTCGCGTTCGAGCACCGCGTCGAGTTGCTTGGCGCTGAACCGGTCGAGCACGGCCGACTCGAGCAGGAACGTGACGGTGTCGGCGTCGAGTCGTTTCAGCACCTCCTCGACCAGATAGTCGACGACCACACTTGTTCTCCCGGTGATGGATTCGACCGGAACACCATCCCGCAAAGCCATGGCGACCAGCGTCAACCCTGCGGCCCACCCCTCGCACAGGTCGACGACAGCAGTGACGGTGGCCTGGTCGAGCGGCGTGCTCACCGACGCGAGCGAAGCGGCGGCTTCGGCGCTGGAGAACCGCAAACCGTCGATACCGATCTGGATGACGCGCTGGTGCAGTCGGCGTCGCGCCAGATCCAGCGGCAGCTGGAACCGCCCGAGAAGGGCCACCGTGGCGGACGGCGGAACCGCGTCGATCAGGGCCTGCAGAGCGCCCACCGCGTCGGGAGCGGTCAGTTCGTGAGCATCGTCGAGCACCAGCACCAGCGGCCCGCTCGTCGCGAGGAGCTGAGCCACGGCAGGCACCAGATGTGTGAGCGGGGCACGGCCAGGTCCGCGCAGGTAGCGCAGTACGCCGTCGTCGTAGCCACACGCCTCAACGACGGCGGTGGCGATGTGCAGCAGGAGGTGGACAGGATCCTCGTCGAGGTAATCCAGGCGCACCCAGGCGAACGGCCGCTCGTCCGCCTCGTCCCACAACGCCGCCGCGGCGGTCTTGCCGTAGCCGGCGGGCGCGGTCACCACCACCAGGTCCCCGCCGGCGGCCTTCTGCAGCCGAGCCAGCACCGCGGGCCGGGCGATGACAGCGTCGCCGATCCGCGGTCGACCGATTGTGACCGCCGGAACATACGGCGCCCAGTCCCCCGCCACCACAGCGCAATCCTAAGCCCTGACCTGCACAAATGTGCCAGTTCGAGCAGTCGCGGGCGCCCGGCAAACACCGGTGCTCCCGACCGGGTGTCGGTGGGTGGGGGCACGATGGACACGTGCCCGCTTCCGTCGACCCGTCGTCACGCTTCAGTCCACTGACGCGTGAATGGTTCTCCGGCACGTTCGTCGAGCCCACCGCGGCCCAGGCGCAGGCCTGGAATGCGATCGCCGACGGTGACAACACGCTGGTCATCGCCCCTACTGGGTCCGGGAAGACGCTGGCGGCGTTCCTGTGGGCTATCGACCGCCTGGCGCAGGCACAGGACGACACCAAGGGCACCCGGGTGCTCTATGTCTCGCCGCTCAAGGCGCTGGCCGTCGACGTGGAGCGCAACCTGCGCACCCCGCTGACCGGGATCTCCCGCATCGCTGAACGCACCGGGCAACCTCCGCCGAGCATCAGCGTCGGCGTGCGCTCCGGGGACACCACGCCCAAAATGCGCCGCGAACTGATCACCAGACCGCCCGACATTCTGATCACCACCCCGGAGTCGCTGTTCCTGATGTTGACCTCCGCGGCCCGGGAGACGCTGGCCACCGTGCAGACCGTCATCGTCGACGAGGTGCATGCCGTCGCGGCCACCAAGCGTGGCGCGCACCTCGCACTGTCGCTGGAGCGTCTCGACGCGCTGTTGGACCGGCCGGCCCAGCGGATCGGTCTGTCGGCGACGGTTCGCCCACCCGAGGAGGTGGCCAGATTCCTGTCCGGCGCCGCGCCCACCACTGTCGTCGCGCCGCCGGCGGCCAAGACCTTCGACCTGACCGTGCAGGTTCCGGTTCCCGACATGGCCAATCTGGAGAACAACTCCATCTGGCCCGACGTCGAAGAACGCATCGTCGACCTGGTCGAGGCCCACAACAGCTCGATCGTGTTCACCAACTCGCGGCGGCTCGCCGAGCGACTGACCGCGCGGCTCAACGAGATCCACGCCGAACGCGCCGGCACCGAACTCGGCGGACCGAACCCCGGGGTGGCCGGCGGGGCACCGGCTCACCTGATGGGAAGCGGGCAGACGTTCGGCGCCGAGCCGGTCCTGGCGCGGGCCCACCACGGGTCGGTCAGCAAGGAATCCCGCGCCGAGGTCGAGGACGCGCTGAAGACGGGGCGCCTCAAGGCCGTCGTCGCGACGTCCAGCCTGGAACTCGGAATCGACATGGGCTCAGTTGATCTGGTGATCCAGGTGGAGACACCGCCGTCGGTCGCCAGCGGACTTCAGCGGGTCGGCCGGGCGGGGCACCAGGTCGGCGAGATCAGCGAGGGCGTGCTACTGCCCAAGCACCGCACCGATCTGATCGGCTGCGCCGTCAGTGTGCAGCGGATGCTGGCCGGGCAGATCGAAACCATGCGGGTACCGGCGAATCCGCTCGACGTTCTGGCGCAGCACACCGTCGCGGCGTGCGCGCTGGAGCCGATCAACGCCGACCAGTGGTTCGACACCGTGCGACGCAGTGCGCCGTTCGCGACGCTGCCGCGCAGCGCCTACGAGGCAACACTGGATCTGCTCTCGGGCAAGTACCCGTCGACGGAGTTCGCCGAGTTGCGCCCCCGCATCGTCTACGACCGCGACTCCGGCACCCTGACCGCGCGTCCCGGTGCACAACGGCTGGCCGTCACCTCCGGCGGCGCCATCCCCGACCGCGGACTGTTCACGGTCTACCTGGCCTCCAGCGCCGACTCCGAAAAGCCCTCGCGGGTCGGTGAACTCGACGAGGAGATGGTCTACGAGTCCCGCCCGGGTGACGTGATCTCCCTGGGTGCGACGAGCTGGCGGATCACAGAGATCACCCACGACCGGGTGCTGGTCATCCCCGCGCCCGGGGAACCGGCACGGCTGCCGTTCTGGCGTGGCGACGGGGTCGGGCGACCCGCCGAACTGGGCGCGGCGATCGGCGCGTTCACCGGGGAGCTGGCCCGGCTCGACCGCGGCGCGTTCGAATCCCGTTGTCAGCAGGTCGGTTTCGATGCATTTGCCACCGACAACCTGTGGCAGCTGATCGACGAGCAGCGGACCGCGACCTCGGCCGTACCGTCGGACACGACCCTGGTGGTGGAACGCTTCCGCGATGAGCTCGGCGACTGGCGGGTGATCCTGCACTCCCCCTACGGTTTACGCGTGCACGGTCCGCTGGCGCTCGCCCTCGGCAAGCGACTCTACGAGCGGTACGGCATCGACGAGAAGCCCACAGCCTCCGATGACGGCATCATCGTCCGACTACCCGACACCGATGACACCGCCCCCGGCGCCGACATCTTCGTGTTCGACCCCGACGAGATCGAACCCCTGGTCACCACCGAGGTCAGCGGGTCGGCGCTGTTCGCCTCCCGATTCCGGGAGTGTGCCGCCAGGGCGCTGCTGCTGCCGCGCCGCCACCCCGGCAAGCGGTCACCGTTGTGGCATCAGCGCCAGCGTGCGGCGCAACTGCTCGACGTCGCCCGCGGATACCCGGACTTCCCCATCGTGCTCGAGGCGGTGCGCGAATGCCTGCAGGACGTCTACGACGTGCCGACGCTGATCGCGCTGATGGGGCGGGTCGCTCAGCGCCGGGTCCGACTGCTCGAGGTCGAGACGCAGACACCGTCGCCGTTCGCCGCATCGCTGCTGTTCGGCTACGTCGGGGCATTCATGTACGAAGGCGACAGCCCCCTGGCCGAACGCCGCGCCGCCGCCCTGGCGTTGGACCCCACGCTGCTGGCCGAACTACTCGGCAGGGTGGAGCTACGCGAACTCCTCGACGCCGACGTCGTCGCCTCGACCCATCGCCAGTTGCAGCACCTGACCCAGGAACGCTTCGCCCGCGACGCCGAGGGCGTGGCGGACCTGCTGCGGATGCTGGGACCGTTGACCAGCGACGAGATCGCGCAGCGATGCACGCAGACCGACGTCGGTGGCTGGCTGGAGGGGCTGCTGACGGCGAAACGTGCAGTCACCGTGTCCTACGCCGGCCAGAGTTGGTGGGCGGCGGTCGAGGACATCGGACGGCTGCGCGACGGTGTGGGCGTCGCTGTCCCGGTGGGTGTGCCGATGGCGTTCCTCGAACCGATCGTCGACCCGCTGGGTGAGCTGCTGTCACGATATGCCCGCACCCGCGGGCCGTTCACCACCGTCGAGGCGGCCACCCGGTTCGGCCTGGGCCTGCGGGTGGCCGGTGATGTCCTCGGGCGGCTGGCGGCCGACGGCAAACTGATGCGCGGCGAGTTCATCGATGCGCCCACCGATTCCGGCAGCGTGGACCAGTGGTGCGACTCCGAGGTACTGCGGATTCTGCGGCGCCGCTCGCTGGCCGCGTTGCGTGCACAGATCGAACCGGTGAGCACCGCCGCGCTGGGCCGCTTCCTACCGGCGTGGCAGCAGCTCGGTGGTGACGCGGTGTCGGGGGTCGACGGGCTGGCCGCGGTGATCGACCAGCTCGCCGGGGTGCCGATGCCCGCCTCAGCGGTGGAGCCACTGATCTTCGGCCAACGGGTGCGCGACTATCAGCCGGGCATGCTCGACGAACTGCTCGCCTCCGGTGACGTGGTGTGGTCCGGCGTCGGCGCGCTGTCGGCGGCCGACGGCTGGGTCGCGTTCCACCCGGCCGA
>NZ_JBAUJR010000471.1:0-3853 GCF_049683935.1 Mycobacterium sp. | reverse complement strand
ATTCCGTACCGCACTCCGGAGTCGTCGACCAGGAAAAGCGACCCCGTGCTCTGTCCGGCACCGGTGAGGCCGACCGAACGCACAAACGCGCTACGTCCGGCGGGCACGAGCACGGCATCGACCGCGGGACCGTCCGCATCGGCCTGCGCCAGCGCGACCGGGGACCCGGGCGTCGGGATCGCCGCACCGACCAGAACCGTGGTGTCAGAACGCTCCCCGGCCGGGCCCGGACGCCAGCGCGAACAGATCACCGCGGCGTCGGTCACCCCGCCGCGGTCCGGGAACGTCGTGACAGGCAGTTCCTCGACCACCGGTACGGCGCCGACCAGGCCTGGCCCCACCGTGGGGATCTCTTCGCCGACGCGGGCATCGGTGTAGCGGATCAGATCGGCAGCCACGTGCCCGATGCGCTGCACACCGTCGGCGAGAACCACAAAATAGTCTGTGTCACTTGGCGATTCCGCGTCCACGCGCGGCACTTTCAGCACGGACCCGACCGGGTGGTCACGAAGCGTGGAGGGGCCGGCAGAGCCGGCCGCGGTGATGATCGGCGGGACGATCGCCGGCGCTTCGGGGATCGCCGACAGCACCGCCTCCGACACCGGCCTCGGCACGATCCCGTCGAGTTGCAATGCGCGCACCACGGCGTGGTGGCGCAGGTCCACCCGGGCCCGCCGACCGTCGTAGAGCAGGTACGTCGTGGCGGCGCCACCACCCCGCGGTGTCACCAGAACCGCGGGCCCGTGCGCGACGACACCGTCGGCGATCGGACCGGCGATGATAGTGGTCTCGCCACGCCTGTCGTCGCACACTGTCCAGACAGATTCCTCGGCGGTCAGCGGTGTCGAGATCTTCTCCGGCGCAGCGGGTATGCCGATCAGCGAGCCCCGGTGGGCGCTCTCCACCGCCCGGCGGCCGACAAGGCGCGGGTCTGCCGGCCTACCTGCCACCAGCCTTGCCGAAGCGAGGTTGAACACCGGATGCACGGTGTCGCCGACCCTGACGTACATGGCGCCGGTCTCACGTTCGACGACGATGAGGGAGTCCCCGAGTTCGCCGGCCGGCCGCACCAGCGCGAGGACGGCGCACACGGCCGCGGCAACGGCGGCCAGCACCGCTCCCGCGGCCAGTGAAATCGATTGGGCACGAATCGGATCGTCCAGCATCCGGGTGTCACCGCGGACCAGCGCGTGTTCCATCCGACGCACCAGGAACCGGTATCCGCTGACGTGCAGGCGTGTCGTAGGTTGCAACGGCTCTCTCCCCCTACGCCAGCGTAACGGCGTTGCGGCAGAGGTCGGTTCACTTGTTCGAGCGGCGCTCGCGGTAGGCCGCCACGTGCTGACGGTTGCCACAGTTGCCGGTGTCGCAGAACTTCCCCGACCGGTTGCGGGACAGGTCGACCAGCACGGCCTCGCAGTCGGGCGCCGCGCAGACCTTGAGCCGCCGCAACTCGCCTGAGCGGATCAGGTCGGCCAGTGCCATCGCCATCTCCGCACCCATCCGCTGCCACAGCGGGTCGTGGATCGATGCGAGGTGCAGATGCCATTCGGGCATCTCGGCGTGGCGCGTCAGCCAGGGTGCCGCGCGGGTGTCACTGAGCAGCGCGTTGACCTGACCGACCACACGTTCCTCGTCGTCGGCGATCTCCCACAGCCGACCGAGCCGCGCCCTCAGTTGCCGCACCGACTCCAACTCGGCCTCGTCGCGATCACGCCGACCGGTCCAACCGAACGTGGCCAGGTATTCATCGAGGGCGGCGAGGTCTGCGAGCTGCTCGCCCTCGACCCGGTCGGTGTTGATCAGCACACACACCGCGCGCAACGTGAGCTCGGTGTCATGATTGAAAAGCATTTGACTCATGACTCCCTTCGGCGATACCGTCATGACCGTAATTCATTTTACTCATTACATCCTTGGCGACATCTTCTGGAGGTGAACCGGTGGCTTCGAATTTCCGTATGGGCCTACTCTTCGCGATCGGCTCGGCCTTCGCGTTCGGATCGTCGGGACCTTTTGCGAAGTCACTGATGGAGGCCGGCTGGAGCCCGACCGCCGCAGTCACGGCCCGGCTGCTCGGCGGCGCACTGGCGATGGCCGCTTTCGCCTCGGTTGTGCGCCCCGGATGGTGGGGCGAGGCACGCACCCACGCCCGCACGGTGGTTCTGTACGGGCTCGTGCCGATCGCAGGCGCCCAACTCTTCTACTACAACGCAGTCGCCCACCTGTCGGTCGGCGTCGCGTTGCTGCTCGAGTACACCGCCCCCATCATCGTGGTGGGCTGGCTCTGGGCCACCACCCGACGGCGACCCACCACCCTGACGCTCGCGGGCGTGGCGCTGGCCGTCGCGGGCATCATGCTGGTCCTCGGGGTGTTCGGATCGGGTGGGCTCGCCGGTGCCGACATCAACGCCGTCGGGGTGGCATTCGGCCTGGCTGCCGCCGTCTGCGCGGCCTGCTACTTCTTGATGTCGGACAAGGTCGGCGGGTCGGGACCGAACGGCGAGGCGGGGTTGCACCCGATCACGCTGGCCGCCGGCGGGCTCATCGTCGGCGCCGCGGCAGTCGGACTGATCGGTGTCGCCGGGGTGATGCCGCTGACCTTCACCGCCGAGAACACCGTGATCGCGGGCTTCACCACATCGTGGCTCGTCCCCGTCATCGCGCTGGCTCTGGTCCCGACGGCGATCGCCTACACGCTCGGCATCATCGGCATCACCCGACTACGGCCCCGGTTCGCATCCTTGGTCGGCCTGTCCGAGGTGATGTTCGCGGTGCTGGCGGCATGGGTGCTGCTCGGTGAGGCCATCTCCGTGACGCAGGGTATCGGCGGCGCCGTGGTGCTGATCGGTCTCGCGCTGGCCCGCCAGGGGGACCGCAGCGAGCAACTCGACGACGTGACCTGGCCCGATGCACCCGTCGTCGAACTGGAGACGACTCCGAAATAATCGGGTGGGCATCAGCTAGATCCACTAGCTAACATCGTGTGATGAAGATCGATCTTGATGCTCGCCCGGCAGGCCGGATCGCCTCGTTCGTGGCGGCCGTCCTCACCGCCGCCACGATGCTCGTCGCGCCGGCCGTCGCTGCCCCCCAGACCGCCGCCGTCGCTCACGCACAGGGCTGCCCGGACATCGAGGTGGTGTTCGCCCGCGGCACCGACGAACCGGCCGGCCTCGGCCGGGTTGGGGCGGCCTTCGTCGACTCGCTACGCGGTCAGGTCGGCGGCCGCTCGGTCGGCGCCTATGCCGTCAACTACCCGGCCACCTTCGACTTCCTCCAAGTCGCCGCGGGAGCCAACGACGCCAGCGGTCACATCCAGTACATGATCAACAACTGCCCGAACACCCGACTGGTGCTCGGCGGGTATTCGCAGGGCGCCGCCGTGATCGACATCATCGCCGCCATCCCGGTCCCGGGTGCCGGCTTCACCAACCCGCTACCGCCCAACACCCCGGACTTCGTCGCAGCGATCGCGGTGTTCGGCAATCCGTCGGCGAAGGTCGGTCTTCCGTTGACCACCAGTCCGGTCTGGGGAGCACGCTCCATCGACCTGTGCAACGCCGGTGACCCGGTGTGCGGACCCGGTGACAACATCCCCGCCCACAGCAACTACGTCTCGACGGGCCTGACCAACCAGGCCGCCGGCTTCGTGGCGGGACTGCTGTAGCCCCGGTGAGATACGGTGACTTGTGACTTTTGACCGCGTGAGCCGCCGAATACTGGCGGCCGTCTCCGCCGCGGCGGCAATTCCGATGGCCGCCACCCTGATGCTGCCCCTGCCGAGTGCGGCGGCCCAGCCCTGCCCCGACGTCGAGGTCGTCTTCGCCCGCGGCACCAGCGAGCCCGCGGG
>NZ_JBAUJR010000470.1:0-3430 GCF_049683935.1 Mycobacterium sp. | reverse complement strand
CCGCCGGCCCGCCCGGCTGCGGGGAGTGCCGGGCCTGCACCACCACGATGGCCGGTACCCACGCCGACGTCCGCCGGATCATCCCGGAGGGCCTGTCGATCGGGGTCGACGCGATGCGGACCATCGTGCAGATCGCGTCACGGCGGCCCGGAACCGGCCGCTGGCAGATCGTGGTGATCGAGGATGCCGACCGGCTCACCGAGGGAGCCGCCAACGCACTGCTCAAAGTGGTCGAGGAGCCGCCGCCGTCAACGGTGTTCCTGCTGTGCGCCCCGTCGGTGGACCCGGAGGACATCTCGATCACGCTGAGGTCGCGGTGCCGACACGTCGCGCTGGTGACTCCGCCGGTGGCGGCGATCGCCGGAGTGCTGATCGAATCCGACGGACTGCCGGAGAAGGACGCGGTGTGGGCGGCGTCGGTCAGCGGAGGGCATGTCGGGCGGCCCAGACGGCTGCCCACCGACGAGCAGGCGCGGCAGAGAAGGCAGCGGGCGCTGAGCCTGGCGCGGGACGCGGCCACGCCGTCGCGGGCGTACGCCGCGGCCGAGGAACTGGTGGCCACGGCAGAGGCAGAGGCCAAGGCGCTGACCGGAGATCGCAACGACGCCGAGGCGGACGAGTTGCGCACGGCGTTGGGCGCAGGCGGTACCGGGAAGGGCACCGCCGGGGCGATCCGCGGTGCCGCCGCAGCGATCAAGGACCTCGAGAAGCGCCAGAAGTCGCGCCAGACCCGGGCGTCGCGGGATGCCCTCGACCGCGCACTGATCGACCTCGCGACGTACTTCCGTGATGCCCTGCTGGTCTCGGCGGGAGCGGGGGAGGTGGCGCCCAATCACCCCGACATGGCCGAGAAGGTCGCCGCGATGGCGGGACACGCGCCTCCGGACAAGCTGTTGCGCTGTATCGAGGCGGTGCTGGAATGCCGCGAAGCACTCGCGATCAACGTCAAACCCAAATTCGCGGTCGACGCCATGGTCGGTACGGTCGGGCAGGCGCTGCGCGGCTGACAGGATGAGCGGCCGGCATCAACTTGGGTCGTCGGCGGACCCTGCCGTAGACTCGGGCCGCCGTCGAATAGCCGGCACGCCGCCTTAGCTCAGTCGGTAGAGCGTCTCACTCGTAATGAGAAGGTCGGGGGTTCGATTCCCCCAGGCGGCTCCGATTTCTCCTCGGAGCCAGGTTTCAGCCCTCCAGCACTTCACGGGCCGCCGTGCACGCCGAGTTGGCCGCCGGGAACCCTGCGTAACCGCTCGAGTGGTAGATGACCTCGGCGATCTCGTCTTCGGTCAGCCCGTTGGTGCGCGCGATCCGGACATGGGACTTGAGTTCGTCGGTGGCGCGCAGCGCGATCAGGATGCCCAGCGTGACCAGGCTGCGGTCCCGGCGGCCCAGACCCTCCCGGCCCCACAGCGCGCCGAAGACATTGTCGACGCCGAGTTCGAGCAGTTCGTCGCCGAACCTGCCGTCGCGGACTCCGGCGTCGTCACCGTCCGGGAGGACACCCGGCAGCAGTTCGCGGAAAACGTCGTAACCCTTGGCGCGCGTATCGGTCATGCCACCAGGGTGACACAGTGCCAGTCGCTACTGCGGCGCCACGAAACCGACGGGACCCGCTGCGACACAGACCGACAGCGCTGCGGTGCCGGCGCGCACGGTGATCGCATCGCCTGCACCGGGCAGTCGTACGTAGACGCGGTTCAGCCCGGGCCGGACCGGAACCTTGACCTCGTCGCCGTCGGCCAGCGACAGCATCAGCGAGCCGTCACTGTTGGCCAGGTAGTTGATCTCTGCCGTCCAGTCGGCGGGCAGCAGCGGCCCGTCCAGCGGCATACGCACCGGGAAGTCGGGCTGCACCAGGTATCCGCACTGCGGACCCGGCCCGGGGCGGATGGAGCGGACCCAGGTCACCTTCGCGTCCGCAAGCTTGCCCGCAGCGTCGAGCATGCGGAGATCAGTTGTTGCAGAGGCAAATTCGGGGCGGTCGCGGAGCAGGGCGAACATGTGGCTGGCCAGGTTCTCCGGCCACGCCACTCGCTGCAGCACCAGCGGATCGACCTCCTGGTCCAACATCGGCGCATCGGAGGTGGCGTCGGCGACGGCCAGGGCGGTGCGGGCGTTCTGCAGATACGGCTGCGCGGGGTTGTCGCGCCAACTGGTGAGGAATGTCGCCGTCGAATACAGGCTGCTTGCGACGAACGCCACCGCAAGGCCGGCGGTCGTCAGCGATCTCGCCGTCGACGAGTCCAGCCTCCTCGACTCCTGCCGGTTCGGTGCGCACAGGCCGACCGCCGCCAGCAGCGCCAGCACGACCACCAGATCGGGCAGATAGCGCAGGGTCTGAGCGAGTTCGAGCGCGGTGAACTGCGATGAGCGCATGAGATAGATCGGCACCTGGCAGGCGACGGCATATCCCAGCGCTGCCAGCCACACCGGGCCGAGGCGCTGCTTGCGGTACAGCGTGAGGGCGACGATGCCCGCCAGTGCGACCCAGCCGAGCACCATCACCGATGCGGGCGGGGTCGCCCACGGCGAGGCCGGCGCCCACCGCTGCCAATCCCACGGCCCGCCGACCAGGCCGGGAACGATGCCGTGAGTGACGGAGCGCCACAACAGATCCCATGTCATCGACAGGTCGAAGCTCCACCGCTGCTGGTCGACCACCAGCAGATAGACGCCGATCCAGGCGGCGGTGAGCGCCAGGCACGCCAGCCACAGCCGGGCGCCGCGCCGCCAGACGGTCCGGATCGGTCCGCTTCCCGTCACGTGCCAGTGGAGCGCGGTGACGGTGAACGCGACTAACGGGATGATCGCCGCTTTCTCGAAGAACAGCAGCCCGCCGAGATACGCCAGCGCGCCGGTCAGTACGTAGCGCCGGTTTCCGGTGCGCGACAACTGGATCGCGTCGGCGCACACCCAGGCCATCGCGGCCAGCATCGGAAGCGAGTTCAGCGCCGCCGCCCACCACGCGAAACCCGGTACGGCCAACGGTGTGAACAGCGCGAAGGTCAAGGGCACCAGCAGGACCGGGCGCCAGCCCAGGATCACGTGCAGCGCCCGGAGCAAGGCCAGCGAGGCCAGCAGGGTCAGTACCACCAGGCTGATCGCGGGACCCACCCAGTCCAACGGGGCCAGCCGGGTGATGACCCCTGCGACCAGGAAGGCGCCGGGCATCACATGGCCGTCGTGGTCGTCGAAGAGGTACGCCGGTGACAGCAGGCTCTGGGTTCCCGCCCGGCCGACCAGAATCAGATC
The DNA here is from genome assembly GCF_049683935.1 of Mycobacterium sp. Classification (GTDB taxonomy): domain Bacteria; phylum Actinomycetota; class Actinomycetes; order Mycobacteriales; family Mycobacteriaceae; genus Mycobacterium. Next base: position 178 of record NZ_JBAUJR010000470.1, on the reverse strand, counting down.
GTCCCAGTAGAAGTAGCCGCCGAACGCCAGCACCACCCGGACGACAAGGTGCAGCGCGACGAGCGCTGCGGCGGTGCGGGCGACCCAGGACCTCACGAGCGTGGGTAGGCGTCTCCGGCGCGCCGGCGGGCGGTCCACGCCGAGGCGACCATGTCCTCGAGCGAGTGCCGCATCGACC
>NZ_JBAUJR010000469.1:0-22247 GCF_049683935.1 Mycobacterium sp. | reverse complement strand
CACCACGCGTCCGCCCGGCTGCGCGAGTGCGACGGCGTCCGCGAACGCGGCCGGCGCCTTCGCGGTGACGTCGACGACGACATCTGCGAGCCGGCCGGTCGCCTTTTGCAGGGCCTGTGCCGGGTCGTCCTCGGTGACGTCGATGGTCAGGTCCACGCCGAACTGGTGGGCTGCGGCTAGCCGAGTTCGGTCGCGAGGGCCGACCCCGGTCATCGCGACGAATGCCGCTCCGGCCTCCTTGGCGGCTACGGCAGCACAAATCCCGCGGATCCCTGGTCCGAGGACCGCGACGACGTCGCCCGGGCTTGTCTCGGGCAACATGGCAGCCCACTTGACCCCTGCGCCAAGCGGATTGAACAACGTCGCCACGATAGGGTCGAGTCCGTCGGGGATCGGCAACAACATGGAATCGAACGGCAGATGCAGGTGGGTTGCGTAGCCTCCCCACAGGCCGGGCGGGATGTTCACGTCGACGAAGCCGAACATGGTGGCGAGGCCGTTGCTCGAGCACCTGCGGTACTCGCCGCTGCGGCACAAGTCGCACTCCCGACACGACCGGAACACCTCGACGGCGACTCGCTGACCCACCGACACGCCCCAACGTTCGCGCGCGGCGCCACCTATTTCCTCGATGACGCCGACGATTTCGTGTCCGGGGATGAAGACGAACCCGGCCGGCAGGTGTCCGCTGAACTGTTCGTGGTCGGTTCCGCAGAGCCCGCACGCCTCGATCCGCAGGAGACCGGACTCGTCGTCGACGCGCGGTACCGGAAGATGTCGCCGTTCGAGGGTGCGCGGCTGGGTCAGCACGAACGCGTCGGCGTTCACGACAGTTCGAATTCGACGCGTCCGTTCGCCTGCCTCACCGCGACTTGGTGTCCCACGCACATCTCCTGTGACATCGCCATCGCCACCTCGGCATCGTCGCTGCGCGCCGCGACGCGGCGGCCGTCGGGCAAACGCGCGAAAGTTGGCACCCAGGAGGGGCCTCGCTCACGGTCGTGCACGACGGTGTAGCCATCTATGGTCGCCATACCGGATGCGTCGGCGGGTGAAGCGACCGCGAGGGAGGTGCCGTCAATCGCAGCCTGCGCTTCAGCCATGTCCGGAGTCTGCCATCCCGTCGGCGGTGGGGTCGCCGACCACAGACCCAGCGAGTGCTTCGTGATGTACCAGCCCAGTCCGGATACGAGTCCCACGGCGTCCGGTTCGCTTCGGCAGCGTCGCACCATCTCGACAATCGAATGGCTGACATAGTTGTTACCCGGCCCGCCGTGGTAGGGCAATCCGCCCGTCACCGTGAAACCGCGGGCATCCTCAGGGGCGAGATCCAAGGCGTCAATCGCCGCCTCGACCGCGGAAGGAAAGCAAGAGTAGAAATCAAACCATCTGATGTCGTCGATGTGAAGTCCACTGGCAGCCAATACCGCCCTGCCGGCGGCCCTTATTCCGGCGGAACGGCTCAGATCAGGCCGCTGAACCGGGAAATACACGTCATTGCAGGTGGCCGACGACCACGGGAAGACCCAACGATCACGAGGCACGCCGAGTTCCTCGGCGACTTCGGCAGCCATCATGACGAAGGCGGCAGCCATATCCACGGCGATGATGCTGTTGAGCAGCTTCGGATACGGCTCGCACACCATTCGGTTACTCGGGGAGACCGTGCTGATCTCGTCGACGCTGCGGGCACGCGGAAACCACGCCTGCTCGGGATGTCGGGACGCCTCAACTGTGAACGGAGCCATCAGGTCTCCCAGCCAGCGGCGCTGCTCGTCGAATGTGCGGCCTGATCGGGCCGCGATCGCGGATTCGAAGATCGGGTACACCTCGTGCGGCCAATGTAGTCCGGCTTGCATCTCGGCTTCGCTCAGTCCCGGGCGTGTGTCACCAAGCGACTCGTCTCGTACCGCAATGGGTTTCGGCTCCGACAGCGCGCGACCGGATGCCACTTTTCGCCCTGATGCACCGCTTTCCGCTCCGACGATCAGTGCCGCGTCGCTGACTCCACGCCGAATACGGCGGCCAAGGACCTCGACCAGGTATTGGGGGGTATTGCCGCCGACCGGACAGCTGATGCGATGGTTCGGCGTAAGCCCAGTCGCTTCGGCGATCCTCGACGCGGGATTGTCGCGCGGAATCATCAAGATTCCCGGCGTCGCCACGATGTCGATGCGGTGCGCGACCGCGGCCGCAGCATCCTGCAGTGCTCGGCGCGCGGCCTCGGAGGCCAGATCGATGGGATCGACGGTGTCTTCACCGCGGTGTGTGAGTTCACCGACGCCGACGACAACAGGAGTGCGTGGTTGGATGGACACTGGTCAGTTCACGCTCATCGTCGACGCCATCTATGCGACATGGCTGCGATATTGTCACATCCGGTTCCATGCGACAACCGCCGGTATCCGACACACCGGATCGGTTTGGGAGGGCATACTCGTACTCGTGACGAGAAGACCGTTGCGACGGGGCGACACGGCACCTGCACGGAGCCGCGACATCGCGCGTGACCGCTTGCTCGACGCCGCCGAAACATGCCAACAACGCAAAGGTCTGCCGGGCACCACGATGGAGGACATCGCCAGGCAAGCGGGCGTATCGCGCGCCACGGTCTATCGCTACTTCCCGAGTCGCGAATCCGTCGTGTCCGGTGTCATCGTGCGCGCAGCGGAACGTTACCTGAACCGTATCAGCGGACGGATCTTGGCGCATACAGACTTAGGCTCTGCCATATTGGAGTTCGTTGCAGTCACGGTGCGCGCGGCCCGTCGCGAACCGATAATCGGCATGCTCTTCGCCAGCGACGATGAACTCGCCGGCGTGGGACTGGCCGAGGGAACGTCGGTGGCGCTGTTCGAACTCGTCGCCGAGTTTCTGCGACCCGTGTTCGCCGCACACTGGCATCAACTCGAAGCCGGCGTCTCGGTCGATGACGCGGCCGAATGGATTCTGCGTATCATCCTCAGCTTGCTCTCGGTTCGCGGCCCGCGGCACCGCAGCCCCGAAGGCATTGACGCTTTCTTGCGTCGATTCCTGCTTCCCGTTCTGCTGGCCGATACCCAGAGTTACATCAGTGCGACAACTGCGGAGTAGTGTCTCAACCATGGCATCGGTATCGCAGAACGAAACGAGGCGCTGACCATGGACTTCCCGCAGTTCAACAAGCAAATAGCCGAGGAGTTCCAGCATGCGGCGGGAACCCCGGGCGGGCTCTCCAAGTACTTGGACTTCCGCCACATCGAGTTCTCCGCCGGGCGGCTGGTCGTGGAAATGGACGCCCGGGCCGATCTGTTGACTCCGTTCGGCACTCTGCATGGCGGTTGCCTGTCGGCGATGGTCGACCACTGCTTGGGCGTGGTGTTCTATCCGGTGATCGCTCCTGGGTCATGGGTCGCCACAACCGAATTCAAACTGAACCTGCTGCGTCCGGTGTCCAGTGGAGTCTGCGTTGCGGTCACCGACATCATCGCGCTGGGTAAGCGTAGCGGCGTCGCCAGGATCGACATCACCAATACGGGGCGCCCGGTATGCGCCGCGCAGGGAACAGTGACCGTCGTCGGCCAGAGCGCCTCATGATCCGGTCGTGGAACGAGAATGCCGTCCGAGGTGACCGTCGAGGGCACACCAAATGAGCTCTACGTTCGAGTGCGTCCGCACCGAAGACGGAACCGCCCTCGCAGCCGATATCTACCGACACGAATCCGCCCGCGCAGTCGTCATACTGTTGCACGGCGGTGGGCAGAACCGCCACGCCTGGGCGGCCACTGCGCGCCGCTTACACGCGCGCGGTTATACCGTCGTCGCTTACGACGCCCGTGGTCACGGCGACAGCGAGTGGGACCCCAATGGTCGATACGATCTCGACCGGCTCGCATCCGACCTGCTGTCCATTCGCCGATATGCCAGCGATGGTCGCCCGCCGGCTGTCGTTGGCGCTTCCTTGGGCGGCATGACTGTGTTGGGAACGCACTTAGTGGCGCCCGCGGACCTGTGGGGAGCCGTCGTACTGGTCGACATCACTCCCCGAATGGAGTTTCACGGAGCACGCCGCGTCGTGTCATTCATGGCCGCCCATCCCGACGGGTTCGAAACGCTCGATGACGCTGCGGACGTCATTGCCGAGTACAATAGCCATCGCGCTCGTCCTAAGAACCTGGACGGACTCCGCAAAGTGCTGCGGCAACGCGATGACGGTCGGTGGATCTGGCGATGGGATCCAGCGTTCGTAGCCTCCAACTTCGATTTCTTGCAGGGCGATCCCGCAACCGGCGCGGAAAGATTCGGCGCCATAAGTGAACTGCTCGTCGAAGGGGCGCGCCGCGTGCGGGCGCCAACGCTACTTGTCCGCGGCGTCCACTCTGATGTGACATCGCAGCAGTCGGTCGAGGAGTTCCTTGAAGTAGTGCCGCATGCTGAGGCGGTCGACGTTTCCGGCACGGGCCATATGGTTGCGGGTGACGACAACGACGCCTTCACCTCGGCAGTCGCAGAGTTTCTGGACCGCGCTCTGAAGAACTCGTCGGAGTAAGCCTGATTTCAGGGGCGCGAGGAACGAGAGTCCGCGGGCGGTGAATACACGCGTAATCCGATGGCTGCGATGCCAAAACTAAGGATGCCGACGATCGCCTGAGTTGATTCGCGATCGCACTGAAGCAGTGCATATTGACTGCCGGTAGGCGCGCACGGCCACGTCGAGGCTCGGCCACGAACCTTCGGATCGTGCGCGATGATCATCGGCTCGACCCCTTCGACGATGCCGACGCCGACCACAACGCTGCCACCCGCCAGTAACTACCCCGACGCCGCGAACGGATACAATTCCGGGAACGCGGTGTCGGCGTCGATCAGCAGCTCGACGCGCTCGCGGGTCAGCATTTTTCCGCGCCTTCGGTGCCGGACGACGTACTTTCTTACCGCCGCCCCCATCGGCCAGCGCGAGTTGCTCGGCGACCCCATCGAGCTAGCGGTGAGTCCTCGCGGTTCTTGACGTATTCCAGCGCGCGGGGGTCGACCCGGACGGGCAAGACGTCGACCAACTTTCCTCCAGGTGACACCGACGTCGATCTCCTGACGCGCTACGTTAGCCGCGACTAACATGCGAGAACAATTGGGGCGTGCGGCAGGTTCCTACCGCCCCTTTCCGACGGTTACCAGCGGGAGCAGCCCACATGACCCAGCCGGGACAGCGCGAAGTACGATCCGCCGCAGCGGACCCATGGATCACAGCTGAGCGCATCTCGTTGCGCGACCTCGCCACGTCGTTCACCCGAAAAGAAATCGTCCCGCACCTGCAGGACTGGGAGGACCGCGGCGAGTTGCCCCGGGAGCTGCATCGCCGCGCAGCCGCCGTCGGCCTGTTGGGCATCGGTTTCGCGGAGGAGGTCGGTGGCTCCGGCGGTGACTTGCGCGACTTGGTACTGCTCACCGAAGCCGTGATGGAGGCTGGCGGCTCGTCGGGCGTGCTGGCCAGCCTGCTCACCCATAACATCGCCCTGCCGCATATGGTCGCGCAGGGCGATCCCGAGCAGATCCGCAAGTTCGTGGCGCCGACACTGGCCGGAGAGAAGATCGGCAGCCTGGGCATTACCGAGCCGGACACCGGGTCTGACGTCGCCGGCATCCGGACCACCGCACGCCGGGACGGTGACCACTTCGTTGTGAACGGCGCGAAACTTTTTATCACCTCGGCGGTCCGGGCCGATTTTGTGACTACCGCTGTGCGTACCGGCGGCCTGGGGGCGTCGGGAATCTCCCTGCTGGTGGTGGAGCGCGGTACGGCGGGTTTTGCGGTATCGCGCACGCTGAAGAAGATGGGCTGGCTGTGCTCCGACACCGCCGAACTCGGCTTCTCCGACGTACGCGTACCGGTAGCCAATCTGGTTGGCCCCGAGGGCAGCGGCTTCCTGCAGATCATGCAGCAGTTCCAAGTCGAGCGTGCCTTCATCGCCGTGCAGTGCTATTCCACCGCTCAACGCTGTCTCGACCTGACGTTAAAGTGGGTGAAGCAGCGTGAGACCTTCGGCCGACCGTTATCCACGCGGCAGGTGGTGCGGCACAAGATCGTCGACATGGCGACTGCCGTCGACGTGGCTCGGACCTACACCCGCGCCGCCGTGGACCGCATCATCGCCGGCGACACCGATGTTCGGATGGTCTCTATGGCGAAGAACCAGGCCGTGGAAGCCTGCGCGCTTGCCGTCGACACCGCCGTGCAGCTCTACGGTGGCATGGGCTACCTACGCGAGACCGAGGTCGAAATGCACTATCGTGATTCGCGCATCCTGGGTATCGGGGGCGGGACTACCGAGATCATGAAGGAGATTATCGCCAAGCGCATTGGGCTGTGAGCGAAACCCGCCAGTCCGCCAGCAGACAAAATCCGCTTCGGTAGCTCGACGAGACTGACCGTCCAGTATTTGTAATGTAACGCGAGGTGTCTCGCGAGCTTGCGGCCAATGTGGCCTGTGCGACCGGAACTGCATCACAATTACCATCTAGCTAGCGAGACGTATCAACCACGTAGCGTTGAGCGAGTGTTTCCGCAAGTCGGCTCGTATGGTCGACGATGTCGACTTGACTTACGTCGACGAGTAGCCCGGCGTGCCAGGCGCTGATCAGTTCGACGAAGCCGCCGACCGCTACAAAAGTGTCCATGCGCAACGCCTTTTCGTCTGCGTCAGGCCTCAAATGGGGTCGGCTGGCGGCCATGACGAGCTGGGTGGCTTCCTGTAAGGCCGCTGCACGACGATCTTGCAATGTTGAACTGCCGACGTGTTGCGTCAGCAGAATCTGGGCTCGGCCGGCATCCTGCGCGATGCGGAGAACGACGATCGAGATCGCGGCACGAATTGTCTCGATAGGTGGTTGACCGACGCGTTCGGCAAATGTTGCTGAAACCTCGCCGAGCATCTCGTTTCGGACGCCGTCCCACGCCGCCACCAGCAACTCATCGCGGGTCTTGAACTCCTCATAAAAATAGCGATCATTCAACGCGGCTCTGGAGCAGACCCCACGCATGGTCACCGCAGCCCATCCGCTGTCCGTCCAGATATCTGTTGCAGCGGCAACTAGGCGCCGCCGCCGGTCAGCCCGTCGTTCGGCGCCTGTACGCCCGCCCCACCTTGCTGCCTTCGTCCGCACGCCTACATCTTGACAAAGACTTACCACCCGCGCCAAACTGGTGGCATGCGACCACAATTGTGTTCACTGCCACCAAGTGGCAGCAGATTGGCTTGGCTCACCGGTTGGGCGTGGCCGAAGCTACAAAGGGTTCGGTACTGATGAATTTCCTGTGGTGGGGCAAATCGCCTCGCAGAAGTCATCGCGCGAACGCGGTTGTTACGGGCGCGGGCAGCGGAATTGGTCGCGCCTTTGCAGTAGAGCTAGCTCGCAGAGGTGGACGGGTGGTATGTGCCGACATCGACCCCGTGCGCGCTAAGGAGACGGTCGAACTCATTGTCCAGGCCGGCGGTGAGGGCCTCGACATCGTGTGCGATGTCTCCGAAGAAGAACAGGTCCGCGAACTTGCCGACAGCGCGGAAAAGTGGTTTGGGCAGGCACCCAGCCTGGTCATCAACAACGCGGGCATTGGAGTCGGCGGTAATGTCATCGGCGCGACGGCCAAGCGAGACTGGGAGTCGACGCTCTCAATCAACTTGTGGGGAGTGATTTACGGCTGCGAGGCCTTTGTGCCGCGGCTGCGCGCAAGGGGCAGCGGGGGAATAATCAACGTCGCGTCGGCTGCAAGTTTCGGCGCAGCGCCGCGGATGGGGGCCTACAACGTCAGCAAGGCTGGCGTGCTCGCACTGTCCGAGACCCTCTCGGCTGAGTTGAGTGGCACCGGTGTGGCGGTGACAGTGTTGTGTCCCACGTTCGTTAAAACCAACATTGTCGACAACCCGGGTATCGAGGAGTCAGCCGCCAAGCTGGCGACGAACTTGATGAGGTGGACAGGCGTGTCACCGGACTCGGTGGCGCGCAAAACCCTGGACGCGAACGACCATGGGCAGTTGCACGTCCTACCTCAGATCGATGCGAAGATTCTCTGGCTTTTTAAGCGGGCAGTGCCTGCGACTTATACCCACGCGCTCGGCCTGGTCGAGCGAATCGCCCGCTAAGTACTTCCCGACAGAGAGCTAAGGACAAAGGGGACGCAAAAATGGCATTCAATTACAGCGATATGCTTGAGACGATCAAGAATCGGCAGTGGGCGCTGGCCGACATCGATTGGGATGCGCCGGGCGCCGATAAAATCACCGATGAGCAGCGACCCGAACTGAAGCAGTTCATGGCTGACGTGGTGTGGATAGAGCACGTCGGGGCACGCGCTTTCGCCGCCATGGCGCCGAAGGCGCCGTTCGAGGCTCTAGGTGAGATCTACCGGTATTTCCATGCTGAGGAGCAGCGGCACGCCAACGCTGAGCTAGCGCTCATGCAGCGGTGGGGGATGCTCGAAGAAGGGGAAATCCCGGTGCCGAACAAGAATATTCGGCTGGTGATCGAGTGGATCGACCGCTATGCGGAGGCCCTCCCGCTGACGGTGATCGGAGCGGCGATCCCCGCCTTGGAGACTGCGCTTGATGGAGCATTGCTCAAGTTCCTGCTCGACGAGGTTCAGGATCCGCTGTGCGCCGAGGTTTTCAATAAGGTCAACAATGACGAGTCGCGGCACCTGGCGGTCGGTTTCCAGGTTCTGAACGACCTCGGCGCCAGCCCGATGCGCATTCATGCGATGCAGACGATGGGGGCGCTCATCGACCCGAGAATCCTCCTCGGTGGTGTCCTCTACGTGCCGTTGCTCACCAGAATGCTGACCAACCTCAACGCCATGGGATTATCGGAGGAGAAGCTCTACAACGCGGTGATGCGGTACGAGAACGTAGGGGATCGTAGCCAGTTCACGCGCCGTGTTCCGGGCTACCACATCCTGAAATCTCACATGTCCGCCAGCATTAAGCGTTCTCAGCCATTGCATTACATCTCGCAGCGACTGGGTACCGCGATCGACCACTTCCCCACCGAGGTGCTCGGTAAGTCGCCATCGTGGACCGAAGAGCTGACCTACGAACCGGTGGCTAAATGAGCAACACCACGACCGTTTTGGTAGTCGGGGCGGGTTTCGCCGGCCTGGGAACCGCAATTCGTTTGCTACAGCAGGGTATCGAAGATTTCGTCATCCTTGAACGCGCGGATGAGGTAGGTGGGACCTGGCGGGACAATACGTATCCCGGTGCGGCTTGCGATATCCCGTCGCTGCTCTATTCCTACGGGTTCGAGCAGAATCCGAACTGGTCCCGCGCGTATTCGGGCAGTGGCGAGATACTCGACTACATCAGGACGATGGTGGACAAGTATTCGCTGTCGCGTTTTATCCGGTTCGGAGTGAATGTCACCGGTCTGGAGTTCGACGACGAAAGCGCACTATGGACTGCGCAGACAGCTGACGGCTCCCAGTTCAAGGCCCGCACCGCAGTGATGGCCAGCGGGCCGCTGGCGAATCCGAGCCTGCCTGACATCCGCGGGCTGGACACCTTCCTTGGCCACAAGATCCACAGTGCGCGTTGGGATCACGACTACGACATGAGCGACAAACGTGTCGCCGTGGTCGGCACCGGCGCCAGCGCTGTTCAGATCATCCCCGAGCTGGTGAACACTGCGCGCTCGGTGAAGGTCTTCCAACGCACCCCCGGGTGGGTCCTGCCTAGGCCCGACTTCTCCCATCCGCAGTGGGCGCGCACGGCGTTTCGTCGAGTGCCTCTCGTGCAGAATGCTGCTCGGCAGACATGGTTCTGGGTGCACGAGCTCATGGCCGTCGGGATGGTCTGGGATACCCCTGTCACCACCGGCATCCAGCTGGTGGCGAAAGCAAATTTGCGGAGGCAGGTTTCGGATACTTGGCTCAGGCGCCAGTTGACGCCGAACTTCCGCGCCGGCTGCAAACGGATGCTGATGAGTAGCGATTACTACCCGGCTCTTCAACGCGACAACTGCAAGCTCGTCTCATGGCCGATTGCGACAATGTCGCCGAACGGCATACGGACCGCAGATGGCATCGAACACGAACTGGACTGCATCGTCTTTGCCACCGGCTTCGATGTGTGCAAGGCCGGCACGCCTTTCCCCATCCGCGGCGCACGCGGTCGTGAACTCTCCGACGAGTGGTCCGAGGGCGCTTATGCGTACCGGAGTGTCACTGTCGCAGGCTATCCCAATCTGTTCTTCACCTTCGGTCCGAATTCAGGGCCAGGCCATAATTCGGCTCTAGTGTATATGGAAGCCGAGATCAACTATATCGTCAAAGCCATCGGCGCGATCATCGAGAATGATCTCAGTACGCTCGAGGTCCGAGAAGATCGGCAAAATGATTACCACGGCGAGGTGCAACACCGGTTGGTAAGTACGACATGGAATTCGGGCTGCAAGAGCTGGTACCTCACGAATGACGGGTACAACGGCACCATGTACCCCGGTTTCGCCACCCAGTTCGTGCGCGCACTGTCCAAGGTCGACCTGGGTGATTATGTGACGACCCCGGCAACCGCACGACCGGAGCACCAAACAATCCAACACGCCCAAAACAGCTCGAGTGTGGCCAAGATTTCCCGGGGCCGCAAAAGCGCAGGTGCCGCGCCAACGCGGTCTGAAGTCAAGGCAGACGTCCTGGACGTCGGCGGTGGGAAAGCACCGCCTAAGCGTGCAGCCTCGAGGGTGAGGAACGACGCTTGAGTCTCCATGTCTCGGGCGACGAGGATGCCCCCACCTCCGAAGCCCCTACCAGCGAGGTCCCGGACCACGAGATCCTGGTCATCGGAGCTGGGTTCTCCGGAATCGGGGTCGGCATCAAGTTGCTGAAGGAAGGTTTCTCAGATTTTCTGATCGTCGACGAAGCCCAAGGGGTAGGGGGAACGTGGTACTGGAATACCTACCCGGGGATTGCAGTAGACATTCCGTCATACAGCTACCAGTTCTCTTTTGAGAAACGCCCGTCGTGGTCACGCACCTATGCGCCGGGGATCGAACTGAAAAACTACGCGAAGCATTGCGTGGAGAAGTATGGCCTTGCGTCGCGCATTCGCTTCGGAGTCACGGTTGTGAGGGCTGAGTTCGACGAGGAATCGACACTATGGCGTTTGCATACCTCGACCGACGAGGAACTGACAGCCAGGTTCGTCATCAATGCCTCCGGGGTTCTCACACGACCGAAATCGCCGGACATACCGGGGGTTGGAGACTTCGGCGGGGTCACCATGCACACGTCGCGTTGGGACCACCAGCAGAGCCTCACCGGAAAAAGAGTCGCCGTCATCGGGACGGGCGCTTCGGCGGTGCAACTGATCCCCTCGATAGCCAAGGACGTCGACAAACTGACCGTCTTCCAGCGCACGCCGATATGGTGCCTGCCGAAGCTCGACTTCGCGGTACCCCGCGCGCTGAGTGCTCTCCTCCGGCTCGCGCCTGGGGCGCAGATCGCCGCGCGGGGAGCCAGCCAGGCCTTTGTCGAACTCACCTTTCCCGTCGCAGCCCACTTCCATACCGCTATACCGCTGGCGTCGGCGATCGAGCGCGCAGCAATCAGCTATATGCGTCGGCAGGTCACCGACCCGGACGTTAGGGAGAAGCTGACACCGCGCTACGCGCTGGGCTGCAAGCGACCAAGCTTTCACAACGAATATCTGAAGACGTTCAACCGCGTCAACGTCCATCTTGAAACCAACCCCATCTCCCGGGTGGATGAAACCGCGGTGATTACGGCCGATGGGGTCAGACACGAGATCGATGTGCTCGTCCTGGCAACGGGATTCAAGGTCATGGAATCGGACAGCATGCCCACCTACTCGCTCCGAGGTGTCGCCGGCAGAGACCAGGCTCATTGGTGGGACGAGAACCGACTCCAGGCATATGAGGGCGTGAGCGTGCCGGGATTCCCGAACCATTTCTCAGTGTTTGGCCCGTACGGATACAACGGGTCTTCCTACTTCGCACTCATCGAAGCGCAGGCGGGTCACATTCTCCGTTGCCTCCGGCATGCCAGGACGGCCGACTCGAACTACGTCGAGGTACGCGAGGAGGCGAATCAACGCTTCTTTGCGGAGATGCTGGCACGGCGGCATACGCAGGTCTTCTGGCAGGACAGCTGCGCGGGCGCGAACAGCTATTACTTCGACAAGCATGGCGATGTACCACTGCGTCCCACCACGACGGTCGAATCGATCTGGCGCAGTCGGCGTTTCGACCTGGCCGACTACCGTTTCGAACGGCGACCGGCGAAACTGGCGGACACTGTCCCGCAAACGGTGGACACTGCCGGATGAGTTCACCTGCCAGGCCGAATCCGAGCATGGCGAGTCACCTGGTCGCGGCGACGGCGCGTCGCCTCCTTCGTCCTCTCACGGAGGTGATTCCCGCCAACGAGCGTGGCCTCGCGGTCATGGACCGCGTGCTACGGGGAACGCTTGTGGTGTCGCGGCCGCGGCGCGACATCAGTGTCGAGAAGGTCGACACCACCTTCGCCGGTGAACGTGTGCGAGGCGAGTGGGTCAAGGCGGCCAACCTTGCGTCTGATGCTCCGCCGATTCTGTATATCCACGGCGGTGCATTTTCGATGTGCTCTCCGGAGACCCATCGCGGCCTTATCAGCGAACTGTCCGCGGCCGCGCGCAGACCGGTATTCGCTGTCCGCTACCGATTGGCCCCGAGATATCCCTTCCCCGTGGCTGCCGAAGATGCCTTGACTGCCTACCGGTGGTTGACCGAGGAGGGCGCGGCCACCACGTCTTCTGGCACGGTGTCTGCGGGTACGGTGGCGCTCGCCGGAGATTCCGCAGGCGGCCAGCTTGCTGCGGCGACGGCGCTTGGCGCTCGGGAACGTCGGCTTCCGACGCCGGATGCCATGCTGCTGATGTCGCCGGTACTGGATTTGACATGTCGATTAGCGATGGATCGTGATCTGCGTCGACGGGATCCCTTTGCGTCCGCGGTCTCGGCGTCACGCACATTGGGTCTGTACATGGCGGGGGCCGATCCAGCTGACCCGAGGATAAGCGTGCTCGACGCCGATCTCACGGACATGCCACCAACGTTGATCCAGGTTGGCGGACGGGAAATGTTGCTCGACGATTCCCGGGCCTTCGCCGACCGTTTGCAAGCCGCAGGGGTTTCCTCGCAGTTGCAAGTCTTCCGTGGCCAGATCCACGTGTTCCAGGCGATGTTTCGCCTACTGCCCGAAGCGCGGGAGGCCCTCAGGCTCAGTGGCGAGTTCTTGGCTACCGCGGCCACTGTCCGTTGACAGCGTCTCAGCGCACGCCTTGACCACGAGGCGCCTCTAGCACGAAGGTTGGAAGAGCTAAGGATGAAACCGGTGGAACCTGAACAGAACCAGGCCAATCCCCCTGGTAACCCGTCGATCGTCATCATCGGCGCCGGCTTCGCCGGAATTGCCCTGGCACTCCGCCTCACACGCGCGGGGTTCGACAGGGTCCTCATCGTCGAAAAGGGCGATGGTGTCGGGGGAGTCTGGCGGGAGAACACCTACCCGGGGGCTGCCTGTGATGTCCCGTCGCAGCTGTACTCGATCTCCTCGGCGCCAAATCCCACGTGGGGCCGGCGTTACGCGGAACAACGCGACATCCTCGCCTACCTTCGCCGCGTCGTCGACGAAAGTGGATTGCTGCCCCTCCTTCGGACGAAGACCGAAATCGCCAAGGCAGCCTTCGATGAGCGCTCGAACACATGGCGTCTGACCACGACTACCAACGAAACATTGGAGTGTGACGTCGTCATTTCGGCCGTTGGACAGCTGTCGCGCCCTTCGATCCCGAACATTCCTGGAATGTCGGGGTTCGCGGGCCCGTCGTTTCATTCCGCCAATTGGGACCACGATCTGAATCTCAGCGGCAAGCGCATTGCGGTCGTCGGCACTGGCGCAAGTGCGGTGCAATTCGTCCCGGTGGTCGCTGCGGCCGCTGAGCACTTGGATGTTTTCCAACGGTCAGCCCCGTGGGTGCTGCCCAAATTCGATCGTCAGTACGGTGCACGGCATCAGCAACTGCTGCGCAAATTACCCATTCTGCGGCTCAGCGAACGTCTTTTGATCTGGACGATATTCGAGTTCTTGGCGTTGGCACTCGTCGATGCGAAGCCAGTAGCGCGAGTCCTTGGCGCCGTCGCCCTGAGGCACCTAGGTCGCCAGGTGCACGACGCGCGGCTGCGTTCCCGACTGACACCGGACTATGCGCCCGGATGCAAGAGGATTCTGTTCTCCAGTGACTATTACCCGGCGCTGGCACGTCCCAACGTCTCACTGGTGACCGACGATATCGCGGCAGTAGAACCCGGCGGAATTCGCACGGCTGACGGCGACTTCCACGCCGCCGACGTCATCATCTACGGCACCGGCTTCAGTGCTACCGAGTTTCTTTCCCCGATGGAGATCCACGGCCGCTCGGACCGGACATTGTCGGATATGTGGGCAGATGGTGCACGCGCCTACTACGGCCTGTCGGTGCCAGATTTTCCGAATTTCCTAATGATGTACGGGCCGAACACCAACGTGGGATCCGGGTCGATCGTCTACATGCTCGAGTCGCAGGCCCGACACATCGTCAGGTTGATGAAGGTTCTCCGTGCCCATCCGCGAAGTGTCATCGAGGTGCGTGCCGACGTGGAGAAGCGCTTCAACGACCAGTTGGGTCACCGCCTGGACAAATCCGTATGGACTATGTGCACGAGTTGGTATCGCTCGGCGCGCGGGTCGATCTCTACCAACTGGCCCAGCCCGACCTTCTTGTATCGCCTTCGCACACGCAGACCGCGACGGCATGCCTACGTCCTGTCACATCCCGTGTCCGGCAAGTCGTCGAGCAGGGAGACAACCGAGTCGGCCAACACCCATTTGGCCGACATGCCCTACGCCCCCAGTGGGGCCGATAGCGTCAACTAGTGGCGATTCTGTTCGACGACGGGTATCAGTTGACGGCTGGGGAGTCGCTGACAGTCGACCGGCAACCGTAATCGCGGTTGACAGTGTGGTCACCGGCGCAAGAGACGGGTGATCCTCCGTGAACGCGACCAACAAGATCAGGAGGCACTCGATGACCAGATCGCCGTCCGTGTCGGCAGGCAAGCCCCGTGAGCGGCTGTCGTCGGTACTGTTGGCTCCCCTCCCGCAGCGCGTCGAGCGGGGGCTCCAGGAGGTTGGCCGACGATGGCCCGTTCGCGAACTTGCCGCGCCGCCGACAGGTAGCGGATTGAAGCCCGTTCTCGGCGATCAGGGATTGCCTCTCGTTGGCCACACTCTGGACTATATTCGCTTCGGCTCTGACCTCAGCAGAGAGCGTTTCGAGAGATTCGGCTCGGTCTCGTGGATGGGGGCGCTCGGCACCAAAATGGTGGTCATTGCGGGACCGCAGGCCACTCAAGAAGCTCTCACCACAAATGCGAAGGCCTTTTCGCAAGACGGCTGGGGCTTTCTTATCGATGCGTTCTTCCATCGCGGGCTGATGTTGATGAGCTTCGATGAACATCTGATGCATCGGCGAATCATGCAGGAGGCGTTCACGCGTCCGCGACTGACAGGCTATGTCAAGCAGGTCGGGCCATCGGTTCGTTCTAGCATCCCGAAGTGGCCGACCGGTTCGGGCGTCCGCTTGTATCCCCTGCTGAAGGATTTGACGCTCAACGTCGCGACCGATGTGTTCATGGGCGGCCGCGGGAAAGAGGACAGCGGTTCAGTAAATCGAGCCTTCGTAGCAACCGTCCGCGCCGCCAGTGCGATCGTGCGCGCTCCTCTGCCGGGGACGCGGTACCGCGCCGGAGTACGCGGTCGCCGGGTGTTGGAGGAGTATTTCGCCCGACACTTACCGGCGGCCCGCACGGGACAGAATGGTGATCTATTCGCCGCTTTATGTGAGGCGCGCGCCGAGGACGGCGAACGCTTCACTGATGCCGACATCATAAATCATATGATTTTTTTGATGATGGCCGCGCATGACACGTCAACGATCACCACTGCCGCGGTGGCGTACTTTTTGGCGAAGAATCCCGAATGGCAGGATCGCCTTCGTGCTGAGTCTGACCGTCTCGGCGACGATCTACCGGACATTGAGGACCTCGAGAGCCTAGCGGCGATGGACTTGGTCATCAAGGAGTCGCTCAGATTAGTTGCACCCGTACCGTTGGTTATGCGTAAAACGGTGACCGAAACTACAATAGATGGCTACTACATCCCCTCTGGAGTGCTTGTCGCCATCACGCCTGCGGTCAACCACTTTGCGCCCACGGTGTGGACCGAGCCGGACCGGTTCGATCCAAAGCGATTCGAACCGCCAAGGCGCGAGGATCAGGCCCACCGCTTCGCCTGGCTTCCGTTCGGAGGGGGCGCGCACAAGTGCATCGGGATGCACTTTGGCACCTTGGAGGTGAAGGCAATACTGCACGAGATGCTCCGGGAATTCACCTGGAGCCTGGAGGACGGCTACCGCGTTCGGTGGGATAATACGTCCTTGCCTATCCCCATCGACGGCCTGCCCATTACGTTGCGTCGCAGATGATGTCGAGAACCGCTCCAGGAGACATCTAAAGGGGAAGCCGAGCGCGTTGCACCCACAAGGGCGCCGACGGACATCGTTGTATCGGCAATATTGACACAGTCCCTAACGAATCGACATCGGAACCCTCCACAAACCCTGGCGAACCGTAGTAGGTCAAACTACGCACACTGCCGGAAGGATTGTCATGCAAGAACCATCAACAGCCGTCGTGACCGGAGCAGGCCGAGGGATTGGTTTGGAGATCGCGCGACAACTCGCCGTTGCCGGCCACCGGGTGTTGCTCACGGATGTAGACGGCGACGCAGCAGAGCGTGCTGCCGCCGAGGTCGGCCGGGGCGCTTGGAGTGCCAGACACGACGTAAGAGATCCGTCGGTCCATCGTGATATCGCTGCGCAGGCTTCGGCCGCGGGTCGTCTGGCGGTATGGGTAAACAACGCCGGGGTCCTGATCGCGGGCGATAGCTGGAGCCATACCGATGTGGAGGTTGCGTCGATCCTCGATATCAATGTGCGAGGCGTTGTGGCGGGCTCACACGCCGCGGTCGCCGCTATGGGCGCAGATGGGGGCGCGATCCTCAACATCGCTTCGCTCTCGGCACTGGCGCCCGTCCCTGGACTCGCGATGTACGGAGCCACCAAAGCGGCCGTATTGTCGTTCACTACGTCATTGCAAGGTGACCTCGACCATGCGGGTTTGCCCATTCGCGCACGTGCGCTGTGCCCCGACGTGGTCAGTACGAAAATGGTCAACGACCGAGCTGCCGATCCAGGCGCGGCATTACTGTTCGCCGGACCCAGTCCGATGGACGCTGCGGACGTGGCCCGTGCAGGGCTGGAGTTACTGGACAGTCGCCAGATATTCCGGGTGGTTCCTCGGTGGCGTGGCATCGTTGCCCGCTCTAGTGACGCCGCACCGTCGCTCGGGTTGAAGGTTTTCGCGTTGATGCGTGGGCGCGGTGAGCGGCGCCAACGCAGGCATCGTTGACGCTGTGTCGAAGATGGGACGGGGCTAGCCCGGCCATGCTCGAGTTGGGCGTGATGAGGTCGCGGGTTCACTCAGCGGGACTTGGGGATCGAGGTGGGCTCCCAGCTCGTGCAGCCTGTCATCGATGATCAACCACGTTTGCCGTGTCAACCGAATGACGAGTTCGTCGCGTGTGGAGTCTCGATGGTCCAGCCACCACAGGACCGATGCGTCGATCAGGCCCATGATGGCGGCGACGTTACGGTCGGCAGCGTCGGAATCGTCCCCGTAGCGAGGAAAGTAGCGGGCGCCCGCTACTGCGAGTTCGGAGGCGAACGCACTTCTTCCAGGCGTTGTTTTCTCATTGCTGCGCCGGGAGTCCCGATTGACCAGAAAACGATACAGGTTGGGATGTTCGTCAGCCCACATGACGTGCTGACTCACGGGAGCGCGAATCACGTCCAATGGTGAACCCTGCACGTCCAAAGTTAGGCGTATCTTCGCCGTGAGTTCGCGGTGGACGTGGCGGGCGACGGCCAGATCGAGTTCTTCCTTACTCGCGAAGTGGCGGTAGAAGTGCGTGCGGCCCAAACCTGCCTTGTCCGCGATTTGGCCTGTGAGTGCGTGGGGGCCGTTCTCCTCGATCGCGCTGAGGGCCGCTTCGATGATCTGCCCGCGACGTAGATCACGACCCGGCACCCTACTGGTTGCACGGCGTACCGCTGTGGTGTCCACCCACTGCTTTCGCTCCACGATGCTCACCGTAGCGCTCAGCGTGCCTGCATGTTCTGGGTACGAGTTGTACCCAGTGTCCGTTTCGTGGTACACCGTGTACCCACAGCGTGACAGCGAGACCACTCCGGGATCGGTGCGCAACCAGACAAAGTGAGGACACTCGAATGGCCGCCAATCGCTCAAGCTGGATGGATGACGACCTCGATGCGCTGAGAGACCTGGCGCGAGCGTTCTGCGAAAAGGAGGTCGCGCCGCACATCGACCGCTTCATCGACCAGCACCATGTTGACCGGGATCTGTGGACTCGGGCGGGCGAGTTGGGGTTGCTCTGCATGTCGATCCCCGAGCAGTACGGCGGCGGTGGGGGAACGTTCGCTCACGAGGCGGTATTGATCGAGGAACAGGCCCGCGTCGGCGATTCGGCATGGGGCGCGCCACTGCACAGTGGAATCGTGGCCCACTACCTGCTCGAGTACGGCACCGATGAGCAGAAGGAGCGCTTTCTTCCTCGACTGGCGACCGGTGAGATGGTTGGGGCGATCGCCATGACGGAGCCAGGTACGGGATCTGACCTCCAGTCAGTCACGACCAAGGCGGTACGCGTCGGGGACGAATACATCGTGAACGGGTCCAAGACCTTCATCACCAATGGCGCTCAGGCCGACTTGATCATCGTGGTCGCCAAGACCGACCCGAATGCCGGAGCGAATGGAATTTCGTTGGTGTTGGTGGAAGGCGACCGGCCGGGCTTTCGTCGCGGTCGGGTGTTGGACAAGGTCGGTCAGCGCGGCCAGGACACCTCCGAGCTCTACTTTGAAGACGTGCACATCCCCGTTGCGAACCTCCTCGGTACGACCGAAGGCCAGGGCTTCATTCAGCTGATGCAGCAACTGCCCCAAGAGCGGTTGATCCTCGCGCTCGGTGCAGTGACAGTGGTAGAAACAGCGCTCGAGTTCACCGTCGAGTACACCAAGGACCGGCATGCCTTCGGCAAGCCCGTCTTCGCCTTCCAGAACACCAAGTTCAAACTTGCCGAGGTCGCCACCGATGCGCACATCAGCCGCGTATTCATCGACGACTGTATCGCCCGCCACCTGCGCGGCGAACTCGACATACCCACAGTCGCAATGGCGAAGTGGTGGACTACCGAGCGCGCCATGGTGGCCCTCGATGACTGCTTGCAACTACACGGCGGGTACGGCTATATGACCGAATATCCCATCGGCAGGATGTGGGCCGATGCTCGCGTCCAGAAGATCTACGGTGGGACGAACGAGATCATGAAGGAGATTATTGCTCGGTCGCTTTAGATCGAATTCGACCGTCTGGATTTGTCCACAATATTCCGCCGCAGGAGACGAGCGTTCGCGGACGGGGACGGCGTACGGGACGCCTCATTGAACGGCTAATCGGCGAGTTCGGCTCCCAGCGAGACAGTTATGCGGGTACGCCAATGCGCCTGAATACGCAGCGAGCTGGGTCGGGGACGTGATGGCTCAGCGGCCGAGGCGTCCAATTGTTAACTCGACGCGGGAACGTCGAGTACGGCGTGACCCATGGCAGCGAGGAGCGCCGAAGTCCGTTCGGGGGTGAGACCAGTGCCGCGGTAATGCAAGATCGATTGGATGGCGCCGATGGCCCCATGGACCATCCCGCGAAGCTCAATCTCGTCGACCGCGGGGCGCAACTCGCCAACGAGGTGTACCCACTCCTCGAGATAGAGCCGCTGTTTTCGGCGTAACCGGCTCTGCTGCTGATCGGGCAGGTTGTGCACCTCGCGGTAATACACCACCGCCAATTCGCGTTGATCCATTACCAAGGCAACTTGGTCGGACACCAGCTCGGTCAACGCCTCCGCCTCGTCGTGGGATTGCTCGACGATCGTCGCGGCGCGCTCTAGGAGGCTGTCCACCACTCGTTCGAAGAGGGCCGCCAATAAGTCGCCCTTGCTGTCAAAATGGCGATATATGGCAGGCCCGACAACTCCTGATGCAATCCCGATGTCGGCCATCGAAACAGCGTGGTAGCCTCGCTCGGCAATCAACTCCGCTGCCGAGGCAAGAATGCGCTCCCGACGCTCGCCGCCGACCCGAGTGCGTCCGGTTTCGACCGCTTTGCTCATCGCTACCTTCCCTCGTCATCTTGGCACGGGCTTACACGGCATTCAGAGACCCCACGGGAACGTTAACACCTGCTCACAAGCCAAGTGGCGCGTGCGAACGGCTCGCGCGTAACAGCAGGGGTTTCGGCACGGCTGGCAGGTGTTGACGCCGGACAGCGATCGATCTACGTTCAGCACATGTGAATTCACATTAACGGTACGACACTCAACGGTGGCAATGCATCAGAGGAGAGGCAGTGGCCGAGGAGTACGAGGGCGACCTCACGATCGCAGCCGACACGGCCAAGTTCGGCCAGGCCGGACCCCGTGTGGGATCGTTCGACGCCGGGTTCGGCTCTGCCTTCCTGGCGCGGGTCATCGGCGAGAAACGCGCCCGCGAGATGTGGTACTTGTGCCGCCAGTATGACGCTGACACCGCCGAACGGTGGGGCTTGGTCAACTGGGTCGTCCCTGCGAGAAGCCTCTTGGACGAGGCCAAAGTCGTGGCCGCGGAGATTGCCGAGAAGAGTCCGACGGCCATCCGTTTCCTCAAGCAGTCGTTCAACGCCGACACCGACCATCAGGCGGGACTGAGCAATTTGGCCATGTCTGCGCTAAATCTGTATACGCACACGCCGGAAGGGCTGGAGGGCGTGGCGGCTTTTGCCGAGAAGCGCAGTCCTGATTTTTCCAAGTTTGCCAAGGCGTGAGGATGCAAACGTGACAGACAACATCGTCGTCGTTACCGGAGCCGGATCCGGGATCGGCAAGGCCGCCGCACTGGCTTTCGCGATGCAGGGCGATAAAGTGATCGCGGCTGATCTCGATCTGGAAGCGGCAAAGCGCACGTCGGAATGCTCCCCCGACTCGGTATTTGCGATGGGGGTTGATATCGCAGACCGCAAGACAGTCGATCAACTCCGCGAGCGGGTACATAGCGAGGTCGGTATTCCGAACGTTCTGGTGAATGCTGCCGGATGGGACCGCACCGATAAATTCCTGAGCGCCACCACAGAATTTGCCGAAAGGGTGGTGGCCATCAACTACCTCGGCCCAGTGCATATGTGCAGCGCATTCCTGCCGGGGATGATAGATGCCGGACACGGTGGCCGGGTGGTCAATGTCGCCAGCGACGCCGGGCGGGTGGGCAGCTCGGGAGAAAGCATCTATGCCGGGGCCAAGGGCGGCGTCATTGCGCTCACCAAGTCGCTTGCTCGCGAAATGGCCAGGCACGATATCAATGTCAACTGTGTGTGCCCGGGGCCCACCGACACTCCGTTATTCCACGCCCAGGCCGATAAGCTGAAAGATGCGTTGATCAAGGCGATTCCGTTTCGGCGGCTTGCGCGCCCAGAGGAGGTGGCTGCGCCGATTGTGTTCTTTGCCTCCGAGGCGGCGTCGTTTATCACCGGTCAGGTGATCAGCGTCAGTGGCGGCCTGACGATGGCTGGTTGAACACCGCCCGCCCACACTGCGGTGTGGTGCGGCGGTAACGCGGCGCCGCGACCTGCAACACCAGCGGGTGGCCGGCCACCGGCAGATCGGTCGACGGCCGGGTCGCCGGCCCTGTTCAGGTCGCGCCGAGCAAGGATTGCGGGATGTCGACGACGCTGGAGCGCAGGTACTCGCCCAAGCCCTTCGCCTGGGGATCGGGCCGGGTCGAGGATGCTACGCCTTCTCCCAGCAGCCCGTGCACCACAACGTTGAGCGCACGCAGGTTGGGCAGCTCGAACCGCTCTATGGGCAGCTGCGCAGCCTCCGGGCCGAGCAGCCCGCGCAGCCGCTCGACGGTCAGGTGCTCGCACGCCCAGGCGTAGCCGGCATCGTCGCGGGCCCAGAGACCGATATTGGCGTTCCCGCCCTTGTCGCCGGACCGCGCGCCCAGCACTGCACCCAGTGG
>NZ_JBAUJR010000468.1:0-9527 GCF_049683935.1 Mycobacterium sp. | reverse complement strand
CGCTGCCCCTGCGATGCAGCCTCGGCTTCGGCCTCGGCGGCGTGAGCGGGGCACAGCGGGCCGGACGACTTCGGCACCCAGTTCCGGCACCGGGGACCGCGCCGAGTGAGCGCCGCGCACTGGTGATTCCAGATCCGGTACCGCACGTCCTCGTTCAGGGGGCCGGTCCGTTCGTGACGCTGATCTGCCTGACCGTGCGGGGCGTCCGTCACGTCGAGGTGCTCCTCGCTGACGAGCCAGAGCACGTCCTCACCATCGGGGGTGACGCAAACGGCGGCGGTGTAGCCGGGCAGGCCGTCGCGATCCAGGGAGGCGCAACGTTCGCGGTCGACAAGCGCCATCACGCACCCCCCGCGCCGGGCCGGAGGTCTCGCGGGCTGTCGGACCGGGCGGTATGATTCGAGTCGTCCCTCACCAAGGACTTGATGGAATCCGCTTCGTTGTCCGCGAGGCGGATTCTCTCGTTGAGGGGCCTCATGGGGCACCACCCCCGTCGCCGGTCTCGCCGACGAGCTCCACGACGGCCCGGTATTCGCGTTTCCCGCGCCCGAGGTGGTCGGTCACCGTGACGGTGAGGACGTCGCCCTCGGCGGTCACGTCGGCGCGGGAATCCCAGTCGCCGTGTGGAATTGGGAACACCTCGGATGCCGCAGCCAGCCGGGCCGCGATCAGGACCGCTTCGCCGGTCATGCCGGACCTCCCGTCCGGGCGAGGTCACGCCGGGCAGGCTCCAGCAGGACCCGCAGCCGGTCGAGCTGCTCGCGGGTCAGGGCCGGGGCCTTGTCGACTACGCGCCGGACGTGCTCAGCCATCGCCGCGTCATCGAATTTCGCTGCGGCAGAGGCGGTCACGCTGCACCGCCGTAGGGCTTCATCGCGGCGTCGACCTCGTTGAGGTCCAGGCGTGTTCGGCTGTTGCCGATGCGGTAGCCGGTCAGTCGGCCGTCTGCGACCATGGTCCGGATGGTCCGGGTGGTCACGCCGAGGTGTTCGGCGGCCTGTTCCTGGGTGACCCACCTACGCGGGGTGGGGGGTGCTTCGGGGTCGAGTGCCATGATGGGCGGGAGTCCTTTGCGCATCGCAAAAACCGATGCGCCCTTGTCCCGGGGTCCCGCGGGGGCAGCGTTGAGAACACTAGCAGGAAGCGGTTAGCGCGGCCGGGAAGTGAAACGCGGTCAGCGAGTCGCGCCGCTCTGCTCTCTCCCGTTGATCTCGCAGAGCAGCGACAGCGGGACGCCCCGGTCCTGGCCGTACGCGAACACGATTGCCAGCAACTCGCCGGAGCGCTCCTCGGCCATCGTCAGCAGCTCCCCGAACCGAGCCTCGGTCACCCTGACCGCCCGGCCGCATGGCGGGTGGATGAACGACACCACCAGCGGGAGCGGGATCTCGCGAGCCTTCAACTGCCGGACCAGTTCTCGACGCTTTGACGTCGGCGCAGCGAGTAGCAGCCGGTTAGCGCCGGTCAGCGACGGAGCGCCGCCGCGCCCGGTGTCGAGTACCCGGACGTCACCCCCTGCGGTGACGTCGACAACCCCTACCAGCTCCTCGGGGTGACCGGCGCAGTCGCACACGATCAGCCAGCGACCAGCAACGTCGGTGGTGGCTGTACCTCGAATCATGTTGTCTTCCAGTTAATTTGGACGAAGTTGGGATCGAATCCGCGACCGTACCGGCCTGCGGGGAGGATCGTGACCGTCATCAAGAGGTCGATCACCGCCCGTTTCCGGTCCAGTGACGAGCCGTCGAAAACCGCACGCGGAGCACCGATCAGCCCCTCCAACACCCGCGTCCTCTGGCTGTCGAACATCGCGGACTCCACCTCGGTCAACTGCTGTGCGAGGTCGGCGGTGATCGTCTTCAACTGCAGGCCGGTCACCGACCCCTCGGCGAACAGGGACGCGGCCTCCTCCTGCCGGGCACGGAGCGCCGCCGCCCGGTCGCGCAGCACCCCGACATCCGGGCGGCTGTCGCTGACCATCAGTTCGGCGGCATCCGGGCGGGAGAGCCGGTCCACGACCAGAGCCACGACGTAACCGTCGACAGCGGTCATATCCCGAGTCACCTTGAAGCAGTGCTTGCACGCGTACACCGGACGCGACGGGTTCGGGCTGGTCCCGGCGCGGCCGGAGCCGACCGTCTTGCTGCACGCGCCGCACACCGCGATCCCGGACAGGAGATGCTTGCGACCGCTGGAAGTCCCGCCGATCCGTCGACCCGGCTGAGTGAGGATCGCGCGGGTGCCGTCGAGGATCTCCCGGTCCACGATGGGGGGCCAGTCGCCGGGGGTCGCGACCGGCTCCCCCCGGTACACCGCAACCCCGGCGTTCCGGTAGGCCATGAGCAACTGCCGGACGGTGGCGCCGGACCACTGTTTCCCGCGCCGTGTGGGCACGCTCGCGGCGTTCCAAGCCTTCGCGATGGTGTGCAGGCTGCCCCCCGCGAGGATGGCGCTGTAGGCGTCCCGGATCATCATCGCCTCGGCAGGTTCGAGCGCCAGCCGGTCGCCGTCCTGCCGGTACCCGAACGGGATCGTGGACCGGGTGGGGGACCCGGCCTCGGCTCGCTGCACGTTCGCTCGCCTCTGCCGGGCGCTCTTGCGCTCCACCTCCGACCTGCCTACTGCACCCTTGATCCGGGCGAACAGTCGACCACTGTCGGTAGACAGATCGGCCTCACCGCCGACCGTCGCGAGGGCGAGGTGCTTCCCCTCGGCCAGGTCGATGAGGTCCTCCAGTTCGCGGGGCTTCCGGTAGAGCCGGTCGAGGTCCCAGGCCACCACAGCGCCGATCGCTCCGGCCTCGATGTCCGCGAGCATCCGCTGATACGCCGGGCGGGGTTTCTGGCTGGTCGCGCTGGTGTCGTTGTCCATGTACTCCGTCGTTGACCAGCCCTTCGACGCCGCGAGCTTGGTGCAGTCCTCGCGCTGGCGGTCGACGGCAAGCATCGTGGCGTCGCGGTCCTCGGATTGCCGGAGGTAAATCGCTGCCTGCATGAAGTGCATACTAGCGCGATATTGGTAAGTCCGAACACCTGAACAACATGTCCGTGCTCGAGGGGTTTGGGCGGGGTGACGTGCTCGCCCATGATCCAGTTGAAGCCGACGCTGACCACATTGTGGTCACCCACCCAGCCTCGGTGGTACCCGTGGACCCCGGCGACCGTACCCTTCGGGATCGTCATGAACCCGAGGTCACTGTCACCGGTCGCCGCGGTGAACGTCACGTCGAACGTGATCCGGTCCAGCTTCGCCCCGATGGCGTCGGCCATCATCGCCGCGGACTCGGCGAAGACCTCGCTCTCCCTGCCCACACTCTCGGCGAGTCCGGGGGTGTCGGGGTCCTGGGAGAATCCCATCGCGGTCTGGGTGCCCGCGGATTCGTAGGTCGAGCAGTCGACGGACTCGGTGATCCGGATCTCGTCGACCCGCTCGCATGAACCGGACAGAACCATCCCCACGAGGTTGCTCATACCAGGGTGCGCACCGCTGCCGAAGATCGTGGAATTGCCCTTCTCGCAGGCTTTCCGGATGCGATCAAGATTCTGCGGTGACTGCTTGCCGCCGGTGATCCAGGCAGCGGTGGAGCAGACGTTGATGCCGGCCTCCAACAACTGAGTCAGCTCATCGATGCTCGGCCACAACGGGTTGTAACAGCAGGCGTCAGGCTGCAGTGCCACCAGTTCGTCGATGTTGTCGGTGGCCTTGATCCCGGTGGGTTCGGGCCACCCGGACAGCTCGGCCGCGTCAACACCGACCTTGTCCGCGCCGTGGGCATACACGCCGACCAGTTCCATGTCATCGCGGCCGATGATCGCGTGCAGCGACCGTCTTCCGATGTTTCCGGTGGTCCACTGGATGATGCGTAGCGGTCGGTCGGTGGTCGCTCGGCTCATGACATCTCCTCGTCGAGAGTGGGTCAACAGATCAAACTACTGCCCTTAGGGTGTCTACATGACTGACACGGTGGCAGTGGTGACCGGTGCCAGTAGCGGTGCCGGGCAGGGAATCGCGACGGCGCTTGCCGCAGTGGGCTGGAGGGTCTACGGAACCGGCCGCAGCATCGTCGAAGACCCGGGCTGGGGAACCGGAGTACCGCTGGACCATCGCGACGACGACGCCGTCTGCGGTCTGTTCGAGCGAGTCGGTCACGAGGCCGGTCGGCTGGATCTGCTGGTGAACAACGCCGCGGCCATCTCCGATGACCTCATCGGCCCCAAGCCGTTCTGGGAGAAGCCTCGCGAGTTGGCCGACGTGCTGGACGTCGGGCTTCGGTCGTCCTACGTCGCGGCATGGCACGCCGCGCCGCTGCTGCTTGCCGGCGAACGCGGCCTGATGGTGTTCACGTCGTCGCCGGGTGCGGTCTGCTACATGCACGGCCCTGCCTACGGCGCGCAGAAGGCCGGCGTCGACAAGATGGCCGCCGACATGGCTGTCGACTTCCGGGGCACGAGGGTGACGACGGTGTCGATCTGGATGGGAATCCTGCTCACCGACAAGCTGCGCTCGGCGTTCGACGGGCAACCGGAGGCGCTGGCCGGGTTCGCCGAACAGGCGGAGACACCGGAATACACCGGACACCTGATCAACGCGCTCTACCACGATCCGGCGCTGGGCGAACTGAGCGGCCACGCCGTCATCGGGGCCGAGCTGGGACAGCGGTACGGGATCACCGACGAAGGCGGTCGCACGCCGCCGTCACATCGCGAGATGTTGGGAGCCCCAAGGGAACCGAGTTCTGTCATCGTCCGCTAGCTCAGGGATTGATCAGACTCCACAGCCGATCTCTTCCCGCGCGCAGCGCCATTTCGGTCAACCGGTCGTCCCAGTACCGCACGGAACCGAATTCGGAACGCCACGCCAACGCAGCCCGGGTGAACTCGTGCAATCGGTGCTCGCTGGTGGTTCCCATCGCGCCGTGCACCTGATGAGCATTACGCACCACCACCGACGCCGCATGGCCGGTGCACGAACGTGCCGCCGCCACAAGGAAATCCAGATGCGGGCCAGACCAATCGCTGTCAACCGCAGCCGACAGCGCGGCCTCGGTGGCCGATCGTGCGAGCGCGGCTTCGGCAGCGATGTCGGAGACCAGATGCTGGACGGCCTGGAACTTCGACAGCGGACGACCGAATTGCTGACGCGAGGTCACATGGTCTATCGACGACGCCAGCGCTTCGTCCAGTGCCGCGCACACCTGTATCGACCTGACCAGAGCAGACTTCAACCGGAGTACTTCGACCAGTTCTGCGGCCACCGAAACGCCGGCCAGCGACTTCGGATCAACGACGACTGTGTCGCGAGGTTCGCCGATCATGTTGGTGCCGGCCGTGATCGTCACATCGCTGACTCCGACGTCCGCGGCCAGGTACTGGTCGGCGTCTCGCCACACCACCACGACCCGGTCGACGACCGACGCCCACGGCACCGCCGAAGCCTGCCCGCCCTCGTCGAGCAGACAGACCGTGCGCGTCGCGGCGTCAACGGGCATCCCAGCCGCCTCCAGCAGCCAGCATGCCAAGAGATCGTTCTCGGCCAATGGGATTCGAATGCCATGGCGGACTGCGGCGGTCAGCAGTTCGGCCGCCTCGTACCAACCGGCCCCACTGCCGCCGGACTGCTCGGCGCCGGTCAGCCGAACCAGTCCCAACTCATCGAGTTGGTGCCACAGCTCAGCATCCAAAACCGAGCCCCGCGAATGGGTATCGGATTTGCGCTTCTCGGCGAAGACCGCATCCATCATCTCCGTGAGGGCCGCGTCGACCTGTGGCGCTGTCATCGCATCCCCAATCCGCGGGCGATCACGCCGCGCAGCACCTCGTTGGTGCCGCCGCGGAGCGTGAACCCCGGCCGCTGATCAACAGCCATGGTGGCAACCTCCGAAAAGTGTTGTCCAACATCATGTTCACCCGCGAGATGGGCGAACTCGGCGATGTCGCCCTCAGTGGTGGTGCCCAGGACCTTTACCACCGCGGCGGGCACATCGGCGGGTTCATGTCGTTCCAGAGCGGCGGCGATCGCTGCGGACATCTGATGCAGACCGGCGACCCGCGCCACCAACCGTCCGAGATCCGCAGAGCGCGGAAGCCTGCGCTGAGACATCTCCTCCGCGCAGGCATCAAGGAGCACAAACGTCGACAGGAAGCGTTCGGAGCCGCTTCGCTCGAACGCGAGCTCCGATGTCACCTGCTGCCAGCCCTGCCCGATCTCGCCGAACACCATGGAGTCGGGAACGAAGGCTCCATCGAGGATCACCTCGTTGAAGTGGTGTGCACCGTTCATCGAAACGATGGGTCGGATGTCGACCCCGGGACCGCGCAGATCGACGATGAACTGGCTCAGGCCGGCGTGGCGATGAGCCGGATCGACGGGCTCGTTGCGGGCCAGCGCAATGAAGGCGTGTGCGAGATGGGCGCCGGAGGTCCAGACCTTGGTGCCGGTCAGCGCCCAGCCGCCCTCCACGCGTTCGGCACGGGTGCGCACGCTGGCAAGATCAGATCCCGAGTCCGGTTCGCTCATCCCGATGCCGAAGAAGCACTCACCTCGCACGATCTTGGGGAGAAACTCCGACCGTTGAAACTCGGTGCCGTACTTCAGCAGTGAGGGCACGATCTGCCGGTCGGCAATCCAGTGAGCGGCAACGGGCGCACCGGCGGCAAGCAGTTCCTCGGTGACGACAAACCGTTCGAGGAACGAGAGTCCGTGCCCGCCATAGGCGACCGGCACTGTCATACCCAGCCAGCCGCGCGCTGCAAGCGAGGCGGTGAAGTCTTCGTCCCACGCGCTGAGCCAGGCATCGACGGTCGGGGTGTACGCGCCCGCGGCACGTTGCTCGGCGAGGAACTGCCGCACCTCGTTGCGCAGTTCCGCGGTGGCTGACGGGTCGACGGCTGATCGGGGTACCAACCGGTCAAGTGTCATGAATCTCCTGCGCGTTCGTCGACCGCACCCTTTTCCTCGACGGTACCCGCGTCGCCGCGCGGTGCCGGGCGGTCCGCGGCGGCTTCAGGGCGTGACAGCGCGATCCCCAGGCCGAGATAGAACACCACGGTCAGCGTTCCGCCGAGATAGTGGTTCATCGGTCCGCCGGGGGAGATGAAGCTGCCGGGCGGCCCGATGATCGTGATGGTCTCGAGGAGCTGCTCGACGGTGAAGATCGCCGCCGCGGTGCCGAGCCATCGTGGAAGGCGACCCTCGTTGGCGGCCAACAGGATCGGGACGGCCACCATGATGTTGGCGATCGTCGCGGCGGGCAGCCACAGTGAGCCGACGTCGCCGATGACGCGCGCGCTGCTCGTCGCCAACTGGCCGGGGCGCAGTGCAGGCCCGCCGGTGAACCAGATCGCCACACACAGTTGGGCGACCAGCACCGCTGATCCGATCGTGAACAGGTGACCCGCGGGACCGGTAAGGCGGTCGCGGGCGAAGGTGAGCACCACCACGAGGCCGAGCGTGGAGAACGCCAGCAGCAGCGCCTGGACCCGCGCGGCAGCGTCGTCGTCGACGCCTGAGACCGTGGGGATCACCAGCACAGCCGTCGCGTAGAGCACCGCGAACGCGAGGCCTGCGATCATCGGGGCTCGACGGTTCATATCGGAGCAATCGTAGCCACCGCCGTCCCCAATGCGGAGTTCATCCCCAGGCTGCGTCGCTGCACCCCGGCGCGGACGCCTGACGTCGGCCGACGCGCTTACGGTCGGCCCATGTCCACCGAACTGCCCGTAGAGCGGCTGCGTCGACGTCTGGGCGCCGCCGCCGAAGACGACGACCCCGACGAACCGCGTGACACCTCACTGTCGCGGTGGCTACCGGAGAACACTCCATCGGGATCCGCCGGTTGGCTGTCGACGATCAGAGCGGACCCGGGTCGTGCCGGTGTCGTCGCGTTGGGCGTTGTCGGCGCCGTCGCCGTGCTGGTGACGGTGTTGAACCTGCTCTCCGATCGACCGCCCGCGGTGGTGTCGGCGAAGCTGCCGCCGGTGGAGATGGTGTCCTCGGCATCGCCGCCCCCGGGTTCGGTGGCACCGGGACCCGCGCCACCGGTGGTTGTCAGCGTCGTCGGTCTGGTCACCACGCCGGGGTTGGTCACCCTCGCTCCCGGTGCCCGGATCGCCGATGCGCTCGACGCCGCCGGCGGCGCACTCGACGGTGCCGACGTGATGGGCCTGAACATGGCCAGAAGAGTCGCCGACGGCGAGCAGATCGTGGTCGGAATCGGGGCGCCGCCCGGGCAACCCGTGGAGATGGGCAGCTCGATCGTTTCGGAGCCCGCGCCCTCGACCGCCGGGGCGCCCTCGGGCGAAATAGATTCGACGGCAACAACTTTGGTGGACCTCAACACGGCGGCGATCGACGAACTCGACACGCTTCCAGGAGTGGGGCCGGGGACCGCCGCCGCGATCGTCGCGTGGCGCGACGCCAACGGCCGGTTCGGCAGCGTGGATCAACTGGCCGAGGTCGACGGCATCGGGCCGGCTCGGCTGGACAAGCTGCGCGATCATGTCCGCGTGTGACGTCCGGATCGTCCCCGGCGTCCGGGTCGACCGACGTCGCCGCCCTCGACCTGCGGCTTGTCCCGGCGGCACTGACGTGCTGGGCGGTCACCGCGGCGGGAATCGTGTGGGCTCAGCCAGGCGTGTTCGCCGCGATCGCCGGTTCGGTCGCGGCGACCGCAGCGGCCGGGTGGTGGGGTAACGGTGGTCGGCGCCGCGACACCGATCGGCGGGGGTTGGCTGCCGCCGTGGCGGCTGTGCTCCTGGTGGGCGCCGGCTTCGCGGTCGCTGTGGTGTTGCGCGTCAACGAGGTTCGCCACCACCCGGTGCTGGGCTATCTGGGCCAGGCCACCGCAGTGGTCGTCATCCCGACGGAGACGCCGCGGCTACTCCAGGGCGGCCGCACGATGTTCCGCGGATCTCTGCTGGAACTCGACGGCGCGCGGTCCTCCGGCAAGGTCATCGTCTTCGCCTCTGCCGCTGGGTATCTACGGATCACGGCGGGTCAGCCCGTGGCGTTCCGCGCGCAGATCGGAGCGCCGAAGCGTCGCGATCTGACGGTCGCGACGCTCAACGCCACCGGCGAGCCGACCCTCGGTGCGGCGGCCCCGGTACATCAGGCGGCGCATCGTATCCGCGATCGCTTCGCGTACGCCTCCCGGCTGGTGCTGCCCGCCGACCAGGCGGCGATGCTGCCGGCGCTCGTCCTGGGCGACACATCGGGGGTACCCCAACACACCACCCGGGATTTCCGCCTGTCTGGGTTGACGCATCTGACCGCGGTGTCGGGGGCGAACGTGACGATCGTCTGCGGTGCGGTGTTGTTGACCGCGGTGTTGATCGGGCCGCGCACGGCGGTCTTCCTCGCTGCGGTCACCCTGGTGGCGTTTGTGGTGGTGGTGCAGCCGTCGGCGAGCGTGCTGCGCGCTGCGGTGATGGGAGCGATCACGCTGTTGGCCGTGCTGTCGCACCGTCGCCGGCAGGCGCTGCCCGCGCTGTCGGCGACGGTCATCATCCTGATGATCGGCGCGCCCGGAC
>NZ_JBAUJR010000467.1:0-54956 GCF_049683935.1 Mycobacterium sp. | reverse complement strand
CTCCTAGGTTCTTTTTCGTGACAACACCGTCTGCGCACCGGCAGCGAGCAGGGCGAGGGCGCCCACCGCCGCCACCGGGATCGTCCACAGCCTTCGGTCCTCGAGATCCTTGGTGCACAACCGGGTGGCATTCGCGTCGGTGACGATTCCATCGGCAACAGGTACGTTGGCCGCGCTGGCGTCGTCGTTGGCGCGCGCCTCTGACAGGTCAGGCGCGACCGCACTGCCACAACTGACGTCGGTTCGGTCAGCAGAAATCGACACGGGGACCATGAGACCCACAATCCCGACGAGCAGGGAAACGACCCCGACGAACACCAACACCAATCGCAACTTCATGACTGGGCACGTACCCGTGTGTGGTCGCTTCATACGTTGTGGTCTCACACGTGTTGGTGACCTTGCACGAGGTCGCCATAGTATGGCGCGGCATCGGCTGGGTACTCCCAAGCATGAAGGTTGCTACGCCGACCCGGGCGAGGCGTCATCGCGGTCGGGTGCGGGTGTTATCGACGACGATCGCGGTGACGATGGTAATCGCGGGATGCTCGAGCGGTTACGAAGCGCTCGGCACGCACACCGCACGTGTTCTGATCAACGGCAGCGATATCGGTGATCAACCGCCGATTCGATGTGAGCAATCCCAATGGGTGTGGTTCATCGAATCGTTGCGGGAGACGCCGGGCTTCACCGCTCAGGTCAGCACCGGCGACACGGTGCAGGCCCGGTTGGTCCGGATCGATGACTTGGGCGGCTTCACCGGAAGCTCCTGGAATGCCGCCACCACCGCCCCATCCACCCCCAGCGGAGTCGGGGTCGACGCCGAGTTGGTGGACGGCACCTTCACCATTTCCGGCACGGCCATGGGGTATTACGACGACGATCCTGCCGAAACCACCACCGCGAGCTTCGAGATTCGTACCGACTGCTGATACCCGGTCAGCACGTCACGGTGCCTGAACAGGGCACGCCTCCACCGGCACCGGCATAGTCAGATCCCCGGCGCGTTCGAAGTGGAAAGTGACATCAGCAGTCGTGGCAGGAAGCAGACCCGGATCCAATTGGTCCAGCATTACTGCGGGGCCGCTTGCGTCACCGGGGCCGGGTTCCGCGTTCGGCTCACCGAAGCCGATGGCCGATTTCGGCGGAATGTCTACGTTGGTGAGAATCCGCGCTTGTGACGCCGCATCCGTGGTCAACCCCAGTAGCCGCTCGGTTTCGGCCGGACGATTGTTCGTGACGGTGAACCGCATCGCACCCCCGGCGTTGAGCTGAATCACGCACCGACCCGGAACGTAGGTCGGCACGATGTAGGCGTTCTCCACCGAGGTGTCCTCGGTGTGTGAACCCGACCCCCGGTTCGACGAGTCGAGGACCGGATCTTCACCGCAGCCGGCGATGAACATCAGCGTGGCGCTGCCCAGGAGCGCTGAACCTCTCCTGCATATCGACGACGTTCGCATTGTCTCCTTTCTGCGCGGCACTGCCGATGACATTCTCAACGGTGGCCGCGGATTGTCGGTGCGCAACAACCGTTGCCTCGGCCTCAGGTTCCCCTCCGCGCGCAATTGATACCCGGGCCGACGAATGCGTTTCACGAATCCGACACCGCTACTTCAGCGAACTAAGAGGGGCCTGTGGCTTTGGTGTAGATCGCGTGAATCTCGGAAGCCCAGCTGCGTATCTCACCCCTGCCTTATTGCGATTCGGCAACGATCGATGCCCGACCAGGGTTTTCCTTTTCATTCGGGTAGGCGGTCAGCAGGTAATCACGTGGAAGGACCCGACAGTCACTTCTGCGCCCCAGCAAGGAGGCCGCCATGACCGTCGCGGAGCGCAATCTCAGCGAAACAGAGCACGAGGTCTCCGCGCGTGACCCGGACTGGACGAACATCGAGGAGCAACTGGTGAACCTGGCCGATTGTGACAACGCCGATGAGCGCCGCCGTCGCCGCCTGCACATCATCACCGAATGCCTTCCACTCGCCGACCACATCGCCTACCGGTTCGTCGGGCGCGGCGAGCCGTCCGACGACCTCATTCAGGTCGCCCGAATGGGTCTGGTCAAAAGCGTCGACCGATACGCGTCGAGCAAGGGTCGGTTCCTGTCATTTGCCGTGCCGACAATTCGCGGGGAGGTGCGGCGGCACTTCCGCGACAGCACCTGGTCGATGCGTGTGCCCCGAAAGATCCAGGAGACCCAACTCCGGATGCGACATACGGTCGAAGAGCTCTCCCAACGGTTGAACCGGCCGCCGACGAACCGCGAAGTGGCCCGAGAACTCGGCGTCGACGATGACATCGTCGCCCAATCTGAGTCAGCGCACTGGGCGTATCGTCCCGTGTCCCTCGATGCGCCCCGGAGTGACGACGGGGTGGGGGAGACCAACGTCGGCGCCACCCAGGGGACCCACGATCCGGGCTTCGAGGCCGTCGAGGACCTCATCGTCCTGCGTGAGGTGATCGCCGAATTGGATGACCGGCGCCGGGCGATTCTCGGAATGCGCTACTTCGACTGTCTGACACAGCGCGAAATCGCCGTGCGGCTCAACATCTCGCAGGTGCAGGTATCTCGACTCCTCGACGGCACGTTGGCGCGACTTCGCCACCGCATGTTCGGCGACGCTCCCGCGGTCGCGTGAGAGTGGGGGTTATCTGACGATGGCGTGGGAAATGGTTGGTCCACATGTGGTTTGACGCTTGGACCGATATCGCAAGGGTGCTGTTGGTCGGATCCGCCGCCTACATCACGTTGGTTGCCGTATTGCGGATCTCGGGCAAGCGCACTCTGGCCAAACTGAACGCGTTCGATTTGGTGGTGACGGTCGCCGTCGGCTCCACTCTGGCCACGATTCTGCTCAACGCCGACGTGTCGTTCGTGGAAGGCGTGACGGCGCTCGCACTGCTGGCCGGCCTGCAGTTCTTGGCGGCGACCATTTCCTCGCGGCTGAAGGCCGGACGTTCGGTGCTGACTTCGCGGCCGACTCTCCTTGTGTCGCAGGGTCGTTTGCTCGACGACGAATTGCGCCGCCAGCGTGTCAGCGCAGACGAGATCCGCCAGGCCATCCGATCGTCGGGGCAAGGTGATGTCAGCAAGGTGGCCGCCGTGGTGCTGGAATCCGACGGGTCGCTCAGTGTCATCGGCAGCGACAAGATCGGCGACTGGTCTGCGCTGACCGGAGTGGCGGACGCACCCGGGTAGTCCTCAGGTCGCCGGCCAACGCCTCTCGAGGGCGTCCCGGACGTCATGGGCGAGCCGGTCGAGTCGACGGCTGTCGATCACGTCGAATCTCTGTTCCGCCGCGGCATTTTCCAGCCGCCGCAGCTGATCGGTGATCGCCTGCCGGTGGCTGGGTAGGACCACCACCCATGCGAGTTCGCGCAGCAACGACAGCAACCGGGCCAGCACGGCTGGGTCGCTGGCGCCGTAGAGCTGCGGTTGGCTGCAGACCAGGTCGAGCAGGTCGGACAGGTCCGGTCGGGCTACCACCACCCGCAGCACTTGGTCGTCGTCGCGCAGGATCCGGCGTCCCAAGCGGTACCCGGCGAGATCGCACAGGGTCGCGCTGCACGAGTTCAGTCCGTGGATCGCGGTGGTCGGATCGTTGATACCGGGGCTCAGTGCCCGGACCACCACATCGGTCAACTGGCGAAGCCCGTAACCGATGTCCTGGGTCGACGTGCGCTCGATGCCGGTAGTCAGGGCCCGGCCCACCCGGTCGCCCACCGATGCCAGACAGTCGTCGTCGAGGAGACCGCCAGACGTCCCCGCGGCCCAGCACAATGCGACCGGAACCCCCGCCACGATGTCCGACCCGACAGGTCGGTCGATCCAGATCACCACGTCGGCATCAACAGCGGCCGACAGCAGGGCATCCTCGTCGATCTCCACGAGAAAGCCCGACGAGCGGGCCGAAATCACCGACGCACCTGTGGGCGGGGTCGGCGCGAAGTCGTGGTCCGGGGTGTCGTCGAGCGGCTCGAGCATCCGATGCATGTTGTCCGTGACGTCGGTTGCGACGTGGTCGAGCATCGTCTCGATCCGGATCTGCCGAACCAGGTGCCCGAGGAAAAAGACCAGTGCCAGGACACTGGCCATGGCCAGCAGATATGCCACAGTGACCGCGATCTGCGGGACGAACTCCGCACCGGAGTCGCTGTCGTTGCGCACGGTGCGCAGCACCGTGAGCGCGTAGACGAAGGTGGCGAGGAACAACGCCAGGGTGCGCTGGACGAACCGGTCCGCTGCGAAGGTTCGCAACAACCTCGGGGTGTACTGGCTGCTGGCCAGTTGGAGGGTGACGACGGTCAGTGAGAACGTCAACGACGTCACTGTGATCAGCGAGGTCGCGACGGCCCCGAGAACCTCTCTGGCCGCGTCGGCACCACCACCGAACAGATAGGCCGACACCGTGGGTGGGATCTCGTCGTCGAGGGCGCTGTCGAGTTCCGGGATGGCGACACCGGCGAGAATGGCGGTGACCACGCCGAGTGCGGGCACCGGCCACAGCCGGCTTCTCCACGCATCGACGAATATTGCGCGCCGCCGCCGGAGGCCCTCGACGATCCCGGATCGGTCACCTCGAGATTTCATCGGCGCAGACAACCGAAATGGGACGGACCAGATCGAGGGCCCAACGGTTCGGTTCCACCAGCCGAGGTGCTTCGACGCACAACGCGTTGGCAGCATGGCGACCGCATCGTCACACCGGCGGCGGTGCCGGTCCGGATGTCGGCATCACTCATCAGATCTCCCTCGGGTGCTGTGCCAGGGCAGCACCATACCGCCGGCCCGGTGCAGGTACCCGGGTCTCGTGGCGATATACGTGTCAGCGATCCCCGATGCTTGGCGTTCGGGCCTTTGGGAACCCGTGATGAGTGGATCTGGATATCGTGCTCGTAGTCGTAGGTCTGCTAGGTGTCATCGTCGCGACAGTGTCGGCGAGAATGCGCAGCTTGCCGGTCTCCGAACCGCTGCTCGGCATGATCGCCGGCATACTGTTGGGTCCACAGTTCATCGGTGTGCTGGCGATCCCGACGCTGGTGGCCGAGCAGTCGCTCCTGCACGAAGCAAGCAGACTTCTGCTGGCGATCTCGGTGATGGCGGTGGCCCTGCGCTACCCCCTCGGCGACGTGCGCCGGCACGGTCGGGTGATTCTGATGCTGCTGTTGATCGTGCTGCCGATGATGGCAGTGGTGTCGGCGGGCCTGGGCTGGGCACTTCTTGGTATGTCGCTCGCGGCCGCTGCTCTCTTCGGTGCGGCCATCAGTCCGACCGACCCCGTTCTGGCGTCCAGTGTGGTCACCGGAGCGGATGCCGAACGGGATCTGCCGGCCCGCGACCGGCAACTGCTGTCCATCGAATCGGGGTCCAACGACGGCTTGGCGCTGCCCCTCGTGCTGGTGGCTGTCGCCGTGGCCGGGCCGCTCAGTGCAGGTGATGCCTTGATGGAATCGCTGTGGCAGGTGTTCGGTGGTGTCGCCCTGGGCATGGGGGTCGGATGGCTGGGCGGGCACGCACTCCGCCTGGGTGCTCGTCACGGAGCGACCGACCGCGCGCCTGCGTTGTTCTTCACGGTGGTTCTTGCGCTGGGGATTCTCGGAGCAGCCGGAATGCTTTCCGTGGACGGGGTTCTCGCGGTTTTTGTCGGGGGGCTTGCGTTCAACCTCGTCGGTACCGGCGGTGAGCGCGCATCGGAAGTGTCGATCGACGAGGCGATCAATCGATTCGCGGTGTTGCCGCTTTTTGTGTTGTTCGGGGCTACGTTGCCGTGGCCTCACTGGCGCGAACTCGGTTGGCAGGGTGTGGCACTGGTGCTCGCCGTTCTTGCGTTGCGCCGGGTGCCGATCGTGCTGCTCATGAAGTGGCCCATGCAACTGCGCACCCCGGACGCGCTCTACCTGGGGTGGTTCGGACCGGTCGGTGTGTCGGCGTTGTTCTACCTGACGATGGAAGCGGAACGTCTCGGCGTGAATGAGGACGTGCTCGCCGCCGGGTCGCTGGTGGTGGCATGCAGCACGGTCGCTTTCGGCGTCACGGGGGTTCTCGGTCGCGTTCTCTATCGTCGGACCGCAGCCGGCTCAGCCCCCGGTGGGCGCAGCGCCGCGCATATGGACGGTCACCCACTGCGCCACCACGATCGCTACTGCGACGGCCAAGGTGATACCCAACGTGAGGACGTCGGTGCCGAATTTCATCACCACGAAAGGGACGAGAACGAGTAGGTCCGGTTCCGACGCGCAAACGCCAAATCAGTGGGCTCACCGACTAGGGCCGGTCGGTACCGACGATCTCGTTGAGCACGTCGTCGACCCGGCCGATGCCGCCGCCGAACGGGTGGCCGCGCTTGAGCAGATGGGTTCCCCACGGCGTCAACGCGATCAGCTTCGGAGAACTCGATGTCATCTGCATCCGGCGTTCGAACCGGACCTGGTCCAGTGGGGCGACGGGGTGACCGTTGCCGTCGCGATACACCCGCTGCGCACGGTCGAGGACCGCCAGCGGGGTGAACGTGCTCAGCGGGCGCTGCCGGATCCTGCGTGCGGACCTGATCGTGACTCCGGCCAGCACCGCCGCCGCGACGCCGACGGCGAGGAGCAGTGCCGCGAGTGTGACCGGCACCGACGAGCGGGCGTCGGTCGCGGCGCTGACCAACGAGACCGATCCGAAGCCACCGAACACCACGGCGACGACCGCGAGCACATACGCGGTGATCTCCACGGCACGGTTGCCGCGGTCGATGAGCAGCACCGCGGCGCCCTGCTCGGCCACCACCAGTCCGCCCTGCTCGGCGATGATGACAGGTTCGGTCGGCGTCGCCATGGGTTGAGCTTGCCGAATCCGGCCGCGAGCGCGCGGGCTTGCACAGAAATCCGCGGCGTGTCGTGGGCAAACACGCTCGCTCGCCCGGAGATCGAGGTGCCGCTAGATGGCCATCGCGGCGCGGACGTCGGCTTCGGACGCCGAGCCTCCCGTGCCGCTGGAGGTGACCCGGCCGGCCTCGAGGATGTAGTAGCGCTGCGAGGACTCCAGCGCGAACCCGATGTGCTGTTCGACGAGCAGCACGCCCAGGCCGCCACGGGCGGTCAATGTGGTGATGGCCTCCTCGATCTCGGCCACGACCGACGGCTGGATGCCTTCGGTCGGTTCGTCGAGGATCAGGCATTTCGGTGTCGTGATGAGCGCCCGCGCGATCGCGAGTTGCTGACGCTGACCGCCCGAGAGGAGGCCGGCCCGACGGGTCAGCAATTCCTTGAGCGCGGGGAACAGGTCGAGTTGCTCGTCGATGAGTTGCTTGCCGTTCTTACGGCCGTCGGCGACGACCTGCAGATTCTCCGCTGTGGTCAGCTGTCCGAACGACTGCTGGCCCTGCGGCACATACGCCAGCCCCCGGGCCACCCGGGCGCTGGGTCGCAGCTTGGTGATGTCGTCGCCGTTGAACAGCACCTTGCCCGACGTGCACTTGAGCAGCCCGACTGCTGCGCGCAGCAGTGTGGTCTTCCCGGCCCCGTTGTGGCCCATCACTGCCGCGACGCCGTCGGAGGGAACCTCGATGCTGGCACCGTGGATGACTTCACTGCGGCCGTAGCCGGTGCGGACGTCGACCAGTTCGAGCATCAGGAGTTCTCCTCGGTGAGTTCGTCGGCGATCCCGGCAGTACCGGCCGCCGCGGTCCCCAGATAGACCTCCTGGACCTTCGGGTTGGCTTGCACCTCGGCAACGGAACCCTCGGCGATCACATGCCCGCGGGCCAGCACGGTGACCGAGGTGGCGAAGGCCCGCATGAAGTCCATGTCGTGTTCGACGACGACGACGGTCCGCTCACCGCCGATGCGGCGCAACAGGTTTCCCGTTTCCTCGCGTTCTTCGTGGCTCATGCCCGCGACTGGCTCGTCGAGCAGCAGCACGTCGGCGTTCTGCACCAGCAGCATGCCGATCTCGAGCCACTGCTTCTGCCCGTGTGCGAGGACCCCGGCGGGTTTCTCCGCCAAGTGGGTGAGCCCGGTGATCTCGAGGGCCTCCTCGATCGCGGGGAGCACGCCGTTGCGACGTCGCAGCAGTGCCCACGGCGACCGTCGCGCGCCGGCGGCGATGTCCAGGTTCTGCAGCACGGTCAGCTGTTCGAAGACGCTGGCCGTCTGGAAGGTCCGCCCGACACCCGCCCGCGCGATCTGGTGCACCTTCTTGCCCAGCAGTTCGACACCGGACTTGCTGACCGAACCGGTCGCCGACACAAGGCCGGTGATCGCATCGATCACCGTCGTCTTACCCGCACCGTTGGGGCCGATCAGGAACCTCAGGTCACCCTGGAACAGCGTGAGGTCCACGTCGGTGACGGCTTTGAACCCGTCGAAGTCGACTGTCAGGCCCCGTACTTCGAGGTACTGGGTACCCATGCCGACATTGCCGCCGACTTTCGGGCCGCGTTCGCCGGTGATGGATTCGGTCTCCGTCATGAGCGGGCGCCCACCTTCTCTGCATCGGGATCGGGATCGACTTCAGACACCTTCTCGGAATCTCCGTCGACGCCGTCCTTGGCCTTCCGGCGCCGTTTGGCCAGCACCGCCAGTCCGGCGAACCCGGCGGGGAAGAAACCGACGACGACGATGAAGAGCAGGCCCTGTGCGTAGGTCCACTCCGACGGAAAGCGCTCGGAGAACAGCGTTTGCGCCCATGCCACACCGATGGCTCCCAGCACGGGACCCAGCAGCGTGGTACGCCCGCCGATCGCGACGCCGATCAGGAAGGCGATGGACGGCAGGATGCCGACCTGCGACGGCGCGATGAACCCGACTATCGGCGCGAACAACGCGCCCGCGATGCTCGCGAACAGCGCCGCGACCGTGTAGGCGACCACCTTGATGTTGGCCGGGTCGTAGCCCAGGAACCGCACCCGCTCCTCACCGTCGCGCACGGCGACCAGCAGTTCGCCGTAGCGGCTCTGCATCAGTTGGCGCACGACGGCCACCACGATCAGCAGCACCGCGGCGGCGATGAAGTACAGCATCCGCCGGTTCGCCGGATCGTTGAGCGCGAAACCGAAGAACGTGCGGAACCTGTTGAGCCCGTTGCTGCCACCCAGGCTGGTCTGACCGACGAGCAGGATGGCCAGTGCCGCGGCCAGCGCCTGGGACAAGATCGCGAAGTAGGCACCCTTGACCCGGCGCTTGAACACGCCGAGTCCGAGCGCAGCCGCGATCGCGGTGGGTACCAGCACGATCGCCAGCAGGGTGAACGCCGGAGAGGCGAAAGGTGCCCAGTAGCCGGGCAATTCGCGAACACCGGCGATCTGCATGAAGTCCGGAACGCCGTTGCCGTAGATCTCGGCGTCGGCGATCTTGAGATGCATGCCCATCATGTAGCCGCCGAGGCCGAAGAAGACGCCCTGCCCCAGGACCAGCATGCCGCCGCGTCCCCACGCCAGCCCGATGCCGACCGCGACGATGGCGAAGCACAGGAACTTGCCGAGCAGGCTGAGCCGGAAGTCGGAGAACACCAGGGGCGCCACCCCGAACAGCAGCACCGCGGCAATGCCGAAGCCGGCCCAGGTCTGCCATCGACCGAGGAGGGTTCTCATACCAAACTCCTTGTCCTGACGGTGAACAGACCCTGCGGGCGGACCTGCAGGAAGATCACGATGATGACGAAGACGATCACCTTGGCCAGCGATGCTGTCGTGTTGTACTCGATGAACGAGTTCAGGAAGCCCAGTGCGAACGCCGCGATCACGGTGCCCTTGATCTGTCCGAGACCGCCCACGACGACCACCAGGAACGCATCGATGAGGTAGCTCTGCCCGATCGTCGGGCTGGTGGACCCGATCAACGTCAGCGCCACCCCCGCCACGGCGGCGAGTCCGGATCCGATGAAGAACGTCATGATGTCGGTCTTGCGGGACGAGATGCCGCTGGTTTCAGCGAGATCGCGATTCTGTACGACCGCCCGGATCCGGCGTCCCATCGGGCTGACCTTGAGGACTGCGGCCAGCACCGCGACGCAGACGACCGCGAGTACCAGGATGAAGATGCGGGTCTTGGGGACGACCGCACCGAGGATGTCGACACCGCCGGACAACCACACCGGTGCCACCACGTTGACCGCGGGGGCACCGAAGATGTCTCGTGCGACCTGCTGCAGGATCAGGCCGACGCCGAAGGTCACCAGCAAGGTGTCCAGCGGTCGGGAGTACATCCGCTGGATCAGCGTGACCTCCAACAGGGCGCCCATCGCGCCGCCGATGAAGAACCCGAGGACCAGCGAGATGATCAGCGAGACACCGGCACTCGACACGATCTGCTGGACGACGTACGCGGTGTAGCAGCCGGCCATGATGAACTCGCCGTGCGCCATGTTGATGACGCCCATCTGGCCGAACGTCAATGACAACCCCAGTGCAGCCAGCAACAGGATCGAGCCGAGGCTCAATCCTGTTGCCAGCTGTCCGATCAGGACATCCATACGTACCGACTTCCCGTCGCTTCGCTCGCCACCTGCATGTCCGCTGTAGCCCCGGTCGTCAGCCGGAGAGGCCGGCAGCCCACGGGTAGGACTTCAGGAACGGATCCGGCTCGATGGGGCCGGGGGACTCCCAGATCGTGTAGATCAGTCCGTCCGGACGGATCTCACCGATGCGCGCGGTCTTGGTGATGTGGTGGTTCTCGCCGTCGATCGTGACCAGGCCTTCCGGCGCGTCGAAGGTGACTCCGTCCGCGTTGTCCTGAATCGCCTTGACGTCGAACGACTGTGCCTTCTCGACGGTGTTCTTCCACAGGAAGACCGACACGTAGGCCGCCTCCATCGGATCGGACGTCGGCTTGTCGGCGCCGAACTTCGCCTTGTAGGCCTCGACGAACGCGTTGTTCACCGGGCTGTCGATGGTCTGGTAGTAGTCCCACGCCGTCAGCTGGCCGTCGATGTTCTGCACACCGATGCCGCCGACCTCTTCCTCGGCGATGGACACCGACACCACCGGCATGTCCTGAGGGGTCAGGCCGACGTTCTTGTACTCCCGGAAGAACGCCACGTTGGAGTCGCCGTTGAGGGTGTTGAACACCGCGTCGGCGTCGGCGCTGCGGACCTTGTTGATGATCGTGGAGAAGTCGGTCGAGCCCAGCGGGGTGTAGTCCTCGCCTTTGATCTCCATACCGTTGGCTTCGGCGTACG
Organism: Mycobacterium sp.; assembly: GCF_049683935.1. Taxonomy (GTDB): domain Bacteria; phylum Actinomycetota; class Actinomycetes; order Mycobacteriales; family Mycobacteriaceae; genus Mycobacterium. The sequence goes on along the minus strand of NZ_JBAUJR010000467.1, from coordinate 43,792 downwards.
CCTTGATGATGCGGTTGGCGGTCTGCGGGAAGACGTAGTCGCTACCGACCAGGTAGAGGGACTGGGCGCCCTGCTCTTTGAGGTAGTCGAGGGCGGGCACGATCTGCTGGTTGGTGGTCGCGCCGGTGTAGAAGATGTTGGGGGATGACTCCAGGCCCTCGTACTGCACCGGGTAGTAGAGCAGTGAGTTGCTGCTCTCGAACACCGGCAGCATCGCCTTGCGGCTCGATGACGTCCAGCCGCCGAACACCGCAGCCACGCAGTCGCTGCTGATCAGCTTCTCGGCCTTCTCGGCGAACACGGTGGGTTCTGAGGCGCCGTCCTCGGCGACCACCTGAATCTGCTTGCCCATCACCCCGCCCTCGGCGTTGATCTGCTCGACCGCCAGATCGATGGCGTTGCGAACCGTCACCTCCGAGATCGCCATGGTGCCCGACAGCGAGTTCAGCGCACCGACCTTGATGCTTTCGCCAGAGGTGTCGACGCAGGACTCGGCGTTTGCTGCTTCCGTGTCGCTGGCCTTACTTCCGCAGCCCGCCAACAACAGGCTGGTGACTGCTACGACACTTCCCGCGGCTAGCGCGGAACGTTTGAACGAAGAGCGTCGAGGTAGTTCCATGAACGGCCTTTCTGGGTGTCAACAGCGCTCATTCCCTGATGAGGCGTTGAGTCGGGGGCAACTTCAGTGCGCTCAGAGCGCAGAAGCAACAACACCGCGTGGGTGTCGAATCGGGACGTTAGAGCGCCTGTGTTTCTGCAAAATGTCTGTGTGTGACGAACAAATTAACGTGTCGACATTCGCGTAAGTCGTTTGCCGTTAACCTGTTCGGGGGCCGGGGGACTGTCCTCGGGGTAACGATCCGGTAGCGTCCGGCGATGTGACGGACATGCGAACAGCTACAGCCAAAGTAGGGGCGGTCCTGATGGCGGCGGCGGCATCGGTTGCGGTCAGCCAGGTCACCGCGAATGCCCAACCGGCCGGTCAACAGGTTCGGTACTCGGTGACCTCAGCAGGCGCCTACGAGTTCGAACTCTTCTACCTGACATCACAACCGCCGAGCATGGAGGCGTTCAACGCCGACGCCTACGCGTTCGCCAAGCGGGAGAAGGTCACCCTCGCGCCCGGCGTGCCCTGGGTGTTCGAGACGACGATGGCGGATCCGCAGTGGGCGATACTCACGGCGAGCAGCACCGCGCGCGGCGGGCAGGCGGCGCCGAATGCGCACTGCGACATCGCGGTCGACGGTCAGGTGCTGACCCAGCACGACGATCCGCACAACGTCAGGTGCCAACTCGGGGAGTGGTAGCCACTCCGGACTACTGTTCGCTCAGCCCTGACAGGGCCGACGGCAGTGGACCGATGTGCAGCACACCGAGACGCTGGGTGGCGCGGGTCAGGGCTACATAGAGTTCGGCCGCGCCACGTGGCCCGGCGGCGAGGATGCGCTCCGGCTCGACCACCAGCACGGCATCGAACTCGAGTCCCTTGATGTCTGCCGGTGACACCGCACCGGGCACTCCCGGCGGCCCGATCACGATGCTGGTGCCGTCGCGTGCGTCTTCGTCTCTGGTGAAATCCTCGATGGCAGAGGCCAGTTGGTCCGCGGTGACGCGTCGTGACCAGGGCGCGACGCCGGTCGCGCGCACCGACTCCGGCGGTGTCACCCCCGGCGCCAACTCGGCAAGCAGCGTCGCGGCAACGGACATGATCTCGGCCGGGGTGCGGTAGTTGGTCGACAGCGGGCGATAGAGCCACCGGCCGGGGACATAGGGCTCCAGCATCTCGGCCCATGAGGTGGCGCCGGCCGCCGATCGCCGCTGGGCGAGATCGCCCACGACCGTGAACGACCGGCTCGGGCACCGCCGCATCAGCACCCGCCAGTCCATCGCGGACAGCTCCTGGGCTTCGTCGACAACCACGTGCCGGTAGGTCCATTCCCGATCTGCGGCGGCACGCTCGGCGAGGTCACGGTTGTCGCGTTGGGTGAATCGGTCTGCCAGATCCTCGGCACCGATGACGTCCTGGGCGAGCAGGTGGTCCTCGTCGTCCATCAGGTCTTCGCGACTGATCATCAGGTCCAGGACACCGGCGGCGTAGGCGGCCTCCTCCTGCCTCTCGCGTTCGGCGGTCTGGTCGGCGAGTTTGTCGCGGCCCAGCAGGTCGACCAGTTCGTCGAGCAGAGGCACGTCCGACACCGTCCAAGCGTCGCCCTGGGCGCGCCAGAGCGCCTCGTCGGCGCCCGCCGCGCGCAGCCGCTCGGGTGATGTGTAGAGCTCTGCCAGAAGGGTTTCCGGCGTCAGGATCGGCCAGAGTTCGTCCAGCGCTGCGGCGAACCCGGCATGGTCGCCGAGCTCATCGACCAATTCGGCCCGCAGATGCTCCCAGGCCGCCTTGTCATCACGCGTCAGCCAGCCCTTCCCGATCTTGGGTATCGCCCGCTCGGTGAGCACCCAGGTGATCACATCGATGAACACGGCACGGGCGTCGTTGTGTGACTGCTTGCTGGCCCGAGCCTCCTGGATGGCCCATTCGGCGGTCTCGGCATCGATGCGCACCGAGGTGTCCGCCAGGTCGATCGGCAGCGGCTGTTCGGGGACGCGCTGCCGGTCGGCGATCGCCGCCCCGAGCACATCGAGGATCTTCAGTGAGCCCTTCAGCCGGATGGCGTCTTCGGTGTCCTCCGCGGTGACGCGGAGCCCGGGGAGCAGGTCACCGGTGGTCATGAACACCACGTTGGATTCGCCGAGCGATGGCAGGACCCTCCCGACGTGGTCCAGGAACGCCGGGTTGGGCCCGATGACGAGCACCCCGTGATGTTCGATGCGCTGGCGCTGGGTGTAGAGCAGGTACGCCACTCGGTGCAGTGCGACGACGGTCTTCCCGGTTCCCGGTCCGCCTTCGATCACCAGAACTCCCTGGTGATCGAGTCGGATGATCTCGTCCTGCTCGGCCTGAATCGTGGAAACGATGTCGCGCATGCCGTCGCCACGGGGAGCGTTGACGGCCGCCAACAGCGCGGCGTCGCCGCGCCCGCCCCGCTCCTGGGCACCCGGGCGGCCAAGGATCTCGTCGGTGAAATCCAGGATGTGGCGACCGCGGGTGTGGAACTGGCGCCGCAGGTGCATATCCTCCGGCGAGGCGCCGGTCGCCACGTAGAACGCCCGTGCCGCGGGTGCCCGCCAGTCGAGCAGCAGGGGTTCGTAATCGTCGTCGGCATCGAGAAGGCCGATCCGGCCGATGTACAGACGCTCGCCCGACACGCTGTCCAGCCGCCCGAAGCACAGCCCGCTGTCCGCCACGTCCAACCGGGTCATCTGGTTGGCGAGCACACGCACCTCGGCGTCGCGTTCCACCAGCGTCCCGCCGGTGCCCCGCAGCGCGGCGCGATACCTGCCGACCACTCGTGCACGTTCGGCGTCCAACCGCGTGTACAACCCGGCCACATAGCCTCGCTCGGACTGCAATTCCTCGTCGTGCTTCTCAGTCGACATGTGCCCCTAATGTTCTGCCGTTGTTAGTGATTGTGCGGCACGATCCGGGCACTGCCAAAGTCGTCCGGTTCGCCACGCGCCGAATGTTTGGCTGCGCCGCCCAGGGGCAACAGACTCGGTCATGACGTATGGGACGACGACGCTGCTTTCCGTCGCGGCACTGGCCGCAATCCTGAGTGGATGCTCGCAGGTCGAGGAGGTGACCAACCAGGGCGGCGATACCAGTTGTGAGGACTATCTGGCCGCCGACGAGGCGGAGCAGAACGAGTCGATCACCAAGATGCTCACCGATGAAGGCAAGAACGAACCGGCCAACACCGAACTCGCCGGGACCAGGTTGTCTGTCACCACGTACTGCCAGACCGTCGGCACACCGGAAAGTACGATCAAGGAGGCACCACACCTCTGACGTGGTGGCATCCGGGGATGCCCGCACGCGCCGCCGATTGACATGAGATCGAACATATGTTCGCATAGGTCATGCGGTGGGATCGGCAGGCAGTCAGCGCGGACGACGGCGCGCTACCGGGGTTGCAACGCATCGGCTTGGTCCGCAGCGTACGGACCCCTCAATTCGAGGGAATCACGTTCCACGAGGTGTTGTGTAAGTCGGCGTTGAACAAGATCCCCGCGGCGTCGATGCTCCCTTTCGAGTACACCGTCAACGGCTACCGGGGGTGCTCGCACGCGTGCCGGTACTGCTTCGCCCGGCCCACCCACGAATATCTGGAGTTCGACTGCGGTCGTGATTTCGATTCCCAGGTGGTGGTGAAGACCAACGTCGCCGATGTATTGCGCCGCGAACTCCGTCGTCCGTCCTGGGCGCGTAAAACCGTTGCGCTGGGCACGAATACAGACCCGTACCAGCGGGCTGAGGGACGCTATACGCTGATGCCGGGCATCATCGGGGCGCTCGCGGAATCCGGCACGCCGTTCTCCATCTTGACCAAGGGCACATTGCTGCGACGCGACCTGCCGCTGCTCGTCGACGCCGCACGCCGGGTCGATGTCAGTGTGGCGGTGTCGCTTGCCGTCGGCGATCCCGACTTGCACAGCCAGGTCGAGCCCGGCACGCCGTCACCGCAGGCGCGTCTCGGACTGATCTCGGCCATTCGTGATGCCGGTCTCGACTGTCACGTGATGGTGGCGCCGGTGCTGCCGGGTCTGACCGATTCGCAAGAGCATCTCGACGCGCTGTTGGGCCGGATCGCGGCCGCCGGCGCGACGTCCGCCACGGTGTTCGGCCTGCATCTCCGCGGTTCGACCCGGGGCTGGTTCATGGATTGGCTGGCAGCTACCCACACCGAACTCGTCGCCGAGTACCGCCGGCTCTACCGGCACGGCGCCTATCTGCCGCCGCACTACCGCGAGGAACTGAGGAACCGGGTGGCGCCACTATTGACCAAGCACCGGCTGGCGGGCGTGTCAGTCCGCAGCCGGCCGCGCCCGCCCGAACCGGTGGTGGCAGCTCAGCAGACGCTGTTCTGATCCTGCCGCCGACTCAGGTGACGTCGGCGACGCTGAACGGCTGGTCGGACCGCGCGGCCAGATACTCGGGGCGGGGTGCAGACGCCCGGAACGGATCACCCAGAAGATTCTCCACCGAATTGAACACCAGGAAGATGTTGGACCGCGGGAACGGCGTGATGTTCGACGCGGACCCGTGCATCATGTTCGAGTCGAACCACAGGGCATTGCCGGCCGGGCCGGTGACCTGCTCGATGCCGTGCTGGTCGGCCGCCATTGTCAGGGTGGCCCGATCAGGGACGCCGATCTCCTGCTTGACCAGTGAGGCCGAGTGGTGGTTCTGAGGCGTCGCACCGACGCACGGGTAGAAGGTCTTGTGCGAGCCCGGCATCACCATGAGGGCGCCGTTGTAGGGGAAGTTCTCGGTGAGCGCGATGGAGCACGACACCGCCCGCATCAACGGCATGCCGTCCTCCGCGTGCCACGTCTCGAAATCGGAGTGCCAGTAGAAGCCGCCACCGGTGAATCCCGGCATCATGTTGATGCGCGCCTGGTGCAGGTAGACGTCGGAACCCATGAGCTGGCGCGCCACGGGCAGCACGGTGTCGAGGGTGACCACCTCGGCGATCAGGTCGCTGAGCAGGTGCGGTTGGAACACCGAGCGGATGCCGCCGGACGACTCACGGATGATCCGCGGGTCGGACGCGTCAGCGCGCGTGCCGATCTGCTGCAGTTCGTCACGAAGGGGCGGGAGCCAATTCTCCTCGACGGTCCGGGGCCGGACCAGGAAACCGTTTTCGGCGGCTGATTGCAGCTCGGCGTCAGTCAACGGGCCGTCGGCCTCCTGGCCCCACACCGTCGGCTCGATGCGGGCGATCGGCTCGACGGCATGCTCCAGCCGGGTGGGGTAGCGGTCATGGCGCCGGTCGACTGCGGGCGCGGTCATCGGACTGCCACCGATGGTGGGTATGCCCCGGTCTCGTCGTGCACCTCCTGCCCTGTGACGGGCGGGTTGAACACGCAGAGCATGCGCATTTGTGTGGTGCAGCTGACGCGGTGCCGTTCATGGCCGTTGAGCAGGTACATCGTTCCCGGGCTCAGCGGGTGCTCCTCGCCGGTCTCGCGATTGGTCAGGGTGCCGATGCCCTCGACGATCCAGACGGCCTCGACGTGGTGCTGGTAGTGGAACTCGCTGACCGTACCGGCCGCGATCGTCGTCTCATGGAATGAGAAGCCCACGCCGTCGTCGGCGAGGATGATCCTTTTCGACCGCCAGTTCTCGGCCGACACGTCGCGGTCGGTGCCGGTGATATCGGCGGTGGTGCGCACGATCAAGGTCTCATCTCCTTTCAGATCAGATGGGGGCCGCCTCAGGACAGGGTCGCGGCGACCGCTTCTGCCAGGATATCGATGCCGGAATCGAGATCGGCCGCGGTGGTGGTCAGCGGCGGGAGCAGCTTGACCACCTCATCTGAGGGGCCGCTGGTCTCCATCAGCACACCGCGATCGAATCCCGCGCGGCAGACTTCAGAGGCCAACGCGGTGTCGGCGAACTTCAGCCCCTGCGCCATTCCGCGACCACGCGCACTGATGCCCTCATGGGTGGCGGCGATCTGCTCGAGGCGGTCTCGGACCTGTCCACCTTTCGCTGATGTTTCCTCGGCGAACGACGATGTGCTCCAGTACGTTTCGAGAGCCTTCGTCGCGGTGATGAAGGCAGGATTATGGCCACGGAAGGTTCCGTTGTGCTCACCGGGGGTCCACACGTCCAGCTCACGCCGGAAAAGTGTCAGCGCCATCGGCAGGCCGTACCCACTGATCGACTTGGACAGGGTGACGATGTCAGGCACGATCCCGGCCTCTTCGAAGCTGAAGAACTGCCCGGTGCGTCCACAGCCCATCTGCACGTCGTCGACGATCAGCAGAATGTCCCGGCGGCGGCACAGTTCGGCCAGGGCTTGCAGCCATTCGGCACGGGCCACGTTCAGTCCGCCTTCGCCCTGAACCGTCTCGACGATCACCGCGGCAGGATGGTTCAGCCCGCCGCCGGAGTCGTCGAGCACCCGCTCGAACCAGTGGAAGTCCTCGGTCGCGCCGCCGAAGTAGTTGTCGTAGGGCATCGGAGTCGAATGGACCAGCGGGATTCCTGCGCCGGCGCGCTTCATCGAGTTCCCGGTGACCGACAACGCTCCCAGGGTCATGCCGTGAAATGCGTTGGTGAAGTTGATGATCGATTCCCGACCGGTGACCTTGCGAGCCAGCTTCAGCGCGGCCTCGACGGAGTTGGCGCCGGTGGGGCCGGGGAACTGCACCTTGTAGTCCAGGCCCCGGGGACGCAGGATCAACCGCTCGAACGTCTCGAGGAAGTCGGTCTTGGCCGATGTCGCCATGTCCAGCGAGTGCACGATCATGTCGTTGGACAGGTAGTCGAGGAGTGGCTTCTTGAGGGCCGGGTTGTTGTGCCCGTAGTTCAGCGCTCCCGCGCCGGCGAAGAAGTCGAGGTATCGGCGGCCCGCGGCATCGGTCAGCCAGGATCCCTGGGCGACCTCCATAGTGGTGGGCCAGCTGCGGCAGTAGCTGCGAACCCCCGATTCGACCTGTTCGTACACGTCGGGAAGGTCGGACTCGGACATGGGCGCGTTGAGAGTGGGGAGTGACATGGGTCCTTTCACGGATGTGAGGGGGCGAGCGTCGCGGCGATCGGGCCGATCCGCAATATCGGTTCGTCTTCGTGTGCCTCGTCGGCGTCGAGATGCGCGGCCACAAATCGTGGGTGCTCGCTCATCGGTACGCCGTGCCGTCGTGCGAAACCTCCGAAAAGCGCGCGCGAGGCGGTGTTGGTGGGGGCGACCGTGGCCTCCACGGTGACAGGGTGGCCATGGCGATCTTCGCGGACCCGGCGGGTGAGGGCATCGAGCATGCAGGCGGCCAAGCCGGTGCCTCGCGCTGAAGCGGCAACCGCCACCTGCCATACGAACAGCACCTCCGGCCGCGTCGGCGGGTGGTAGCCGGTGATCAGCCCACAGAGATCGCCGTCGCGAACAGCCACGATGCTGGTGTCGGCGAAGTCTGTTGCCATCAGCAGGTACGCGTAGGTGGAGTTGAGGTCGAGGACTTCGGTTTCGCCGACCAGGCGCCGCATGGCGACCGCATCGGCATCGGTGGGCCGACGGAGAGATCGCTCCCACGAATACGATTGTCCAACTTGGCGATTCGCCTCGCCTGAGCCTGCGATCGGACTCTCTGGTCCATCACGCAGCTTGTGTACATCCACTGAGATTTTGGTTCACCACCGAACAAGTCATCAAATAAGTCAGTTACGTTTCACGGCGTATCGACCGTATTTCAGCAAATCTCTGGAATCAAGCTGTGACGTCGCTGTAATCGGCCGTCCGACAGCCGCGACAACCGCCGTCACCTGCTCGAATGGTGTACTGACGGCGGCCGCTCACCCTTTTGGTGCTGTTACCGAATCGTTATGAAACGATGTCCTGACGATGGTCGTTCGCGCGTGAAATCACCTGAGTGGCAACGGCTTACATGGACGGCAAGGTCACCGTCGATATGATCTGGGTCACATCTTGGGCAAAGAGTTCGCACCCGGTCGGGTGTGGTGTGCCACCACGCGGGGCACGGTGGGTGATGCCGGTTACTGTCGGCCGCGCTTCACCTGGTTGAAGGGGACGCCTCGATCGGCGGCGGGTTCCCGCGGGAACCCGAGAATCCGTTCGCCGATGACGTTGCGGGCCATCTCCGAACTGCCACCGCCCAACGAGCCCGTCTGTCGGGACAGGTAACGCACGCCGACGTCGTCCATCAGGCCGGCGAGATCGCCACCCTCGTCGACCACGCCCGCGGTGCCGGCGATCGCCAGCGCGGTGTCGACCTCCAACTCGGTGGTCTCGGCATGGAACAACCGGATCAACGTGCCGGCGTTGGGCGGCAGTGAGCCGTCTGAGATGGCTTGTGAGACATGGTGGATGAGCTGATCCTTGACCACCCGGCGCACCAGTGCGCGGCCGGCCAGGTCCTGAACCCGGGCGTCCTCGCCCTGCCCGGTGGCTTCGGCCAGCGCGACATGGTCGGGCGGCATCTCACTGGCGTTCTCAGCGCCGGTTCCGCTGGCGAACTCAGAGCCACCGCCCACCGCGCGCCGCTCATGGAACAGCTGGCGGGACGCCACTTCCCACCCCTTGTTGACCTCACCCACAACGGCGTCGTCATCGAGTTCGAGGCCGTCGAAGAACTCTTCGCAGAACTCCTCGGAGCCGTTGACCTCCTTGATGCGGCGCATCGTGATTCCCGCAGCCTTCAACGGCACCAGGAACATCGTCAGACCTTCGTGTTTGGGGACGGTCCAGTCGGTGCGCGCCAGCAGCAGCCCGTAATCGCCGGCGAATGCGCTGGTGCTCCACGTCTTGGCGCCGTTGACCACCCAGGTGCCGTCTCGCCGGTCGGCTCTGGTGATGACACCGGCCAGATCCGAGCCACCGCTGGGTTCGCTCAACAGCTGCACCAGGATCTCGTCGCCGCGGATCGCGGCCGAGATGCGTTCGCGTTTCTGGGCTTCGCTGCCCATGTCGAGAATCGTGGCGGCACAGATGGTGAAGGTCGGGACGTTGAGAATCAGTGGCATCTCATAACGGCGGCACTCGGCGTCGAACGCCTTCTGGTAGGCGTAGTCCAATCCCAGACCGCCGTACTCGCGCGGGAAGCAGATGCCCGCGAATCCGCCGTCGTGGAGTCGCTTCTGCAGTTGCTTGGCGTGGTCCCATGATGACTGCTCGGCGCGCACCGAAAACGGGGGATTGTCGGGGTCGACCCGCGGCATGTTCTCGGCCAACCAAGCCCGTGCGCGTGCCGCGAAGTCGGCTACCGATTCGGTCGCCTGCGTTGACATCGCGGTATCGGTCATGGATTCGACTCCTGCGTCTTCGCTTCGCGGGCGCGCGGCTTGGCGCTCAGTGCGTACACCGCGCGGTGGTGGTCTTCGGGGGAACCGAACATCGCCCGGTACAGCGCAACCCGTCTGAGATACAGGTGAAGATCGTGCTCCCAGGTGACGCCGATCCCGCCGTGCAGTTGCACGCAGTCCTGCAGCATCGCCGGAGCGCGTTCCGCCACATAGGCTTTGGCGACGCTGGCGAACTTCTGAGCCTCGGGCGAACGAGCCGACACCGCCGCAACAGCTCCCGCCGTGGTGGCCCGGCACGCCTCGAACCACATCTTCATGTCGGCCGCACGGTGCTTGAGTGCCTGATAGGACGCCAACGGCCGGCCGAAGCTGTGTCGGTCGAACAGCCACTGGTTGGTCATCGCCAGGACCGCGTCGAGGATTCCGACGATCTCGGCGCACTGGAGCACAACGGCGATCTGCTGCTGGCGCTCGATGATGTCCGGGGTCTGCTCGGCGGTACCGACGGCGGCGGATTCGTCCACCTCGACGGCGTCGAATTGCACTCGCGCGTAACGCTTGACCAGGTCGACGGACTTCTGCGGGGTCACCGTGATCCCGGCGGTGTCGATGGGCACCAGGAACTGCCTGATCTGGCCGTCGCAGGTGGCGACCACGAGCACAGCGTCGCAGTCGGTTCCTGCTTCGACCCGGTCCTTCACGCCGTCGATCCGGTAACCGGATTCGGTGCGCGTGGCGGTCGTGCCGGGCTGTAGCGGAGCAAACGGCCGGGTGGGCTCATAAACCGCCCAGGATGCCACCGCTTCGCCGCTCACCAGGGCTTCGATGAACGCCTCATGCCCGCCAGGCGCGTCGACGAGTCCGGTCAGCACGACGCTGACCGGATGCAAGGGTCCCGGCGCGACCGTGTGGCCGATCTGTTCGGCGACCAACGCCAGGTCGGCGACACCGTCGCCGGAGACACTGCCCCCGCCGAGTTCTTCCGGTACCAGCAGACTGGCCCAGCCCAGCTCGGCCGCCCGCTGCCACCAGTCCTTTTCGAAGGCGTCACCGGATGCGTGCAGTCCCCGCACACTGCTGAGCGAGCCTTCCTTCTCCAGGAACGCCTGGGTGGTGGAGGCGAAGAGCATCCGCTCCGGATTGGCGATGTCGGTCATGGGATCGGTCCAGCCTCTTTGCGCTCGCAGATGTTTCGGTGTCGGGGTCAGGTCAGGACGAGCGCGGGCACATCCGGCTTGTAGACCTTCTTGCTGGGGACCTTGAAGAGGTCGACCATGTTGCCGCCCATCACCTTTCGGACGCCGCTGTCGTCGAGCCCCATCCGCTCGAGGTCGCTCACCAGGTTGATGGGGTCCGCCAGGCCCTCGGGGTGCGGCCAGTCCGAGCCGAAGATGACGCGGTCGATCCCACACAGATCCGCCATCTGCTTGAAGTCGTCCTCCCAGAACGGGGCGACGTAGACGCATCGCTTGAACGCCTCGATCGGATCCTCGGGGAACTCCTGCGGCATCTTCGAGTAGACGTCTTTGAATTGATAGAACAGGTAGGGCACCCACGAGGCACCGTTCTCGACCGACAGGATGCGCAGATCCGGGTTGCGGGTCAGCGCACCGTGGCACACCAGCGCCGCCATGGTGTCCTCGATGGGACGCTTACCCATGGCGACCATCCGGAATGAAGTCGGTTTGAACGGCTTGAACTCGTCGCCGGGCTCCCAATCATTGAGGTACGCCGCATATCCGCTGTCCGACGCGTGCATGGACACCGGGATGCCGGCCTTCACGCAGGCGTCCCAGAAGGGATCGAACTCGGGTAGGCCGAAGGAACGGCTGCCGCGATACCCGGGGACCGGTGCGGGCCGCACCAGAACGGTCTTGGCGCCGCGCTCCACGCACCATTCGAGTTCCTCGATCGCACGGTCGACGTTGGCGAGGTTGATGACCGGGGTGGAGAAGATGCGATTCTCGTAGTTGAACTGCCATGTCTCATACATCCATTGGTTCAACCCGTGGACGATGTCGAGGATGGCTTCGGGATCGTCCTTGAGGCGCTCCTCGACCAGGGATGCCAGCGTGGGGAACATCAACGTGTAGTCCAGGCCGAGTCCGTCGAGCACCTCGAGGCGGGCCTCGGGGTTGCGGAATGCGGGGATCGCCTTCATGGGCTTGCCCATGATCTCGCGGAAACTCTTGCCACCGCTGCCGTGCCGGAAGTACTCCTCCTGGGCGCCGGGCTTGGCGACGACCTCGAACGTCGGGTTCGGGATGTAGTCGCTGATCGTGTTGCGAACCATGATCTTGGTGCGGCCGTGCACCTCGATGTAGTCGATGATCCCCTTGCGGTGATCCGGCAGGAACTGTGTCAGCGCCTCTTTGGGCTCGTAGAAGTGGTTGTCGGCATCGAACACCGGATAGTCGAGGATGCGAGACGGCATGATGTGGGCTCCTGACATGTCGTATTTGCGCGAAGCGGTAATGGCATTACCGCTTCAGTGGTAACGACATTACCACGCCTGAGTGTAACGATGCCAGAACTGCTCATGCCGTCATAGTCGCTGTTCAGGGCGATTTAGCGGCGAGGCCGCGGAGGCAGAACCGATACAGGTGGCCGCCGTCGATCGGGATCCCGTTCAGCTCCGCGCCCAGTTCACGCATCGGCAGTGCTCCCAGCACGGTCTGCATCATGATCGCGGCATCGGTGTCGACGTCGAGGTCGGCGCGAAAGACGCCCTCGGTGATACCGCGGCGCAGCACGTCGCTGACGAGTTCGTGCAGTGGCGCGAGAACCTTGGCGAATTCCTTGGGCCGGGTCTCGAGCAGGTGATCGTTGTAGTACGTCAATCCCCGGTTGATGCTGTCCTGGGTGGTGGATTCGGCTGGTGCGCAGATGCGCTCGAACAGCACGCGCAACGCGTCGTCGCTGTTCATCGGCCCGATCTCGGCACGCCACCGCTCGGTGGCGTCGGCCATGATCCTTTCGACCAGGGCCAGCAGCAGCTCGTCCTTGGTGGCGAAATGCTGGTAAAACGCCCGCAGTGAAGTCTTGGAGCGCTCGACCACCTCGAGGACGGTGAAATCGGTGCGTCCCGTCTCGCCGAGTATCGCCAGCGCCGACCGCATGAAACGGCTGGCGCGGGATTCGGGTTCGGCGCTCACTGCGGGTTCCGGCTGAGCCTTTGCCGACATGCCGCACCGCCTTTCGCTCCGGGATAGGTGTTGGTAATGACGTTACCGCTATCGGCGAACCTCGGTTACTGTTCCCTCGACAGTTACCGAGAGGGAGGCGCTTGAGGATGACGACGGATTCGGCGCAGGTGCAGTGGACGGTCCAGGAATTGCTCGATCTCTTCGACGCCAGGCCCGGTGAAACCGACACGTTCACCGCGCAGACCGGACCCGCAGGCGAGGATGAGCGGCAGGTGGTCGAGGGCACCCAGGTCCTCGCGCAGTCGATCGTGGCTGCTGCCAAGCGGTTTCCGGACAAGTCGGTGCGCTCGGTGCACTCGGTGTTCGCCCGGGCCGTCATGGTCGGTGCCGGACCGGTAGAGCTCGGCATCGATGTCGTCAGCGAAGGTCGTTCCACGGCAACGGCAGTCGTGACGGCGACGCAGAACGGCAAGCGCTGCATCACGACGACGGTGCTCGCCGACGTGCCGACCGGCGATGTGATCCGTCATCACCTGCCCCGGCCCGAGGTGTCTGGCCCCGTCGACTCCCATCTGTCCCCGATGCCCATGACCGGCCGTGAGTTGCGCCTGGTCGACGTCGAGGACGTGAACAGTCCCGACGAGGTCGGTCCACCGGAACTGTATGCCTGGCTGCACTACGATCCGATCCCCGAGCGGGACGACCTCGCCAAGGCGCTCATAGCGTATTTCACCGGACACCTTGGCATTTCGACGACGATGCGGGCACACGAAGGCATCGGGACCAGCCAGGCGCACCTGACCGTCTCGACCGCTCCGATGACGGTCTCGGTCAGCTTTCACGAGCCGGTGCGCTGGGACGGCTGGCTGCTGTACACCCACGAGAGCACCCAGGTGGGTGCCGGCATGTCCTACGTCCGCGGGGCGGTGCACACCCAGGACGGCGAGCTCATCGCATCTTTCGCCCAGGACGCCCTCATCCGTCCGCTGCGACAGGTCGACACCTCGATCAAGGAGCAGTCGCGCCTCTAAGCCGCCACGGCTGAGCGCAGCACGTCCAACGGCAGACCGCCGAGATCCAATGCTCGGCTGTGGAACTCCTTGAGCGAGACTCCTCGGGCCTGCACCTCGTCGCGCAACTGCTGCCAGATCCGCTGCCCGATCGCATAGGAGGGCGCCTGGCCGGGCCAGCCGAGGTAGCGGTCCAGTTCGAACCGAAGATTCTCCTCGGCCATCGCACTGTGCGACTGCAGGAAGGTCCACGCACGATCGGCGTCCCAGATGCCGCCGTCGGGCGCAGTCAACCCGCAGTGCACTCCGATGTCGATGACGACTCGTGCGGCCCGGAAACGTTGGGCATCAAGCATTCCCATGCGGTTGCCGGCGTCGTCGAGCCAACCGAGATCGGCCATCAACCGTTCGGCGTAGAGCGCCCAGCCCTCCCCGTGCCCGGACACCCAGCACCCGAGCCTGCGCCACCGGTTGAGTTGATCGGCCAGCGTCACCGCGCGCCCGATCTGCAGATGATGCCCCGGGACACCTTCGTGGAACACCGTGGTGGTCTCCTGCCAGGTGTGGAACGTGGTCACGCCGTGGGGGACCGACCACCACATCCGTCCGGGCCGGGTCAGGTCTTCTGACGGCCCGGTGTAGTAAATGCCGCCGGTGTGGGTCGGCGCGATCCGGCACTCGAGGTTGCGCAGCGGTTCGGCGATGTCGAAATGGTGCCCGGCCAGGGAATCGACCACGCGGTCGGAGAGATTCTGCATCCACTGCTGCAGCGCATCGGTGCCGTCGATGAGGTAACGCGGTTCGTCGTCCAGTCGCCGCAGCGCCTCGGCAGCCGAAGCGCCGGGATAGAGCCGACCCGCGATCGAATCCTGTTCGGCCACAATGCTCTGCAATTGATCGAGGCCCCAGTGATAGGCCTCGTCGAGATCCACCTCCGCTCCCAGGAACGATCGGGACAGCACGTTGTAGGCATCGCGCCCGCAGGCGTCCACGTCACGAGCGTGCGGGCCGATGTCGTCGCGGAACACCGTCATCAGGGATGCGTACGCGCCGGCCGCCGCCTCGGCGCTTCGGCTCAGTTCGTCGCGCAGGGTGTCGTCACCGACAGAGGCGGCGGCGACCATGTCGACGAAGAGATGCTGAATCTGGCCGGATTGTTCGATGGCCCTCCGCACCTGACGCGCAGCAGGCGCGCGACCGGCCGACACTGCGGCGCGCAAGCCGTCGGCATAACCGGCGACCCGCCTCGGGATGACCGACAGCCTGCGGTTGATCACCGCCCAGTCGTCATCGGTGTCGGTGGCCATCAGGTCGAAGACGTCGCGCATCGTCTGCAGCGGTGACGCGATCACGTTCAGCTCGCCGAGGTCCAGACTTGCTTCGTGCTTGTCGATCAGCACCCCGAGTCGCTCGCGCATCGCGGCGACGGTGACCACGTCGACGTCGTCGACGGGTTCGGCCCCGGCCAGCTCCCGCAACGCGACCCGGGCCGCGTCGGCCCGCGCGGTCACCCCGTCGGGCGAGTAGTCGGTGATCTGGTCGTCGTATCCGGCGATACCTGATTCGGTTGCCGCACAGGGATCGAGTGCTGCCGATGCGGTGAGGTAACGCTCGGCGACGGCGTCGACGGCGGTGGTGGGCCTAGCCAAGGTTGTTGGTGGCGAAGGTGTCGCACTGGGCAGGGTCGCCGGTCTGGTAGCCGATGGTGAACCACTTCTGCCGCTGCTCGGACGAACCGTGTGTCCACGACTCCGGGTTGACCCGTCCCGTCGCCGCCTCCTGGATCCGGTCGTCACCCACCGCTGCGGCCGCCGACAGTGCGTCGGAGATGTCCCGGTCGCTCAACGGCTCCAGGAACGGCACATCGGTGCCTTCCTGTTTGGTGATGGCCGCGAAGTGTGCCCACACGCCCGCATAGCAGTCGGCCTGCAACTCGGTGCGGACACCGCCACCCGTGGGGCCTTCGGGATCCTGCTGGGCGCGGCCGAGCACGCCCTGCAGGTTCTGCACGTGGTGGCCGAACTCGTGGGCGACCACATATTCCTGAGCGAAAGGTCCGCCGCTGGAGCCGAACTGGGTGACCAGTGTGTCGAAGAAACTAGTGTCGAAGTAGGCGGTCTGGTCGACAGGGCAGTAGAACGGACCCACGGCGCTGTCAGCGAAGCCGCACCCGTCGGTATCGACGCCACCGGTGAACAACTCGACACGCGGTCGGGTGTATCCGGGCATCAGCTGCCCCCACACCCCGTCGAGTGAGTTGCCCGTCGCCACGACCCGGCACTGCACGATGGCGTTCGCGTCCGCGCCGGTCCTGCACTGGCTCAGATCGAAGCCCGGAGCCTCGACGCCCTGGGTGTCCATCTGTGACTGCTGGGGGAGCACTGTGCCTGGATCGACGCCGAGG
Source organism: Mycobacterium sp. (assembly GCF_049683935.1). Classification (GTDB taxonomy): domain Bacteria; phylum Actinomycetota; class Actinomycetes; order Mycobacteriales; family Mycobacteriaceae; genus Mycobacterium. The sequence goes on along the minus strand of NZ_JBAUJR010000467.1, from coordinate 27,358 downwards.
AACAAGGCGACCACCACGATCAGCAGCCCGCCGATACCGCCGCCGACCGCGATGCCGCGGCCGGGACCTCGGCCCCCGCCGCTGCTGGACGTGGTGCTGGTGTCGATCTGCATGCCCTCGTTGAAGGTCATTGCGCCACCTCATCAACTTTCGCCGCCGCGCCTGCCACCCAGGCCGGTCAAGCTTTGCACATACGATTTCTCCTGTGGCAGTTGTTGTCGGACATTCCCCGGTGGTGCACACCGCCTCGGGGTCCCTGCGCGGCGATACCGAGGGCGGTATCGGTGTCTGGCGCGGTGTGCCGTATGCCGCGCAACCGGTGGGGCAGCGCCGGTTTCTGGGGCCGGGCCCGCTCGAGTCGTGGCAGGGGGTGCGGGATGCGCGCGAACACGGTCCGCTGCCGCCGCAGACCAAGTCGTTCGTCGGCGGCGGGCGTGACGATCCGAAGGTGCGTGACGAAGCGTGTCTGACCCTGACGGTGTGGTCGCCGGACACCACCGCGGCACTGCCGGTCATGGTGTGGATCCCCGGGGGCGCCTTCGTGTACGGCGCCGGGCAGTTCCAGCTGTACAACGGCTCGCGGCTGGCGGCCAACGGCAACGTGGTGGTGGTCAACATCACCTACCGGATCGGGGTGTTCGGCGGGTTCGAGCTCAGCGACCTCGGCGACGGTTTCGACGACAACCTGGCGCTGCGTGATCAGATGGCCGCGTTGCGCTGGGTACGGGACAACATCTCCGCCTTCGGCGGGGATCCGTCTCAGGTCACCGTGTTCGGCGAGTCGGCCGGGGCCACGTCGGTGTTGGCCTTGCTCGCCAGCCCCGCGGCCGAGGGGCTGTTCCACCGGGCGATCGCGCAGAGTCCCGCGCTGCCGCTGATCGCCGACCGCGAACTCCGGGCAGCCCGGGCACATGAGTTCCTCGGACGTCTCGGGGTGGATGCAACCCAGGTCAAGGCGTTGCCGCAGCGCCAACTACGCCGCGCGGCCGGGATGGTGCAGCTCAGGAGCGCGGCCACCACCCCGACACTGGCCTACGGCTTGACCCACGGCACGGAGTTGCTTCCCCGGCATCCGGTCGAGGCCGCCCGAACCGGTGAGTTGGCGCGGATGCCGCTGATCATCGGTACGAACAGCCACGAGGCTTCGATGTTCGCCTGGACCAAACCGCCGATGCTGCCCACGACGCAGCCCACGGTCGACGCCTACTTCGCGCGGGTGGCACCGGAGGCCAAAGAGCGTGTGCTGCAGGCATACCCGGACTATCCGCGCCGCCGCGCGCTGATCGATCTGGGATCCGACGTCATGTTCGGAGCCCCTTCCTGGGCGTTCGCCGACGCTTACAGCGCGTACGCGCACACCCGCGTGTACCGTTTCGACCACTTCGGGCTGAGCCTGCGCATGCTGGGTCTCGGTGCCACGCACGGCAGCGAGATCGTGCATGTTCAGCACAGCTATGCGTCGTTCATCGGCCGCAAACTGCATCCGTTCGGCCGGCGACTGCAGCCACCGGTAGGTCGCCGGATGCAGCGCGCGTGGCTGGATTTCGCCCACGGCGAGGGGGTGGGGGAGGCGGACTGGCCCGTCTACGAAACCCCGCGCCGACGCACCCGGCTGATCACCACCGCCCGCGACGTCGTCGCCGAAGACCCCGACGCGGTCCGGCGGACCGCGTGGGACGGGGTGTACTAGGGCGGTTATCCGGTGCCGAAACGTTCGTCGGTGTACCGGCGCAGTTTGTGCAGGAAACTCTGGAACATCCGGCCCATCACGGGTTGGCCCACGAAGAGCCCGAACCGCCCTGCCGGGCCGCTGGGCTTCATCGCCATGATCCACGTCAGATGACAACCGGTCGCCGTGGGTAGGACGTGGTAGTCCTCGGCGAAGGCGGCGATGGCGCCGGTGGTGGATGCGTTGAAGCGAAAGGCCATTCGGGTGAACGGTTCCCACGCCAGGAACTCCTCGTCGCCGATGATGCCGCCGCGCATGTCGACCGTGCGGGTGGTGCCGACGCCCCGCGGTTGGGGGCTGGTCCAGGTCACTTTGGTGATGACGCTCGCCCACTGTGGCCACGAGGTCTCGTCGGCGAGCACCTCGAAGAGTTGTTCCGGGGTGATCGCCAGGTCGACCGTGCTGACGAAGCGGTACGGCGCCCGGTCGACGAACTCCAGATCGACGCGTTCGCAGGGATGACGCTTGGCCATGTGCCCGTCCCTTTCGCAGCTTGAGCCTCACTGGACAGATCACGATAGCTGTCTAGTCAGAGCGCCGGGCGCGCCCCTTAGACTGAGCAGTCGTTTGAGAACCTGACTCGAGGAGTACTTCGTGCTGCGCACCCGCACCGCCGGATCGTTGCGCGCCGCCGACGCCGCCCAGACTGTGACGCTGGCCGGCTGGGTGGCGCGTCGACGCGACCACGGCGGCGTCATCTTCATCGACCTCCGCGACGCCTCCGGGGTGTCCCAAGTGGTGTTCCGCGAGGGTGACGTGCTGGCCCAGGCGCACCGGCTGCGCTCGGAGTTCTGCGTCGCCGTGACCGGTGTCGTGGAGATCCGGCCGGAGGGCAATGCGAACGCGGAGATCACCACCGGCGATGTCGAGGTCAACGCGACGTCGCTGACGGTGCTGGGCGAGAGCGCCCCACTGCCGTTCCAGCTCGACGAGACCGCGGGCGAGGAAGCACGCCTGAAGTACCGCTATCTGGACTTGCGTCGGGAGGGTCCAGGGCAGGCGATTCGGTTGCGCTCCAAGGTCAATGCCGCGGCCCGGGGTGTGCTCGCCTCGCATGATTTCGTCGAGATCGAGACGCCGACCCTGACCCGTTCGACACCGGAGGGCGCGCGCGACTTCCTGGTTCCCGCCCGGCTGCAACCAGGCTCTTTCTACGCGCTGCCGCAGAGTCCGCAGCTGTTCAAGCAGCTGCTGATGGTCGCCGGGATGGAGCGCTACTACCAGATTGCGCGGTGCTACCGCGACGAGGATTTCCGCGCCGACCGCCAACCCGAGTTCACCCAGCTGGATATGGAGATGAGCTTCGTCGACGCCGACGACGTCATCGCGGTGTCCGAGGAAGTGCTCCGGGCCCTGTGGGCGCTGATCGGCTACGACCTGCCTCTTCCGCTGCCGCGGATCAGCTACGCCGACGCGATGCGCAGGTTCGGCTCCGACAAACCCGATCTGCGGTTCGCGCTGGAGTTGGTGGAATGCACCGACTACTTCTCCGAGACCCCGTTCCGGGTGTTCCAGGCGGCCTACGTCGGCGCGGTGGTCATGCCGGGCGGGGCGTCGCAACCGCGCCGCACCCTCGACGGATGGCAGGAGTTCGCGAAGCAGCGTGGTCACAAGGGCTTGGCGTATGTGCTGGTCGGCGACGACGGCGAGCTCAGCGGGCCGGTCGCCAAGAACCTCTCCGACGCTGAACGGGCGGGTCTGGCCGCGCACGTCGGCGCCGGTCCGGGGGATTGTGTCTTCTTCGCCGCCGGCACGCCCAAGGCCGCCCGAGCCCTTCTCGGGGCCACCCGCATCGAGATTGCGAAGCGCCTCGATCTGATCGATCCGGCCGCGTGGGCGTTCACCTGGGTGGTGGACTGGCCGCTGTTCGAAGCCGCCGACGAAGCGACCGCCGCCGGGGACGTGGCGGTGGGGTCGGGGGCCTGGACCGCGGTGCACCACGCGTTCACCGCGCCGAAGCCCGAGTCCGAGCGGACCTTCGACACCGAACCGGGATCCGCGCTGGCCGATGCCTACGACATCGTCTGCAACGGCAACGAGATCGGCGGCGGCTCGATCCGTATCCATCGCCGCGACGTTCAGGAGCGGGTGTTCGCGATGATGGGCATCGATCACGACGAGGCCACCGACAAGTTCGGGTTCCTGTTGGACGCGTTCACCTTCGGCGCACCCCCGCATGGCGGCATCGCGTTCGGCTGGGACCGGATCGTCGCGCTGCTCGCGGGGGTCGACTCCATTCGCGAAGTCATCGCGTTCCCGAAGTCCGGTGGCGGGGTCGACCCACTGACCGACGCGCCCGCGCCCATCACGGCGCAGCAGCGCAAAGAGTCAGGAATAGACGCCAAGCCGGAAAGCCCGTCTCGGCAAAGCGGCTAACTGACGTCTCGTTGGATCCTCGCCGCGGCGCGTTCGGCCAGCCCGGGGAACAGTGATCCCGCCCGCACCTGTGCGCCCGGCACGGCCGGTCGCGCGCCCGCGCCGGCAGGAGAGCTGGCCGGACGCTGTTCCGGCCCCTCGGCCGCGCGGTGGAGTCGGCGCGGATCTCCGATAGGCGACCCGAACTCCACGCCGGGCGGCATACCCATCAACGTGCCACGTGCCCTCGCGGCCGCCTGACCGAAACGATCCGGGTTCACCTGGATGCTCCGGTCCTGCCGATCGGGCTGAATGCGCCGCAGGTCATCTCGTCGGAAACGGTCGTTTCCATACGATTGTGTGCCGCCCTCGTTAGGCCTGTTTAGGACGACCTTCGGGGGCAAGTCAGGGGTGGGTGAGTTACCGGGACTGGTCTCCGTGGCTCTTCCCCCAATCGGGTTGTCTGGCCGCACCGTGACGGTGGGACTGCCCTCCGGCCTTGCGGTTTGGGCGGAACCGCCTGCACCAGGTGTGTCTGATGCCTGCATGTCGGTCGGCTGCGCACCGGCACGCTGAGCCTCGGCGGGCCGTGCGCCCGTCGCCTGCTCGAGATACTGCCGCCACGCCTGTAGATAGCCGAAGAGTTGCTGCGTGTAGTCGGCCGGCATGGGTGGTGGGGGAGCCGTCGGCATTGGCGCGGTAAAAGGCGGCATCGGAGGCATGCCCCATGGCGCGCCGGGAAACGGCATTGCCGCTGTGATGCCCGGCGTCAGCGGTTCGAGAACCTGCCGCCAGGCCTGGAGATAGGCAACGAGCTGAGGGTTGTGCTCAGGTGGGTACGTCATGGTCGGCCTCCGTAGGTCGGTGGGGCAGGGGGTGCGGCGACGGTGTCCACGGGATGGGGCAACGAATGCTGGCAGTACGCCGAGTCGAGGATCCGCAGTGCGCGGGTGTCGGGCGGTTCGCGGTTCTCGATGTCGAAGATGTAGCAGTAGTCGCCCGCCGGCGTCGGCATCCGGATCGGACTCGACAAGCCTTGGTCGAGGAAGCCGTACGGGAACAGCCAGGGGAGAGTCGTTCTCTCCCGGCGATCGGTGCCGCCCGAACCCACCCACACGTAGTGGTCGAGGATGGCGTTGACGGCGTGCCGCGCCGACTCGCACGCCGCCTCCATCGAGGTCATGCGCGTGAACGTCTTGGTCCACGTGCCTGCGAACACCACCGAGTTGTGGTGCACCTGGTAGCCGCCGTGGCGGGCCTGCCAGACCTGTCGCTGCTCGAGGTCCTCGAGCCACGATTCGTCGGTCGGCACGAAGGTCCAGGAGGTGTTGTGCGGATTCCAGGGGTCGCCGCCGGGCCGGTTCTCCCAATCCCCGATGATCGGTACGAGGTACGGCGTTTCGTTCCGCACCACGCGGCCGCTGCCCTGGCCGGGGCCATGTTCCATGACCAGGCCCCGGTCGAGTGCGTACCAGGCCGGCCACGGCAGCAGTTCCTCCGGCGCGTTGTCGACGTTGCTGGTGAGAGAGGCGACGATCTGACGCCAGACCTCCGAGGCGATCTCGTCTGCGGTGCAGTCGCGAGCGGCCTTGCCGCGCCCCAACTCGTCCAGCAGATGACGGGAAGGGGTGTTGAAATCCCCGATGTCCACCGACAGCACGGACACGTGGCCGTCGCGGGCCAGCCTCGGCCGGTTCTCCCACAGGCCGTGCTGGTTGATCGACGACAGCGCCCACTCCGTCTTCGAGTAGTACATGTGGCCGCGAAGCAACTGGAATTCGGTGTCGAAGTAGTACTGGATACCGCTCAACGTCTGGAAGCGGTCCCAGGGCACCCGGCCCATCTCGGCCATGGCGTAGGGGTCGCGACGGGGTCGGGGACGGGTGGTCTCCGGTTGCAGGGGTCCGTCGGGTGGCGGCGCGAGCGTGGTGAACCCGTCCAGTCCCGCGACGGTGCCACCGGTGCCGGCGCCCCGTAGATCTGCCGTAATCCTCTCGGCTGCAGGCGCATCGACGGCTACCACGGTGTAGTCCGGGTTCAGCTGGGTACCGTCGGTCAGCGTGATCTGCACCCGCGGCCTGAGGTGGGCCTGCTGTGACAGGTCGACGGTGGGGGGCAGGAGGCGATCCGCTCCACCGCGGACGAAGCGGACCCCGAGTGTGAGCAGGTGTCGATGCCAATGGTCGAACCATGCCTCGGTGGTGGGACCGTTGAGCACGCCGTCGGCCTTGTTGTCGCGACGGTCCATCTGCAGCTGCAGCTGGAGATAGGTGGTGAGGTTCGTGCGAGCGTCCCCCCAGCGGGCGTCGAAGGCCGCCAGCACTTTCGGCATTTCGAGCAGCAGCTCGTGGAATTTCGGCGTGTAGGAGTAGCGCGGGGGCCCGGTCGCACTGTCGCGACCGACGAAGAAGTCGTAGGCGGAGATGTTCTCGAGTTCTTTCGAGCGCCGCAGCGGGCTGGTGACGAGGTATCGCAGCAGCCGGCTGACGAAAGTCTGGACATCGCCCACGGTGAAATCCAATTCCGCAAGCTGACCGACGATGCTGAGGAACTCCGCCGGGCTGCGTGGCGCTTCGCGGGGGAAAACGAGCGACGGCTTGCCGTCCACCGTGGTGCCCTGGGTGATGACCCGCCTGACGTTGTCCAGCACGGTGCGTGCGGTCGGTTGCCAACTTGCCTCGCCGCCGGCCGCTTTCACGCATTGATAGACGGGGATGCGCTGGAATAGATCCCAGGTGTGCAGGTAGTAGGCGGGGAAGAAGCGGAAGCCGTGTTCGCCCGCGACGGCCTGGCACGGGACCCGTGGCCGACCTCGCTGTCCCGGGAAGGCGCGGAGCTCGGCTCGACTGCCGCCGTGGCTGCCCACGGTCGAGTACTGGGAAGCGGCGAGGCCTCCGAGCTTGACCGGCGGGTAGTGGCCGGCCGGCTCGGGCCCGAGCCCGTTGCGTTCGTCTTCGCGGAATTCGTAGACGGTGACGTCGAATCCGCGCTCTGCCAGCTCGTGCGCGGCGGTCAGGCCCGCGATGCCGGCACCGAGCACCGCAACGGTGGGGCGCCGCTCGCACGAGGCCGGTGTCATGATGTACCCGCTCACGGCGCCCCCTCACGGAGCGCACCCAGAAGTCCGGGCTGTGACGGCGCCCGGACGGCGGCGTGGACATATGCCACCAGTGTGTCGTGCGCACGCTGGACGTCGTCGAGCGGACCCCGCACGCTCACTGTGCCCTCCTCCACCGCCTCGGCAAGTCCCACCTTCGCGTCCAGCACCTCGAGGATGGTTGCGCGGGAGGTGTTGATCCGCACGCTTGCGGCAAGCGCGCAGCCGTCGGCAACCTCGAGTTCGGACCCACCTGACAACGAGAAGAGCTCGCGGTCGACGTCGAGCGCGACGACCAGTGGCCCTAGCCGGTAGAGCAGAAGCCGGTAGCTGTCGGGCACCTCGTCTGCGAGGTGTCTGATCGAGCGTCGCAACAGCGACGAGACCTGTTCAGCCATAGAGGAACTCGAATATTCCGGCACCGTCGAAGTCCAGAGCTTCCCCTCCCACTGTCCCTGCCACCCGGGCGGTTCCGCTCGTCTCGCAGAGCACCGTCGACCGGTCGAGGCTGACTTCGCTGGGCTGCGCCAGCCGAGCGTAGGACCTGGCGCGGAACTCGGCATGCACAGTGTCACCGGCCCGCTCGGCCGAGATCTCCACGCATTCGGGCACCCCGGGGGCCTGGCCGTCGAGAATCAGCCGCATCTGCGGCGGCAGTGTGCAGTCTGGGCCGTTGGGGAGAGCGCCGTGGCTCCGCGTTCTCACAGCGGCATGCCGGAATATCGCGGCTGGTTCGTCGTGGTGCCAGACATAAAGTGCCTGAGACAGATAGTTCAGGCGTGCCCGGTCGGTCATCTGCAGGAACACCATCGACCACGGGTCGTCCGGCGACTGGGGCAGGACGGTGCCCCAAGTCCAGCCGAAGTCGTCGCCCCACCGGAAGCGGCCCCAATTGTGGTCGTGATAGGCGAGTTCATGCTCGATGCGGTGCTCCTGCCCGCCGATCCGCAGCCACCCGTCTGCGCGCAGCCGGGGCACGAACAGCCAGCTCATCCTGCCTTCCCCGATCGGCTGGTTGTTGACCACGAAAGGCCGGCTGACCGATACGAAGTCCAACTCGCCCCGAATGTGGTGATTGGGCATATCGACGACCACCCGGTAGCCGTCGGGCAGCACGTGCATTCGATTGCTGCCGACTCTCAGCTCACCGAGGTCCGCGGACACGTCGAGCGCGGCTTCGTCGAACCGTTCGATGGCGCCGCACCACCGGTCGTGGTGCGCTATCACGATCACCCGGGGAGCGAGACGAAGCTGTCCGGCGCCGGATGGTCCACTGTTGAGGCTGAAATTGATGAGGATGTGGCGACCTCGGCCGTGGATCACGAAGTGGTGCCACTCCTTGAAACCTTCCGGACGGGCGGTGGCCAACAACGGTGCACGGAGGAAATCGCTACCGGCGAGCACGGCGCTCATCGCAGCCACCTCGTCGTCGCGTCGGGCGTCGGCGTTGCCGCTGAACCAGGTTGCGCCGGAGCATTTTCGGCGAGACGCTCAATCGCTTCGCCCAGGCTGGCGAGCCCGAGTAGCAGGTGAACCATATCGTCGGCCTCGCCCGACAACACCGTTCTCCCGGTGTCGGCATTGCCGGCGAGCGTCCGCACCGAGCGTGCAACGCCGACCAGGCCGAGCAGGTAGCCGACGAAGCTGCTGTGTTCGGCCAGTGCCGCATGCGGATCGGTAAGGCTCATGCGAACCCCTCGGGGCGAAGCCGCGCGAGGATCGCGTCATCGAGTCCGCGCCCGACTACGGCGTCCGCGAGCAGTTCCGCCCAGGCCTCGGGAGCCGCGCCGGGTCCTGCGGGGCCGTCGAGTACATTGAGGCTCAACGTCTCCCAGACGCGTCGCAGATTCTCCACTGCTTCGGATGCGATCAGCGCGTCGCGCAGTTGCGCCCCGTCAGGCGTCCCGGCGTAGCGGCGGCCTTCGGCGATGAGCAGGTCGTGCAGAACTCGCGCCGCGGCGGGGTTGCCGAGCACGCCACGGCGGGCTCCGATGAGCAGGTCGTACACCGTGCGCTCGGTGCCGGTGGCCTGCACCGGCGGAGTGGGCAGCAGCTGCGGAGCCTGCTGTTCGATGAGGTCGATGGTGAGTTCCCGGATCCGCTCGAGTTCGGCCAGCATGCCGATCAGGGCTTCGGGACTCATCTCGTCCGCCCGTGCACGTAGTCGACGAGCCCGGCGATCGCGGTCCGGTGCTGGCTGGCCGGTAGCCAGTCGAGGTCTGCCAGCACCGCGGCGGCGTCGCGGGCGTGACGGGCTGCGATGTCCCTCGCGTGCGTGAGGGACCCGGTACGCCGGATCAGGTCATAGAGCCAACAGATGTCGTCGAGGCTCTTCGGTTCCGAGATGTGTTGCCCATCCAGGAACTCTCTGATCGTTGCCAGTCCGGCCAAGGACAGTTCGCCGCGACCGGCGAGCCGATCCAGCACGTCGGTGAGTCCCAGTTCACCGGCAGTGGCCGGCCGCCGCTTGGCCAGGATGTGCACGGCCCGGTCTCGTTCGGCGGGTTCCGCGCGACGCAGGGCATGCAGCAGCATCAGGGTGCGCTTGCCCTCCCACAGGTCGCCGCCGATCTCTTTTCCGTACTCCTGCGGTTCTGCGCGCAGGTTCAGCAGGTCGTCGGTGATCTGAAACGCTGCGCCGAGGTGGCGGCCGAAGGTCTCCAGGAGCGTCAACTGTTCGGGCCGTGCGCCCGCGGCAACCGCCCCGGCCTGCAGAGGGGTGATGAACGAATACCAGCTGGTCTTGAGCTCCACCATGAGTAGGTAGTCGGCGTCGTCGAGACGCCAGGTGTTGGACCGCACCCACTCGAGCTCGAGAGCCTGGCCCTCGACGGTTTGCCGGGTCATGTGCGAGACGGCGCGCAGGATCCGCAGGGCGGGGCCGAGGCCGACGCGCTCGACGTTGTCGAGCAGCGGCTGCAACGACAACGACAACATGGCGTCGCCTACGTTCACGGCGACCGGAACGCCGTGGTCGATGTGCATTGTGGGTTTGCCGCGCCGCCACCAGGATTCGTCCTCGATGTCGTCGTGGATGAGGAAGGCGTTGTGGTAGAGCTCGAGCGTCGCCGCCGTCGGCAGTATCGCGTCGAGGTGGCCGCCGAGCCCGAGGCACATGGCGATGCTCAGTGCGGGACGCAAAGCCTTTCCACCCCGGCGCGGGTAGTCGAGGATCAGCTCCCGTAGTGGGCTCGATGTGTCGCCAGTGCCATAGATCCGGGTGATCTCACCGTCGCACGCTTCTTTGCACAGGGCGAGGTATGCGTCGATCGAGTTGGGCGCGTTGGGGACCGCGGCTGCGTCAGGCAGAGTCGAGGTCATGTCGGATCACGGCTGGCGTCACGGCACCACTGTTGCTACGCGGCGTTCGACGAGAGCGTCCATGGCTTTGACCCGAGTGGCGAAGCGGACGCGCACGGACAGTGCCAGCTCAGAATTCGGAGCTTCGCCGACCACCTCGAGGCTGGGTGGCACGCTGACGGCGATGTCGACCGGCTCTTCTCCGGGTGATGCGTCCGGTGCTGCTCCGTGCGCGATGCGTTGGCGCCGGCCGATCATCAGCAAGACGGCTCCCGGTTCCATGATCGCCTTTCCGCCTCCATCAACTTTGAGAGCTCCGGCTGCGTCTACCGCCTGCACGGCTTCGTCAAGTATCGAGGTCCGGTGCAACGAGTTGACGTTTGCAGCGCCGAGCAGCGCCTCGGTGATGGGATAGCCGGAGCTAAGCTCACTGAGATACTTGAGCCCCAGGGTGTTCGTGATCAGGCACGACGGTGCACGATAGCCCGCATCCTCGACCGTTGCGCGTGCCTCGATCAGGTTGTCAAGCAGTCCTTGGGCATTGCCCGCAGAGAAGTCCTTCGTTGCTGGCACTTTGGCTCGAAGCTCAGCAAGCACCTTGTCGTCGAACTGCTTGGCCAGTGTGGTTGTCGCCATGATGATCTCGGTGGTCAGCGATTCGGGTGTCGGAGCGCTCGTCTGGAAGAGCGTCACCTCGAAAGAAACCTGCTCGAGTTCGATGTTCAAGAAGCCGGGATTCGGCGGAGTGGTGATGATGTCGTCGCGGACCCTGGTCTGCCCTGGATCTCCGGTGTCCCAGTGCGGTATGGCTTGCCAGGCGATGCTGGTGTTCTCGAAAGTCTCCATGATTGCTTGGTTGGCGATCGCCAACCGCTCGGCAGTCAGGTACATCGGCAAACCCCCTTGATGATCTTGAAATCATGACAGAGCACGTCATCTGTGGGTAGAGCTGTGGCCACCTGTTTTTCGCAGCAACTCTGAACTATTTCTGAAGTAAAACAATCTCCTGGCCGGGCGTCATCTCTCCACGCGCCACCGCGTCACAGTGTGCGAGATGCATTGGCGCGACCGGATCATCGGGCAGCAACAGCCGGCACCGCTCGAATGCGGCACGTGCCTGGTCGATGTCTCCGGCGTCGAACAGCGCAAAGGCCTCGTCGAACGCGTACTGTGCCGACCTCTTGGAGGCGCGTAGGTCATCTGAATCATCGTTGTAGACTTCGTGGATCGTCACCGGCCGGCGTCGGTTGACCACCATGACACGCTCCATCCGGCGGACATCGAACTCGTCCGATTCCGTGAGCCGCAGCCGGGTTGCATCGGAGATCAGCAAAGCGGAACCGTAGCGCTTGTTGGTACTTTCGATCCGGGCCGCAAGATTCACCGCATCGCCGATGATCGTCAGCACCATGCGGTTCACCCCGCCGACGAGGCCGACTCCCACCGTGCCGGTGTTGATCCCGATGCCCGCGCGTAGTTGCTCGGAGCCTGCGGCAGAGCGCTCACGGTTGTGTTCGCGCAACGATCGCAGCATGGCCAGTCCCGCCCGGACAGCGTCGGCTTCCGAGTCGAACACGGCGACGATCTCGTCGCCGCGGACGTCCTGGACGAATCCGTTGCAGCTGATGACCGGAAGTTCGACCGCCCGCAGGAAGCCCATGGCGAGATTGCCGGCCTCCGATACATTCATGTCCTCGAGCATGGTTGTGTAGCCGCGGATGTCACTGATGAGAACCGTCATCTCGCGCTCCACACGGTGGCCGGCACGAACGCGGTGAAGGTCGTCGAGGTCGAGGATGCGTAGTAGTTCGTTCGGGACGAACCTCGACTGCGCATCGATCAGGGCGTGCCGATACTCGTCGGCGGCCTGAAGGCGGGCTTCGAGTTGGAAGTTTCCCAGTGGCGCGGCAGCCTGCGAGCACAAGAAGGTGACCGCTTCCTCGTGACCGGATGTGAAAGGCTGATCTGACCCGATGCGCTCTGCATAGATGACCCCGATGGTGTTTTCTTGCAGTCGTATTGGCGCAACGAGGATGGACATCGCCGCCCACGGGGTGCCGCTGTCCATGACGCGCCGGACGATGTCTCGGTCGTAGGGGGTTTCGGACCACGGCCCATCAGCAATCGAAACTTCGCCGTGTAGGTAACGGGCTTGGAGCCAGAGTTGCTCAGCTGTACTGAGCAGCAGGATGCGGTCCGCGCCGGTGGTGTTTGCGACAGAACGCAGGATGATGTTCGCCAGGCTTTCCTGGGTGCGTGCTCCCGACAGTGCCCGTGAGAGCTGATGCGCACCGACGGGGTCGATACCTGTCGTTCCCTGCTGAACCAGATCTCGGCTCAGTAGCCAGGGATGTTCTCGGGCAAGGCGATCCGTGCGCAATACCACCCCGACGCTCGACCAGCGTTGATATGCCTGCCGCAGCATGTGATCGCGCATGCTGGTCCGCCCGGACGCGGCGTAGAGAGTGGCGGCCTCTTCGTGGGCGAGGGCTGCGATGAGCGGGAGCCGGTGTTCCTCGGCGAGCTCGATCGCGTGGTCGAGGTGCAGCTCGGCCTTCCGATGGTGCCCCCGCGCCCTTGCCCACGCCCCTTCGATAAGCGCGCACGGTGCGGCGTAGTTCGCCGGCGCATCCGCGGCCCACGCGCGGTGCTTGGCCAAGGCATGGCGTACGGACCGGGCGGTCGACCGGTCGTTCGGTGCCGCGTTGATTCTGCTCAGGGCGTCGGTCAGATATATGACTTGCAGGATCGCGGTGCCCGCCATACCGCCGGCATGCTCGATGGCCTCATCCGCCACTTTGACGGCACCGGTGTAGTCCCCCGACCAGAAGTGCAGGCCGAGCTTCATGGTGGCGGCCGAGCTGAGAGCCACCTCGTCGCCTTCGCGACGGGCCGCCGGCAGCGCGTCACGCTCGTCGTAGCCGCTTTCTCCGGCGAGTAGAAAAGGGTCCTCGCTGCGGCCCATCAGATTGAGGCAGAGCTGTTGGACCGCTTCGCAGAGTGCGCGGGGGACAGGTTGAGAGCGGATCTCGGGGACCAGGGATCGAGCGAGGGAGTCGATTTCCTCGAGTGGGCGGCCGAGCCAGAATGACTGGGCCAGCAAAACTGCTGCGAGGAATCCCGCGTACTCCTGATCTCCCCGGTCGAGTGCGTCGGTGACGGCGCCGCGGAGCTGGTCCAGGCCTTCGCGGAGCGGCTGACGCCAGTGACGGATGAAGTTCAGGTACATGAACAGCGTCTGCGGCCGTGCTTCGAGATACTCCTTGCGTTCGGTCAGGAGCAGACCGACCTCGCCGAATCGCTGACTGCCGGCCCGGTCACCGGTCATCACCAGCAGCAGCCCGTAGCTGGCAAGGACCAGCGGAGAGCTGGGGGTGTGGCCATTGGCCAGTGTCAGGTCGAGTTGTTTGCGGACGATCAGGGGGAAGAGGTTCGGCCGGACGAGATAAGACAAGCTGCGCAGCTCGGCGAGGATGCCCTGAAGCTCGATGACCAGCAGGTCGTCACACTGAGGGAGGCGCAGCAGTTGCTGGGCGCTCCAACGGCGCGTGGAGATCTTCATCCTGACCAGCGCATTCGCCATGCGCGGCTTGCCGGCTTCAGGCGGTAGCGGCTCGCCCAGGTCGTCGAGCGCCTGCAGCCCCGTTTCGAGCGCCTCTCGGAGACGGTTCTCTGCCACCCGACCTTTGATGCGCAGGTACGCGAGACGGGCGCGATCGGTCGGCTGCTGCAGCACTGCTTCGGCCTCGTCGAGGAGCGCATGCAGGGTGGTCACGTCACCGACCAGCAGGGCGGCGTCGGCGGCGTCGAGTTGAAGGCTCCGGGCGAGCAGAAAGCGATCGGCCCAGCGCTGCTCACCGAGGAGCGCCAGTGCGCTCAGGCTGAAGTCCAGTGCCAGTGGAAACGACGCCTGCGCGCGGGCCTTCGCTGCCGCGCGCCGAAGTACTTCCACGAACCGGACTCGTTCGTTGTCGTCGGTAGCGACCCGGCCTCCGATGCCCACATGCCGAGCCGCCTCGAACAGTCGGTCCTCTCCCAACTCGACCAGCCGTCGTCCGATGCGCAGGTGGACCTGCCGCTGCGAATCGTCGGGGAGACCCGACCGCGCCGCTTCAGCGACCCGGTCGTGGCTGAAGCGGTACCGGACGTCACGGCTGATCGCGTTGGCGATTCGTCGACCCCCGTTGTCGACGGCATCGAGCAGTCGCAGTTCCAGGCAGGCCCAAAGTGTCTGCGCCACAATATCGGCCGGCTCTGCAGCCGCCGCTGCGGCGTCGGCAAGATCGAACTCGCCGACGATGCAGGACAACGAACCGAGAACCGCCCGGTCGGCTGGGCGTAGTTGCCCGAGATAGCGATGGAGGAATTCGGCCTCCGTGGCCGAGACCTCGATCGAGGAGAGGATGCGAAGATCCCATCCCGGGCGTCCGTCGTCGCCCGTGGCGATGAGAGCGCCTTCGCGCTGGGCGCGGTAGAGCAGCTGTTGGATCTGTAGGGGATTTCCACCCGTCCGGTGCTGGAATTCGTTGGCTACCTCGTGCAGTTCGCTGGCGCTGCCCACTACGTCGGCGAGCATGGACTCCACGTCGCCGCGGGTCAACGGGTTGAGCGTCATGCTGGTGGCGGCGATACCGTTCGCAGTCGAGTCGAATTCACCCGCCCGATGGGCCCCGAGGACCAGGACATTTCGGGGCGCCACCGTCAAGAGTTCGGTCAGCAGCGAGATCGAGTCCCGATCGGCCCATTGGAGGTCGTCGATCGCCAACACCACCGTCCGGTACGACGCTGTGATGGCTAGAAATCGGATGACAGCGCGGTGCAGTCTGCGCCGAGTCTCGGCGGCATCGAGGTCTGCCACAGGTAATGCCTCGCCTAGGGTCTCCCGAAGCTCCGGTACGAGCTCGCCGAGGACGCCGGCGAGTGTCGAGGTTTCGCCGGAGAGGTCCGCTCGCCAGCGTTCCCGCTCAGCGGGGGCAGTGACCTTCATCGCGCGGAGTGTCGAGGCCAGCGCATCTGCGACGGCCGAGTAAGGAGCGGGCGCGCCGTCGCGGCATCGGCCATACGCGAATATGCAGTTGCGCTTCGAGAGCTCGCCGCCCAAGGCTTGGATGAGCGCTGACTTCCCGACTCCAGGAGCCCCACTCAGCAAAACGCATGCGCCACCGTCCCGTTCGGCTGTCGAAACGGCTGCGCGGAGTTCGGCGAACTCGGGTTGTCGTCCGACCACGTGTTCACCGATGTCCAGCAACGGCGATGTCATTGTGCGCGATTCATGTCTGTGCGAATCGTCGAACTGGCGGCGCGATGATGGGAAAGGCGTCACGCATGCGACGGCCCCCCTCCGAAATGGACCAGGTCGCCTATCATATTGACTGAATCGTCAGATCGCAGCTCGGTTTTGGATTCAGTGATGGGTAGAACAGACGTCGATCACAAATAGTTGGAGAAGGCATGACCGAACTCGACAAAGACAAGCTGGTAGCCGACACGGCGGCGCTCGACGATTTCAACCGCGGCGTCGTGGAGGAGTTCCGTGCCAACGGCGGCAAGGTCGGCGGGCCGTTCGAAGGCGGCACCCTACTGCTACTGCACACCACCGGCGCCAAGTCCGGCAAGCCCCGGCTCTCGCCGCTGGCCTACCTCACCATCGACGACAAGATGCTCATCATCGGGAGCTACGCGGGCGCGCCGAAAGACCCGGCATGGGTGCACAACCTCCGGGCCGATCCGCGGGCGCACATCGAGATCGGCACCGAGGCCTATGACGTCGACGTGCGCGAGCTGCCCGACGACGAGCGCGACGCCACCTACCCCAAGCTGATCGAGGTGGCGCCGGTGTTCGCCGACTACCAGGCGAAGACCGACCGGGCCATCCCGTTGTTCGAGCTGACCCGCGCCTGAGGACTTTCGCCGAAACTGTATTCCGAGTGCGCTTTTGGCGGTCTTGGCCGCGTGGAATACAGTCTCGGCGGTCGTTTAGAGCCGTTCGATGATGGTGGCGTTAGCCATTCCGCCGCCCTCACACATCGTCTGCAGGCCGTAGCGGCCACCGCGCTGCTTGAGCGCGTTGACCAACGTGGTCATGATGCGGGCACCACTGGCTCCGAGGGGGTGACCGATGGCGATGGCACCGCCGTTGACATTCGTCTTCGCCAGGTCCGCGCCGGTGTCGCGTGCCCACGACAGCACCACCGGGGCGAACGCCTCGTTGACCTCGAACAGGTCGATGTCCGAGAGGGTCAGACCCGCCTTGGCGAGTACCTTCTCGGTCGCCGGGATCACGCCGGTCAGCATGTACAGCGGATCGGACCCGACCACGGTGGTGGTGTGGATGCGGGCCAGTGGCCGCAGGCCCAGGCGCTGTGCGACCTCGCTGGTGGTGATCATCACCGCCGCGCTGCCGTCGGACAGCGGCGAGCTGTTACCCGGGGTGATCTCCCAATTGATCTGGGGGAAGCGTGACTCGTAGGCCGGGTTGTAGAACGCAGGCCGGAGCCCCGCGAGCGTATCGACTGTGGTCCCGGGGCGGATGATCTCGTCGGTGCTCAGGCCGGCGATCGGCGCCAGCTCGTTGTCGAAACGGCCCTCCTTGGTGGCGGCCGCGGCCTTCTCGTGGCTACGCGCGGAGAACTCGTCGAGTTCGGTTCGCGACAGACCCCATCTGGCGGCGATCAGCTCAGCGCTGATGCCCTGTGGCACAAGGCCTTCCGGATATCGCTGCGCCATCGCACCGAACGGGTCGCTTCCCGGGAGCACGCTCGATCCCATCGGAACCCGCGACATCGACTCGACGCCGGCGGCGATGACCACGTCGTAGGCGCCGGCGACGACGCCCTGCGCGGCGAAGTGGATCGCCTGCTGGCTGCTGCCGCACTGACGGTCGACGGTCGTGCCGGGAACAGTCTCGGGGAACCCCGCGCCGAGCAGGGCGTTGCGGGCGATGTTGACCGACTGATCGCCGACCTGGGTGACAGCGCCCGCGATCACGTCGTCGATCAGAACGGGATCGATGCCGGTGCGGTTCACCACCTCGCGAAGGCTGTGGGCGAGCAGGTCTACGGGCAGCACGTCGTGCAGTGCTCCGTTCGCTTTGCCCTTGCCGATGGGTGTCCGTACCGCCGCGACGATCACCGCGTCGCGACCTGTGGATCCGATCATCACTGCCTCCTGAATCTCACCGCTGAGTATTGCCTTGCATACTCAGCTATAGCATCTAGGTATAGTGACAACAACTCAGCGGGAGGGTGAATTCCATGACAATGCTGCAGGGCGTACTGACCGATCGGGACTCGTGGTCGGCCGTGGGGCAGTGCCCGATCGAGAAGACGATGGGTGTGCTGGGTGCCAAATCGGCGATGTTGATCCTGCGCGAGGCGTACTACGGCACCACCCGCTTCGACGATTTCTGGCGCCGAGTCGGCATCACCAAGGCCGCGGCAGCCGCCCGCCTGGCCGACCTCGTCGAGGCCGGCCTGCTGCAGCGTCGGCCCTACCAGGAGCCCGGGCAGCGCAGCCGCGACGAGTACGTCCTCACACAGGCGGGCACCGACTTCATGCCGGTGGTGTGGGCGATGTTCGAATGGGGTCAGCGACACCTGCCCGCCCCGGCGCCGCTGCGGCTGACTCATGAGGGCTGCGGAGCGGAGGCGGCGGTCGTCATGCGCTGCGCCGACGGGCACGATGTGCCGCCGGAAGAACTCGGAATGAGGGTGACGCGCTCCCGATAGGGTCCACCTGGCGGGCCGGCTACGGCGAGTGCGATCTGCATCGCCGTCGCCGGTGTGATGGGATTTGACGTTATGGGTATCAAAGTGGCGCTGGAGCACCGCACCAGCTACACATTCGACCGTCTCGTCGAGGTCTTTCCGCACGTCGTCCGGTTGCGGCCGGCGCCACACTCGCGTACCCCGATCGAGGCGTACTCGCTGAAGGTCGAGCCCGCCGATCACTTCGTCAACTGGCAGCAGGACGCCTTCGGCAACTTCATGGCCCGTCTCGTCTTCCCGACGCGCACCCGAAGCCTGACGATCACCGTCGGACTGATCGCCGATCTGAAGGTGATCAATCCTTTCGACTTCTTCATCGAGGACTACGCCGAACGTGTCGGGTTCGAATACCCACGGGCGCTGGCCGAGGATCTCAAGCCCTACCTGAGACCGGTCGACGAGAGCGGAGGCGGCTCGGGTCCGGGTGACCTCGCCGAAGCGTGGGTGCAGAACTTCTCGGTCCCTCCGGGCACCCGCACCATCGACTTCCTCGTCGCGCTCAACCATGCGGTCAACGCCGACGTCGGCTACAGCGTCCGCATGGAACCCGGCGTGCAGACACCGGATTTCACGTTGCGCACCGGAATCGGATCCTGTCGGGACTCGGCGTGGCTGCTGGTGTCGATCCTGCGGCAGCTTGGCCTGGCGGCGCGCTTCGTCTCCGGATATCTGGTTCAGCTGACCTCAGACGTCGAGGCCCTCGACGGCCCGTCGGGTCCGGTCGCCGACTTCACCGATCTGCACGCCTGGACCGAGGTGTACATCCCGGGCGCCGGGTGGATCGGGATGGACCCCACCTCAGGGCTGTTCGCCGGCGAGGGACACATCCCGTTGTCGGCGACCCCGCATCCGGAATCCGCGGCGCCGATCACCGGCGCGACCGAGCCGTGTGAGACGACGCTGGAATTCACCAATGTCGTCACCCGGATCCACGAGGACCCGCGGGTCACGCTGCCCTACACCGAGGAATCATGGGCCCAGATCAACGAGCTCGGCGCCGTCGTCGACCAGCGATTGGCCGACGGTGACGTGCGGCTGACGGTCGGGGGTGAACCCACCTTCGTCTCGATCGACAACCAGGTCGACCCGGAGTGGACCACCGACGCCGATGGCGAGCACAAGCGGGTTCGTGCCTCTGCCCTGGCGGCGCGGCTGAAGAAGATCTGGGCGCCGCAGGGGTTGGTACAGCGCAACCAGGGCAAGTGGTATCCCGGAGAGCCATTGCCGCGCTGGCAGATCGGGCTGCACTGGCGCACGGACGGCGAACCCCTGTGGACCGACGAAGCGCTCCTGGCTGATCCGTGGCCCGAGAAGCCCGATCCGATCGCGCTTCCCCCCGACGCCGGCCGCCAACTCCTCGATGCCATCGCCGACGGGCTGGGGCTCCCTGCCAGCCAGGTCCGCGCCGCGTACGAAGACCCGCTGAGCAGGTTGGCCGCCGCGGTGCGTCAGCCGGAGGGTGATCCGGTCGCCGAGGAGGACGACCTCGAATCGGACAGCCCGAGCGGCCGCGCTGCGCTGCTGGCCAGTCTGGAGGCGCCGGTCGCCGAGCCTGCCGCCTACGTGCTGCCGCTGCATCGCCGTGACGACGGGTCGGGCTGGGCCAGTGCGGACTGGCGATTGCGCCGCGGCCGCATCGTGCTGTTGGACGGTGACTCCCCGGCCGGGCTGCGACTGCCCCTGAAATCGATCAGCTGGGAACCGCCGCCGGTGACGTTCGACGCCGATCCGCTCCAGAGTCGGCCGCCGCTGTCGACCGGCACCGCCGACGACGCAGAGGTGGAGGATGACGACCCGATGCCCACCACCGCGCTGGTGGGCGAGATCCGCGACGGCCTGCTCTACGTCTTCCTGCCGCCGACCGAGGAACTGGACGACTTCGTCGACCTGATCTCGCGAATCGAGAGCGCCGCAGCCAAGGTCGGCTGCCCCCTGGTGATCGAGGGTTACGGGCCCCCGGCGGACGCTCGGCTGCAATCGATGTCCGTCACCCCGGATCCCGGTGTGATCGAGGTGAACGTCGCACCGACCGCCAGCTTCGCCGAACAGCGTGAGCAGTTGGAGACGCTCTACGAACAAGCCCGTCAGGCACGCTTGTCCACCGAGTCGTTCGAGGTGGACGGCACCCACAGCGGGACCGGCGGTGGCAACCACATCACCCTCGGCGGTATCACCCCCGCCGATTCCCCGCTGCTGCGCCGTCCGGATCTGCTCGTCTCATTGCTGACCTACTGGCAGCGACATCCGTCGCTGTCCTACCTGTTCGCCGGCCGGTTCATCGGCACCACCTCCCAGGCGCCCCGCGTCGACGAGGGGCGCCCGGACTCGGTCTACGAAATCGAGATCGCCTTCGCCGAGATCGCACGCCTCTCCGAGGTCGAGGAGACGCCCGCTCCGGAACATGATCGCTCCGCAAGCTCCGCTCCGGATCATGATCGCTCCGCAAGCTCCGCTCCGGATCATGGTCGCTCCGCAAGCTCCGCTCCGTGGATCGTCGACAGGGCGCTGCGGCACCTTCTCACCGACATCACCGGCAACACCCATCGCGCCGAGTTCTGCATCGACAAGCTCTACAGCCCCGACAGTGCCCGCGGCCGGCTCGGACTGCTCGAGTTGCGCGGATTCGAGATGCCGCCCCACTACCAGATGGCGATGGTGCAATCGCTGCTGGTGCGCGCGCTGGTGGCGTGGTTCTGGGACGAACCACTTCGGGCCCCGCTGATCCGCCACGGCGCGAACCTCCACGGTCGATATCTGTTGCCGCACTTCATTATCAGCGATATCGCCGATGTCGCCGCCGACCTACGGGCGCACGGGATCGACTTCGACACCAGCTGGCTGGACCCCTTCACCGAATTCCGTTTCCCCCGGATCGGGACCGCGGTCTTCAGCGGGGTCGAGATCGAGCTTCGCGGCGCGATCGAGCCGTGGAACGTGCTGGGTGAGGAATCCACCGCGGGGGGCACCGCCAGGTACGTCGACTCGTCGGTGGAGCGGATCCAGGTGCGGCTCATCGGTGCCGATCGGCAGCGCTACATCGTCACCGTGAATGGGCATCC
Organism: Mycobacterium sp.; assembly: GCF_049683935.1. Taxonomy (GTDB): domain Bacteria; phylum Actinomycetota; class Actinomycetes; order Mycobacteriales; family Mycobacteriaceae; genus Mycobacterium. The sequence goes on along the minus strand of NZ_JBAUJR010000467.1, from coordinate 6,052 downwards.
GATTCCGATGCTGGCCACCGACAATCCCGACGTGCAGGTCGGTGGCGTGCGGTACCGCGCCTGGCAACCGCCCAGCGCGCTGCACCCGACGATCACCGTCGACGGGCCGCTGCACTTCGAACTCATCGACTCCGCCTCGGGGGTGTCCCGGGGAGGCTGCACGTACCACGTGTCGCATCCGGGGGGACGGTCCTACGACGCGCCACCAGTCAACGCCGTCGAGGCCGAATCGCGCCGTGGTCGCCGGTTCGAGGCCAGCGGTTTCACGCCCGGAAAGGTGGACCTGGCAGGCCTGCGGGAGAAGCAGGCACGCCAGTCGACCGATGTGGGCGCGCCGGGGATCCTGGATCTGCGGCGAGTGCGTACCGTGCTGCAGTAATGGCATTTCCCGCAACAGGTCCGGGAGTCGGGGCGATCGACTTCGACAACCCGCTGGCGCCGTATCGCACCATGCGAGCCCAGCAGGCGCTCTTCGATGTGCAGCCCACCGGACACGGATCAGCACCCGGCTACGACGAATTCGTCGATGCGGCAGGAGAAGTCCGGCCGGCCTGGCAGGAGTTGGCCGACTGCGCACGCGAGCGTGGCCGCGGGGGCCTGGACCGCCTGCGTGCCCTGGTGCGCAGCCTCGTCGACAACGACGGGATCACCTACATCCAGGTCGATCACAACGGTGATGCGATCACCAACGGCGATGGCGCGGCCATGCCGGGGCCCTGGCAGCTCGATGCGCTGCCGTTGGTGATCTCGGCGACGGACTGGGACACCCTGGAAGCCGGTCTGGTGCAACGCTCCAGGGTGTTGGACGCGGTGCTGACCGACCTCTACGGCGAACGCCGTTCGATCACCAGCGGAGTGCTCCCGCCGCAGCTGCTGTTCGCCCATCCCGGCTACGTGCGTGCCGCGCGAGGCATCGAGGTGCCGGGCCGCCACCAGCTGTTCCTGCACGGGTGCGACGTCAGTCGAGAGGCGTCGGGGGAGTTCCTCGTCAACGCCGACTGGACGCAGGCACCCTCGGGCGCCGGCTATGCGCTGGCCGACCGGCGCGTGGTCGCCCATGCCATTCCCGACCTCTTCGAGCAGATCGGACCCCGTCCCGCCTCTCCTTGGGCGCAGGCGCTGCGACTGGCGCTGATCGACGCCGCTCCGGAATCGGCCGAGGAGCCGGTGGTCGTCGTACTCAGCCCCGGCATCCACTCGGAGACGGCGTTCGACCAGGCCTACCTGGCCGGCGTGCTGGGTCTGCCGCTGGTCGAGAGTGCTGACCTGGTGGTGCGCGACGGGAAACTGTGGATGCGCTCGATGGGCACCCTCAGGCGGGTGGACGTCGTGCTGCGCCGAGTCGACGCCGAATTCGCCGACCCGCTCGACCTGCGTGCCGACTCCCGACTGGGAGTGGTGGGCCTGGTCGAGGTGCTGCGCCGGGGCGCGGTGACGGTGGTCAACACTCTGGGCAGTGGAGTGCTGGAAAGCCCTGGGCTGCTTCGGTTTTTACCGAAACTGGCCGAACTGCTGCTCGACGAGACACCGTTACTGGCGACCGCGCCGCTGTATTGGGGCGGTGTCGACGTGGAGCGCTCACATCTGTTGGCGAACCTGGCGTCGCTATTGATCAAACCGGTCGGCGGCAGCGAACCCATCGTCGGCCCGGAACTGTCAGCCGCGCAGCGTGATCTGCTCGCGGCGCGTATCGAGTCCGATCCGTGGCAGTGGGTGGGGCAGGAATTGCCCCAGTTCTCCTCGGCACCTTCGGATTACCGGCCGGGAGGGTTGTCGTCATCGAGCGTCGGGATGCGGCTCTTCACCGTGGCCCAGCACAGCGGTTACGCACCGATGATCGGTGGTCTGGGCTATCTGCTGGCCCCGGGAACCGCGGCGTACCGCCTCAATACCCTTGCTGCCAAGGATATCTGGGTGCGTACGCCGACACGCGTGACGGCGGAGAAGATTCTGACCGCCACGTCGGTGGAGCCGCCCGAGGTCGACGTCAGCGCTGAGCTGCCCGCGTTGGTCACCTCCAGCCCCACCCACGAGATCAGTTCACCGCGCGTGCTGTCCGATCTGTTCTGGATCGGTCGGTACGCCGAGCGTGCCGAGAACATGGCGCGGCTCCTGACGGTCACCCGCGAGCGCTATCACGAGTATCGCTACCGACGTGCGATGGCCGGCAGCGAATGCGTCCCGGTACTGCTGACCGCGCTGGGAAGGATCACCGGAACCGACACCGGCGCCGGCAGTGACTACGTCGAGATGGTGGCCACCGCCCCGACCACGCTGTGGTCGTTGACGGCCGATCGCAACCGTTCCGGCTCGCTGGCGCAGTCCGTGGAACGCCTCAGCCTGGCCGCACGATCGGTTCGTGACCAAATGTCCAACGACACCTGGATGGTGTTGTCCGCCTTGGAGCGCGCCCTGCTGCACGGTCCCGACACACCGCCGGATTCGCAGGCCGAGGGCGACGCGTTCCTGTCGTCGACGAACACCCTCACCCTCGCCGGGATGCTCGCGCTCTCCGGGGTGGTCGCCGAATCGATGGTCCACGACGTGGGCTGGACGATGATGGACATCGGCAAGCGGATCGAGCGCGGCCAGGCGGTGACGGCGCTGCTGCGGGCCACCCTGACGAAGGCGCGGCTGCCCGACGCCGAGCAGACCATCACCGAGTCCACTCTGGTGGCGTGCGAATCGTTGGTCATCTACCGCAGGCGCAATCCGGGCATGGTTAGTGTTGCGGGCGTGGCGGAGCTGGTGCTGTTCGACGCGGAGAATCCGCGGTCACTGGTCTACCAGCTGGAACGACTACGGACGAACCTCAAGTCGCTGCCCGGAGCGACGGGTTCGTCGCGCACCGAGCGGATGGTCGACGAGATCGCCATGAGGCTGCGTCGCATCGAACCGGCGGAACTCGAAGAGGTCACCTCCGACGGCGGGCGCGCAGAACTGGACGGCCTCCTCGCCGGCATCCACCGGGATCTGCGCGAGCTTTCCGGCGTCATCACCGCGACCCATCTGTCGCTTCCGGGCGGCATGCAGCCGCTGTGGGGACCCGACGAACGCCGCCTGGTTCCGTGACCGCGTTTCCGGATGGACCCACCGCCTCCGGCACGAGCCGGTGCTACGAGGTAACCCATCGAACCGTCTACCGGTACTCCGATGTGGTCACCAGCTCGTATGGCCGCGGCTTCCTGACCCCGCGGGACTCGGCACGCCAGCGGTGCCTGTTCCACGAGTTGGTGATCGAGCCGGAGGCCGCCGACAGTTCCACCAGTCGCGACGCCTACGGCAACCTCAGCTCGTACTTCCACGTCACCGAGCGACACCGGAAGCTCAGCATCACCAGCAGGTCGGTGGTCGAGGTGGATTCACCCCCGCCGGACCTCTATCAGGGTCCGTCGGCGCGGGCGCCCTGGGAGATCGCGCGTCCGGTGGGCACCGATGGCGCTCTGGCCACTGAGTTCACCCTCGATCTGCAGCCCCCCGAGATCACCGACGAACTGCGCGCGTACGCGGCCCCGAGCTTCATCCCCGGCCGGGCGCTGATCGAGGTGCTGCGTGACCTGACATCGCGGATCTACACCGACTTCACCTATCGGTCGGGTTCGACGACGGTGTCCACTCAGGTCAGCGAGGTTTTGGCGGCGCGTGAAGGGGTATGTCAGGACTTCGCGCGGCTGGCGATCGCCTGTCTGCGCGCAAACGGTCTGGCCGCCAGCTATGTCTCCGGTTACCTGGCGACCGACCCCCCACCGGGGAAGGAACGCATGGTCGGCATCGACGCGACACACGCCTGGGCGGCAGTGTGGACGCCACAGAATCTGTGGCTGGGGCTGGATCCGACCAACGACCAGATGGTCGACGAGCGGTACGTGACGGTCGGTTTCGGGCGAGACTACGCGGACGTCCCACCGCTTCGTGGCATCATCTACACCGACTCGGAGAGCAGCGTCATCAACGTCGCCGTCGATGTCGCGCCCTACGAAGGGGGAGTGCTCAATGCGTGACTTCAATTGTCCGAACTGTGGTCAGCGGTTGTCGTTCGAGAATTCGGTCTGTCTCAACTGCGGTAGCTCTCTTGGTTTTTCGCTCGACGACATGGCGCTCCTGGTCATCGCGCCCCCAGCGGAGAGTGAACATGCGGGGGCCGTCGACGCAAGCCAGTACCGGCTGTGCGCGAATCTGCACCTCGCCAAATGCAATTGGATCGTGGAGCGGAGTCCGGTCGCGCAACTCTGTGTCTCGTGCGCACTCACCCGCACCCGGCCCAACGACGCGGACACTGTCGCGCTGGCATCGTTCGCCGCCGCGGAGAAGGCCAAGCGCAGGCTGATCGCCGAGCTGCAGGAGTTGAAGCTGCCGATCGTCGGCCGTGACGAGGACCCGCAGTACGGACTGGCGTTCGACCTGCTGTCGAGCCAGTTCGAGAAGGTGTTCACCGGCCACGAGGACGGTTTGATCACACTGGACCTCGCCGAGGGCGACGACGTCCACCGCGAGCAGTTGCGTATCTCCATGGACGAGCCGTACCGGACGCTGCTGGGCCACTTTCGGCACGAGATCGGGCATTATTACCAGTACCGGTTGATCGGTACCTCAGACGACTACCTGCAGCGTTACCACGAATTGTTCGGTGACCCCGAGGCTGACTACCAGGCCGCGCTCGATCGGCACTACAGCGAGGGTGCGCCTGCGGGCTGGGTGAACAACTACGTCTCGTCCTACGCGACGATGCACCCCGCCGAGGATTGGGCCGAGACGTTCGCCCACTACCTGCACATCCGCGACACCCTCGACACCGCAGCTGCCTTCGGAATGGCTCCGGCAGGGGCGACCTTCGACCGTAGAACGCTGGGTCCCAGTGGATTCGACATGATCATCGAGATGTGGCTGCCGCTGGCGTGGGCGCTGAACATGGTGAATCGATCGATGGGCAGAGGGGACCTCTATCCGTTCGTCCTGCCGCCCGCGGTCCTCGAGAAGATGCGGTTCATCCACACCGTCATCGACGAAGTGACCTCCGATCCCACCAAACTCGCGGTGGCCTCCGGTGGCCAGCAGCAAACGCAGGGCTAGCGTCGCGGCCGAGGGGTCACCTGCCCGCGATGAGCGCCACGTTCAGCTCAGAAGACGATGGTCTGGTTGCCGTGCCTGATGATGCGGTCCTCGCAGTGCCACTGGACCGCCCGTGACAGAACGGCCCGCTCGACGTCGGCGCCCAGGCGTTTGAGATCGCCGACATCGTGGCGGTGATTCACCCGCACCACGTCCTGCTCGATGATGGGTCCTTCGTCGAGGGTTTCGGTGACATAGTGAGCGGTCGCGCCGACCAGTTTGACCCCCCGCTCCCTGGCCCGCCGATAGGGCGCTGCACCGATGAACGCCGGCAGGAAGGAGTGGTGGATGTTGATCAACGGGCATCCGACTGCCTCGAGGAACTGGGGAGTGAGGATCTGCATGTAGCGGGCCAGCACGACCAGGTCGACGTTGTCCCGCATCAGGTCGAGTTGACGCTGTTCGGCTTCTGCGCGTCCACCTTCGGTCGCGGGGACATGGATGAACGGCACCCCGAAAGAGCGTGTCTGTTCGGCCAGGTCGGGATGGTTGGAGATGACCATCACAACCGACATGTCCAGTTCACCACGACGTTTGCGCCACAGCAGGTCGAGAAGGCAGTGGTCCTCCTTGGACACCATGATGGCCACCCGCTTCGGGTTCGACGCCTCGGTGAATGCGAAGTCCATGTCGAACCGGACGGCCACCCGCGCAGCGAACTCACGTGTCAGCTCGTCGTAGGCGGTTGCCAACCCGGGGAGGTGAAAAATCGTGCGCTGCACGAAGGTTCCACCGGACTGCTCGGTGGAATGCTGGTCCAGGGACACGATGTTCGCACCTGCACGGGCCAGGAAATCACTGACCGCCGCCACCAATCCGGGTCGATCGGCGCAGCGCAGAAGTAACCGGCCGACATCGGTGACCGTCTCGCCGCCGTCGTCATCCACCACGTCGCCTCGCTTGAGTTGAACCAGTTCACTCTAGATTCGGTCACGGGCATGGC
>NZ_JBAUJR010000466.1:0-3451 GCF_049683935.1 Mycobacterium sp. | reverse complement strand
GCGGTGCGCGCCAAGAGCACCGCGACCGACCCCGTGACGGTTGTCGACACCGAGACCGAGCGGCTGTTGCGGGACCGACTGGCCGAACTGCGGCCCGGCGAGCAGATCCTCGGCGAGGAGGAAGGCGGGCCGACCGGCGCGGCGGACGGGCGACTCACCTGGGTGCTCGACCCCATCGACGGCACGGTCAACTTCCTCTACGGGATCGAGGCGTACGCGGTGTCGGTCGGCGTACAGCGGGACGGCGTCTCGGTGGCCGGCGCGGTCGCCGACGTCGCCGCCGGTGCCATCTTCTCCGCGGCGCTGGGCCACGGTGCACGGCTGGAACGCGACGGTGTTGTCAGTGAACTCAGGGCCAACTCCATCACCGAACTGCCGATGGCCCTGGTGGGTACGGGGTTCGCCTACCAGCCCGATCGCCGGAGGCGCCAGGGCGAGATCGTGGCCAGGCTGCTGCCGGACGTGCGTGACCTGCGCCGGATCGGTTCCTGCGCCCTGGACCTGTGCATGGTGGCCGCCGGCAGACTCGACGCCTACTACGAGGACGGCGTGCACGTGTGGGACTGGGCGGCGGGTGCCCTCATCGCCACCGAAGCCGGCGCCCATGTCCGGCTGCCGGACTCGGTGGAGGGTGCCGGGTTGGTGGTGGTCTCCGCGCCGGGCATCAGCGCGGCGCTCGACGACGCGCTGGTCCGCTGCGGCGCGATGTGACGGGCGCCTAACAGACGCCGCTGTGGATCCTGGACAGCAGTTCCGGGTCGGCCGGCTGGGTGGCCTCGGGCAGCAGGCTCGCCAGAGCGGCATCGATGTCGTCGCCGCCGCTCAGTTCGGTGAATTCGGTGCCCAGCGCGAGGTCCACGGTGTCGTCGTTGCGTTGATCCTGGAAGAGCTCGGTGCACGGCGCCACCAACCAGACCGCGGCGGCCGCGGCTCGCCCGGACGGTCCGAAGCGGATCTGGCCCTGGCATTCCAGCCGCACCGTCTCGTAGATCGGGTCATTGGCGGCTTCGGGGTCGGCGAAGCCCAGATCGCGTAGTGCACCGGCGACCTCGCCGGCCTGTCCGCCCTGCCCGCTGGCGTTGAGCACGCGGATCCTGGCGTCGGCGAGCTCGGCGGGGGTGACATCGGTCATCTCGGCGCGGGACACCTGCTCGCCGAGTTGGGGCCTGGGCGCGTTCGGATCCTCGGGCACCGGCGGCGGGTTGCAGACGGCGGCTTCGCGGATGTCCGGCGGGCGCGACAGGGCGATCACCCAGACCATCAGGGTCACCGCCGCCAGGGCGGTGAACAAGACGATCCCGGGGATGAAGTTGCGACGGCGGAACGGGCGTCCGTGTTTGTCGAACGCCGTGCCGTCCGTGATTTGCGCGACCACGGTGTGCACTCTAAGGCCACTGTGCGCAGGGGCTCCGACCGGCGCGAACGTCGATGTGACGCAAATCACAATAGAACCGGTGTCAATACGGGCACGAATCATTTGGCGGACGCGTTCGACGCTGGTACAAAGCACTGCTGCACAAAGCTTCACTGAGCTTTTTTTGAGGGGACGAAGATGGCCACTGACTACGACGCCCCACGGCGCACCGAGACCGACGATGTCTCCGAGGATTCGCTCGAGGAACTGAAGGCACGGCGTAATGAAGCACAGTCGGCCGTGGTCGACGTCGACGAAACCGAGACTGCGGAATCCTTCGAGCTACCTGGTGCCGACCTGTCCGGGGAGGAACTGTCTGTCCGGGTGATCCCCAAGCAGGCAGACGAATTCACCTGCTCTAGTTGTTTCCTGGTCCATCACCGCAGCCGGCTCGCCAGCGAGAAGAACGGCATGATGATCTGCACCGACTGCGCCGCCTGAACACTCAGGCGTTCAAAGCGGCAAGCAACTTCGCCGGATCCTTTGCGCTGACCAGCCAGTACGGGGTCGGGTCATCGGGATCGTCGAGCACCAGCAGGACCATCGGCCCGACCCATGCCCGGTGCACCACAAAGGCGGCCGGGTCGAGTTGGCGGCCCAGCGCCGCGGACTTGGCCGAACGGGGAACCTGGGCCGACCGCGAGACGACGCTGACCGGCAGGTGGGCGTCGCCGACCCACAGTTCCGTATCGCCGTTCCCGCTGACGACACGCAGTTCGTTTCGTCCGAGCCAGAGCAGCACGACGACCGCCACGGGCAGCAGCACGGCGAACGGCAGCCAGTTCGGCAGTGTCCTGATGCCCTGGTTGACCTGGAGCGCGATCAGCGACGCCAACCCCAATCCGGGCAGCCACCACCACCACGGGACCCACAGGCGCTCGCGATAGCGAACGGTTTGAGCGGTGGCGCGCGTGTCGGACACGCAGCCAAGAGTAATCTCTGGGGTCGTGTCCACCTCTCTGGCGGTAGTGCGACTTGATCGCGACCTGCCGCTGCCCCATCGGGCCCACGACGGCGATGCGGGAGTCGATCTGTACAGCGCCCAGGACGTCGAGTTGGCGCCCGGTGAGCGAGCGCTGGTGCCGACGGGTGTCGCCGTGGCGATTCCTTTCGGCATGGTCGGTCTTGTGCATCCACGCTCGGGTCTGGCTGCCCGCGTGGGGCTTTCGATCGTGAACAGTCCCGGCACCGTGGATGCGGGCTATCGCGGCGAGATCAAGGTGGCACTGATCAACCTCGACCCCCTGGCCCCGATCGTCGTGCGGCGGGGGGACCGGATAGCTCAACTGCTCGTGCAGCGAGTCGAACTGCCCGAGCTGATCGAGGTGACGTCCTTTGACGAGGCCGGCCTGGCCGACACCACACGTGGCGACGGCGGCCACGGTTCCTCCGGCGGACATGCGAGTTTGTGAACATGGCACTGAAGAAGCAAGGCAATGAAAGCTCCGGCACCCCCGAGGTGACGGCGGCGGACACCGACGAGGAACTCGACGGTCCGTTCGACATCGACGACTTCGACGACCCTGCGGTGGCCGCGGTAGCCCGGCTGGACCTGGGTTCGGTACTGATCCCGATGCCCGATGCAGGGCAGGTACAGGTCGAACTCAGCAACACCGGGGTGCCGAGCGCCATCTGGGTGGTGACCGAGAACGGCCGCTTCACGATCGCGGCCTACGCGGCGCCGAAGTCGGCGGGCCTGTGGCGGGAGGTCGCCTCCGAGCTGGCCGACTCGCTGCGCAAGGACGTCCCGAAGGTGGGCATCGAGGACGGTCCGTGGGGGCGCGAAGTGGTCGGCGTGGGCGCCGATAATGCCGGGGTGGTGCGCTTCATCGGCGTGGACGGCTACCGATGGATGATCCGCTGCGTCGTCAGCGGACCCCACGATCGCATCGGCGCGCTGGCCGAACAAGCTCGGGAAGCTCTGGCGGACACGGTCGTTCGCCGTGGCGACACCCCGATGCCGGTCCGCACTCCGCTGCCCATCCAGCTGCCCGAACCCATGGCCGCCCAGCTTCAGGCGGCCACCGAGCAGGCGGC
>NZ_JBAUJR010000465.1:0-17769 GCF_049683935.1 Mycobacterium sp. | reverse complement strand
GAAGATCTGTCTCGAGCTCGGCCGCGGCATCCGCGGCACCATCGGCCACACCCAACCGCGCCGGCTGGCCGCGCGCACCGTCGCGCAGCGCATCGCCGACGAACTGGGCACCCCGCTCGGTGATGCGGTGGGGTACACGGTGCGCTTCACCGACCAGGTCAGCGACCGCACGCTGGTCAAGCTCATGACCGACGGTATCCTGCTCGCCGAGATCCAGCGGGACCGTCGGCTGCTGCGGTACGACACCCTGATTCTCGACGAGGCACACGAGCGCAGCCTCAACATCGACTTCCTGCTCGGATACCTTCGCGAGCTGCTGCCGCGCCGACCCGACCTGAAGGTCATCGTGACCTCGGCGACGATCGAGCCGGAGCGTTTCGCGGCGCACTTCGGCGGAGCCGAACATGGATCCAGCGATGGAGCGCCGATCGTCGAGGTGTCGGGACGCACGTATCCGGTCGAAATACGTTATCGGCCTCTGGAAGTCGCTGTTCCTCAACAAGACGACGAGGATCCCGACGACCCTGACCACGAGGTCGTCCGCACCGAGTTGCGCGATCCGACCGAGGCGATCATCGATGCGGTCACCGAACTGGCGACCGAACCTCCCGGCGACGTGCTGGTGTTCCTGTCGGGTGAACGCGAGATCCGCGACACTGCCGAGGCCCTTCGTGGCGCTTTCGACCAGAACACCGAGGTGCTGCCGTTGTACGCGCGGCTGGCCACAGCCGAGCAGCAGAAGGTCTTCGCGCCCAGCCGTGCGGCACGGCGCATCGTGCTGGCCACCAACGTCGCCGAGACGTCGTTGACCGTGCCCGGTATCCGCTACGTCGTCGATCCCGGCACCGCCCGCATCTCGCGCTACAGCCGCCGAACGAAGGTGCAGCGCCTGCCGATCGAGCCGATCTCCCAGGCGTCGGCCCAGCAGCGCGCCGGGCGCAGCGGTCGGACGGCCCCGGGTGTCTGCATCCGGCTCTACACCGAAGCCGACTTCGACTCCCGGCCGCGCTACACCGATCCCGAACTGCTGCGCACCAACCTCGCCGCGGTGATCCTGCAGATGGCTGCGCTCGATCTCGGTGAGGTGGCGGACTTTCCGTTTCTCGACCCGCCTGAGGCGCGCAGCATCCGCGACGGTGTGAGCCTGCTGCAGGAACTCGGCGCGTTCGATCGCGCAGGGGCACTGACCGCCACTGGTCGCCGGTTGGCTCAGATCCCGGTTGATCCACGGCTGGGCCGGATGCTGCTGCAGGCGGACGCCGAGGGGTGTGTGCGCGAGATGCTGGTGCTCGTCGCGGCGCTGTCGATCCCGGATCCGCGCGAGCGACCCGCCGACAAAGAGGAGGCGGCCCGCCAGAAGCACGCCCGGTTCGCCGACGAGCACTCCGACTTCGTGTCGTTCCTGAACCTGTGGAGCTACCTCGGCGAGCAGCGAAAAGAACGCTCCGGCAGCTCTTTTCGACGAATGTGCCGCGAGGAGTTCCTGCACTACCTGCGGATCCGCGAATGGCAGGATCTGGTCGGGCAGCTGCGCAGCATCTGCCGGGATCTCGGTATCCGGGAACAAGACGCTGCCGCGGAACCCGCACGGGTGCACGCCGCACTGACCGCGGGGTTGCTGTCGCACATCGGTTTGCGCGAGGGTGACGCTCGCGACTCCCGGATCTTCCAGGGCGCGCGCAACACCAAGTTCGTGCTGGCACCCGGTTCGGTGCTGACCAGGCGCCCACCGCGCTGGGTCGTCGTCGCGGACCTGGTCGAGACCAGCAGGCTCTACGGACGCACCGCGGCACGCATCGAACCGGAAACCGTCGAACACGTTGCCGAGCACCTGGTGCAGCGGACCTACAGCGAGCCGCACTGGGATCCGAAGCGGGGCGCGGTGATGGCCTTCGAACGGGTGACGCTCTACGGTCTTCCGATCGTGGCCCGGCGTCGCATCGGGTACGACAAGGTCGACCCCGAGATCTCCCGCGAGTTGTTCATCCGCCATGCCCTGGTTCAGGGCGAGTGGGAGACCCGACACCATTTCTTCAGGGACAACACCCGATTGCGGGCAGAGCTCGCCGAGTTGGAGGAGCGGGCGCGACGGCGCGACCTGCTCGTCGGTGACGACGAGGTGTACACGTTCTACGACGCGCGCGTCCCTGCCGACATCGTCTCGGTCCGGCACTTCGACGGCTGGTGGCGCAAACAGCGGCAGCGCACACCGGATCTGCTCACGCTGGGCCGCGATGACCTGCTGCGGTCTGAGGAGGACAACAACAATCCGGAGAGCTGGAAGTCGGGTGACCTGACGCTGCCGCTGTCGTACCGGTTCGAACCGGGAGCCTTCGACGACGGGGTGACCGTGCACGTCCCGGTCGACGTGCTCGCGCGTGTGGGCGGCGACGAGTTCGCCTGGCAGGTGCCGGCCCTGCGTGAGGAACTGCTCACCGCGTTGATCAAGTCTCTGCCGAAAGACCTGCGGCGCAACTTCGTTCCGGCTCCCGACACCGCTCGGGCGTTGCTGGGGGTGCTCTCACCCGAGGACAGCGGGTCGCTGCTGGACGCGGTGCAGCGCGAACTGCGGCGGATGTCGGGGATCCTGGTCCCCGTCGACGCGTTCGATCTCGACAAGCTGCCGGCGCACCTTCGTGTCACCTTCGCCGTCGAAGCCGAGGACGGTTCCGTGGTGGCGCGGGGCAAGAGCCTCGACGAACTGCAGAACACCCTTGCGGCGCCGGTGCGCCAAGCGGTGGCCGCCGCGGTGGCCAATGGGCTCGAGCGGTCCGGTCTGCGTGACTGGCCCGACGGTCTGGACGAACTGCCCCGCATGGTGGAGAGCAACGCCGCGTCGGGACACACCGTCCGCGGATATCCGGCATTCGTCGATCAGGCTGCAGCGGTGGATATCCGGGTGTTCGCGACGGAGGCCGAGCAGGTCGCCGCCGCCGCGCCGGGCAGCCGCCGACTGCTGCGCCTTGCCGGTCCGTCGGTCGTCAAACCCGTCGAGCGGGGACTCGATCTGCGAACCAAGCTGATTCTGGGCAACAATCCGGACGGGTCGCTGTCAGCCCTGCTCGACGACTGCGCCGACGCCGCGGTTGCCCAGATCGTCGCACAGCCGGTGTGGACCAGGGATGAGTTCATCTCGGTCCGAACACGATTGGCGAGCACTCTGATGTCGAGCACACTCGACGTGGTGCGCCGCGTGGAGAAGGTACTCGGTGCGTGGCACGACGTCCAGATCGCCCTGCCCGATACGCCGAATCCCCAGCAGGCCGACGCGATCGCCGACATCCGCGCCCAGCTGGCCCGGTTGATGCCGCCGGGCTTCGTGGCGATCACCGGAGTCGCCCGACTCGGTGACCTCGCGCGCTACCTGACCGCGGTGAGCCGACGTCTCGAACGATTGCCGCACGCGCTGACCGCCGACCGGGAACGGATGGTGCGGGTGGCCGCAGTGCAGAGCGCCTACGACCAACTCGTGTCGGCGCTGTCACCGGCACGCGCCGCTTCTACCGATGTCCGCGATATCGCCTGGCTGATCGAGGAATTGAGGGTCAGTCTGTGGGCGCAGCAACTGGGAACGGCGCGCCCCGTCAGTGAACAGCGGATCTACCGCGCGCTGGATGCGGTCCACGACTGAGGGAGCTCGGCCGCTAGTCTTGGCGCTGTGCAGGACTGGAGCGGACAGCGGGCCGTGGTCGTCGGGGGGTCGATCGGCGGCCTGACCACGGCGCTGCTGCTGCGCAGGCTCGGGTTCGACGTCGAGGTCTTCGAGCGCACCCCGACAGACCTCGACGGCCGGGGCGGAGGGATCGTCCTGCACCCCGAAACGCTGCGCTGGTTCGTCGAGTGCAGCGACCAGCACCCCGAGACCGTCAGCACGTCAACTCATTTCATGCAGTACCTGGGTGAGGGCAATACGGTCCTCTACCGTGAGTCGGCGCCGTGGAGCTTCACATCCTGGGGCACGTTCCACCGGGCCCTGCTCGCGGATTTTGGTACCGATCACTACCACCTCGGCGAGTACGCGGTGGGGTTCGACCAGGATGCCGACGGTGTCGAAGTGCGGTTCGCCTCAGGCCGGCGCGAGGCGGCCGACCTGGTGGTCTGCGCCGACGGCGTCGGTTCGCCGAGCCGCCGCCGGATCTCTCCCGAAGCCCGCCTCGAGTACGCGGGTTACGTGGGTTGGCGCGGCTTCGTTCCCGAAAGTCGAGTGTCAGCAGAAACATTCGAGTTGTTGCACGACTCGGTCACCTACAGCGTCGCACCGTTCACTCACATGCCGGTCTATCCCATTCCGTCGCCGTCCGGCGGGTTGGCTGTGGGCGAGCGGTTGCTGAACTACGTGTGGTACCGCAACGTCGGCGAGGGTTACGAACTCGACGAGCTGATGACCGACAAGAGCGGGGTACCGGCCGGTGTCTCACTGCACCCCGGTCGTGTTCAGGACCGCTTCGTCGACGAAATGCGTTCGGCGGCAACCAAGCTGTTGGCACCTGCGGCAGCTGAAGTGGTGCTGCGCACTGAGCAGCCGTTCCTGCAGGCTGTCTACGACGTGGGTGCGAGCCGGATGGCCATGGGGCGCGTCGCACTCCTCGGTGATGCCGCCAGCACCGCGCGGCCCCATCCCGCGGCGGGTACGGCGAAGGCGGCCGCGAATGCCTGGGCGCTTCACGATGCGCTGTCACAGAGTGCTGACATCGCCGATGCGCTGTCCCGCTGGGAGCCTGGACAACTCGATCTCGGGCACCGACTGCTACGGCGGGCCAGAGACATGGGTAACCGCCTCCAGGTCGATTGCACCTGGGTGCCGGGCGATCCCGAGAACAGGCTGGGGATCGGCGGGTGAGGGGCGGCTAGAACAGTCGCCGAACGTACGCTTTCTGATGCGAAATCGCCTGAAGTCGTCACAAACCGTGCGCTCGGCGCGGGCTGGAGCTAGGGCGCGGGCTGGAGCTAAGGAGCAGTCGCCGCGCTAGTTGGGTCGATCATGATCTTGGCGTGCTTCTCGGGGTCACCGAGCGCCTGGAACGCCGTCGCGACGCCGTCGAGGCCGACCGTTCCGGTCACCAGCGCTGACGCGTCGAGCTTGCCGTCGGCGAGCATGTGCAGCGTGTCGCGGAACTCCAACGGGGTGTAACCGAAGACGAACCGGATGTCGATCTCCTTGCCCATCGCCATCGCCGGACGGAACGTGTCCTCCCCCATGCACAATCCGACGACGACGATCCGCGACGCCAGCGGTGCCGCGCCGATCACCCCGTCGATCATCCCCGGCACCCCCACGCACTCGAAGATCACCGGCCGCTTGGGAGCGGTGGCGCCGAGGCTGTCCACCGCGCGGTAGAGGTGGGACCATCCAGGCACCCGTCGCAGCTTCTCCATCGACCCGACACCGAGCTCGTAGAGCGCGGGCATCGTCGTCATACCCCGCTGTTTGGCCGGCACGGCTTCGTAGGGAGAGTCCACCGCTGGGTCGACGACGGTGTCGGCGCCACAGCGCAGGGCCAGGGCCCGACGTCCGGGGGAGAAGTCGCTGGCAACGATCGTGCCGACCCCGCGGGCCTTGAGGTGGCAAATGATCGCCAGCCCCACCGGACCGCACCCGAGCACGATCGCGACGTCCTTGCGGCTGATCTCGCTGCGCCGGATCGCGTGGTAGGCGACCGTCATCGGCTCGGTGAGCGCAGCGGTCGCCGGATCCAGGCCGTTGGGCACCACAAACGTCATCGACGCCTCCGCCAGCACCTGTTCGGCATAGGCGCCGGGCGCCTTGGGGGACAGTCCCGTCATGTGCACGCCGCCCTGTGCCCTCAGAAGCGGGAACGTCACCACTGACGTGCCCGGGGCGAATACCTTGCCGACCTTGCGCCCGCGGTCGGCGACCACGCCGCTGAACTCGTGGCCCATCACCACGGGGGTGTCGCTGCGCACGAAGTCGGTGTATTCGACGCTGGCCAGCATCTCGGTGAGTTCGTCGGCGTGGTCCTTGGCGTGCAGGTCCGATCCGCAGATACCGCAGCGCAGCACGTCGAGCACCAGTTGGCCCTCGGCGGGCTGCGGGGCGGGCAGGTCGATGACCTCCAGTGTGCTGTTCAGACAGCTGACGGCTTTCATTCCGCCATCGTCGCACGGTAGAACGGCTTGGTGACCAAACGTCAGATGTGGGCCGGGCTCGCCCTGGCATTCGTGGGCGCGGCGGCCGTGCTGCCGGGCGCGCACGCCCAACCCTCGGACACCGTCCCGGTGATCGAACCGGTCGTGCTCGAGGAGATCGACCACGACCCGGAGGCCTTCACCCAGGGATTCGAGATCGACGGAGGGGTTCTCTACGAGGGCACCGGGCTTGCCGGCGCCTCCCAGATGCGTGAGCTCGATCCGGCCACCGGCGAGGTGCGCCGGGAGTCCGCGGTTCCCAACGGGTATTTCGGTGAGGGCATCACCGTGGTGGGCGACCGGATCTGGCAGCTCACCTACCGGGACGGGGTCGCGATCGAATGGGACACCGCGACGTTGGCCCCCATCCGGGAAGTGCCGCTGGACGGGGAGGGCTGGGGCCTGTGCTTCGACGGTGAACGATTGATCCGCAGCGACGGCACGAACCGGCTGCGCTTCCAGAACTCCGACGATCTCACCGAAACCGGTGGCGTCGATGTGACCCGCGACGGGCGGGCGGTGGACGGCCTCAACGAGTTGGAGTGCGTCGGCGGGCAGGTCTGGGCCAACCTCTGGCCCAGCGACGACATCGTGCGCATCGATCCGCAGACCGGAGCGGTCGACCTCGTCGTCAACGCCGCCGGGTTGCGGGCTCGCGGAATCCCGGCCTCGGCCCAGGTGCTCAACGGCATCGCCCACGTCCAGGGCAACGAGTTCCTGCTCACGGGCAAGGACTGGCCCAAAACCTTCCGCGTCCAACTCGGGCAGTAGGCACCGTGCATGATCAGGCAGTGACCAAAACGCGCTCGTTGGCGATCGTCGGGATCGCCTACGCCGCGGCCATCGCAGTGGCCGCGGCCTGGCTGGTGTGGGGTCCCAGCACCGGCAGGCTGTGGCTCGACACGCTGATCGCCGATATCCTCGCGACGCTGGTGGTGTTCGCGTTCAGCCGCGGGTTCGGCAACTCGAGCTTCTACGACGCGTACTGGAGCGTCGTCCCGCCGCTGCTGCTGCTCTACTGGTGGACCCAGAGCAGCGACGTCGAGCCGTGGCGGTGCTGGCTGCTCGCGGTGGTCGTCGTCGCGTGGGCGGTGCGGCTCACTGGCAACTGGCTGTACGCGTTTCCCGGCCTGCACCATGAAGATTGGCGTTACCCGATGTTCCGGGAGCGGGCGGGGCGGTTCGAGTTCGTCGCGGATCTGGTCGCCATCCACCTGATCCCCACCCTGCAGGTCTTCCTCGGCATGCTGCCCGTCTACGTCGCGGTGACGACGCCCGGCACCGGGATGGCGTGGCTGACCGTCATCGCGTTTGTCGTCGGGATGGCCGCCGTCGCAGTGGAGTTCGTCGCCGACATGCAGATGCACCGGTTCGTCAGGGACAGGCGCCAGGGCGAGGCGATGGACCGCGGCCTGTGGAGCTGGTCGCGGCATCCGAACTACTTCGGCGAGTTCGGTTTCTGGTTCGCGCTGGCGCTGTTCGGGGTGGCCGCATCACCTGCCGACGCGTGGTGGTTGTTCATCGGCGCGGCGGCGATGCTGGCCATGTTCCTGGGTGCGAGCATCCCGATGATGGAGACCCGTAGCCTCGAGCGCCGCCCCGACTATCAGGCGGTCATCGATCGGGTACCGCGGTTCGTGCCCCGCCCGCCCGGGAAGGTCCGCGCGTGAAGAGGATTCGGGTCAGGCGGGCGGGAGCGCAGCGATGGGGGAATCGGGTCCGGCGGGCAGGATCGCAGCGACCCGGGAATCGTGTCGTCATCGCCGGGCTCGGCGACACCGGTGTGCTCACCGCGATCAAACTCGCCAAACATGCTGACGTCGTAGGGATCTCGGCCAAGCCCGGGCTGGTCAGCGGCCAGGAACTGGGATGGCGGTTGGCGCGTCCCGACGACTGGGCCCGCCACAACTGGATCCCGTTCGGCCGGTTCCGCGGCCTCGACCGGGTCCGCGCCGTGCACGGCACCCTGACCGGCGTCGACCTCGTCGCCCGCACGGTGGCGGTGCAGTTGCCCGACGGCTCTACGACCGACGTTGGGTACGACACGCTTGTCATCTCCACCGGGGTCACCAACGGCTTCTGGCGGCAGCCGACGTTGCAGACGGCAGCCGAGATCGGCACCGACCTGCGTGCTCCGCACGAGCGGCTCGCCACCGCGAAGTCGGTGATCGTCATCGGAGGCGGTGCCGCCGCCGTCAGCAGCGCCGCGAACATCGCGACCACCTGGCCCGACAAGCGCGTTGATCTCTACTACCCCGGCGACCGGGCCTTGGCCGAGCACCATCCCCGCACCTGGGAGAAGGTCCGGCGCAGGCTCACCGAAGCCGGTGTCGGACTGCATCCGGGCCACCGGGCCGACCTGCCGCCGGGTTTCACCGGCGACGAACTGACCGCCGACCCCGTGCAGTGGAGGACCGGTCAGCCGGCCGCCTCCGCCGATGCGGTGCTGTGGGCGATCGGGCGGGTGCGGCCCAACACCGACTGGCTGCCCGCCGTGCTGCTCGACGAGCAGGGCTTCGTCCGCGTCACCCCCGAGCTTCAGGTGCCGGGACACCCCGAGGTCTTTGCGGTCGGTGACGTCGCCGCCACCGACGCCCTGCGCAGCTCGGCACGCAACCGTGCCGACGGGCTGATCGCACACAACGTGCGAGCCGCGTCCGCCGGGAAAACCCTGCGTAGCTATCGCCCACCCAAGAGTCGGTGGGGGTCGGTGCTCGGCATCCAGCCCAACGGACTCGAGGTGTTCGCCCCCAACGGCAAGGCTTTCCGCTTCCCGGCGTGGACCTTCGAGCGGGTGCTGCTGCCGTGGATCGTCAAACGGGGCATCTACCGGGGCGTGCGCGGAGACTAGGCGATCCGGGGAATCTCGGCGTTGATCCGGTCCAGCAGTTGCGGGTAGCGCTTCTCCTCGCGATGCCCGCCGGGTTTGCCGCTGCTGACCACCGCCACCGACAGCGCCCGGGTCGGATCGGCCCACACGGCGATGTCGGTCAACCCGGTGTGGCCGAAGGCGCCTGCCCCGTCACGGCCGAACGGGCCGAAGCGCTTCGACCCGAGCATGTAGCCGGTACCCCATCGCATCGGCGCGAGCCCTGTTGCCAGGTCCGGACGCAGCCGCCGGCACTCTGCGGTCGCGCCACGCAGCGTCTGCGCGGACACCACCCGGACGCCGTCGAGTTCTCCACCACGGCAGAGTATTTCGGCGAACCGGGACAGCTCGTTGGCGTTCGAGACGGTGTTGGACGACGGGATGACACCGGTCAGGAAGTGTGGGGTGTTCGAGAACGGGATGATCTGCTGCGGCGTGCCTCCGACCGCGGTCTTGAACGCCTTGGCGATCGGGGCGGGCAGCGGTTTGCCGGTGACGTGACTCGGTGCGACCAGCGGAACGTCAACTGCGGCAACGCCGTAATTGGTCCACCGGAAGCCCAGCGGTTCCAGGATCTCCTCGTGCAGGATGTCGCGGATGTTGCGGCCCGTTGCGGCGTTGATGATCTCGCGCATCAGCGGACCCCACGTCACGCCGTGGTAGATGTGCACCAGGCCCGGCCGGTAGACCGGCTTCATCGCGCCGAGCATCTCGCGCGCGTAGTCGCTGTCGTCCATTCGCTTGAGGTCCGGCCTTGGGCCGGTGGCGAACGGGACCCCGGCGCTGTGGGTCATCACATGGCGGATGGTGGTGCGGTCCTTGCCGTGGCTGGTGTAGCCGGGCAGGTAGTCGCACACCCGGTCGTCGAGGGAGAACGCACCGCGTTCGACGAGCATGTGAGCGACGGTCGTGGTGATCGCCTTGGCGGCGGAGTACACGCAGAACGGCGTCGTGGTGGACACCACGATCTTCTCGGCGTCGGCCGGATCGGCGGGCCCGTTGCCCCAGCCGTGGCCGATCGCCCGGTCGAGGATCACGCGGCCGTCGCGGCGCAGGCAGACCTGGATCGCGGGCTGCATGCCCGCGGCGTACCAGTGCCGGGCTGCCTGCCAGATCCGGTCCACCGACGCCGGGTCGACAGCGGAGTGGTCCTCATCGCCCGTCGAGGTGACCGCGTCGAGGTCGGAGGGGACGACGATCTTGCCATCGTCGCCGGAGACGGCAGTCCGGCCCGTGGTCAGCGCGGACCACCCGAGAAGAAGCCGCTGCCGACCAGGCCGGTCAGCTGGCCCAGCAGGTCGCCGGGACCCGGTGGCGGCGGTGGGGGGGTGTTGCTGAGCTGCCAGACCTGGCAGTCGCTGGTGGAGAACGTGGTGTCGGTCGGCAGGATCTCGACGAACGCGGGCTTCTTGGTCAGCGCGTTGTCGACGAGTTCGTCGCCGGCGGTGCGCTTCCAGTAGCAGGCACCGTCGTCGACCGGTCCGGCGGACTGGTACACCCCGGGTGCGATGTCCGTGCCGACCGCGTAGGAGCCGTCGGCGTCGATGGTGGTCTTGAGCCCTTCAGCAGGGGCAGGGGACGGGGCAGGTGCCGGCGGGGGTGGAGCGGGCTGGGCCTGAGCGGGCCCAGTGGCGGCCCACCACGTCGTCAGCACTACCGCAGCCATCACGGCTGGTCTTGTCGGCCTCATAGGAAGTCAGTCTAAGTGCCGCGGCGGCGAGAAAGAACCCGCCGCCGCGGCCAGAGATCAGCCGGCCATGAAGGTGTTGTAGGCCGATGCGAGCTCACCGGGGAGAACGGTGAGGTTGCAGTTGCGCTGCACGTCGCCGATCGGCGCCAGGATGCCGCGCAACTCGTAGTACTCGCCTGAGTTGGCGGTGAAGTAGCCGCGCAGGTTGGCCTCCGCCTCGGGTCGCGGCTGATTGAACGCCGCGGTGACGGCCTGGTTCGCGCCCGGGTGGGCATCGAGGTACGCGCGCGCCTGACCCGTGACCGAGCTGACGGTGCCGGAGACCGCGCTGGCGCTGCACTGGTCAGCAGGCTGCGCCCCGGCCGCCGGAGCCGCAACGGTTGCTACGGCCAAGCCACCGAAAAGACAAGCCGCCCCGATACCGGCCACGTTGCGGCGCATGGTGTTACCACTGAGATTCATGTGTTCTGGTCCTTCGAATTGTGAGTCGGTCACTTTCAACCCCGCCCGAAATCCAAGGTAACCGCGATCCGAAGTGCCCAAACCGGACGCGATGTGACAAATGTGAAGGGCCGCAAAACGTTACAGCCGCACGCCGTGACCTTCACCTCAGAATTGGGTGGATCGGGTCGAATGAAACGCCTCGTCACAGCCCACAAGGGGCAATCTCTCAGAATTTGCCCGGAACCCTTAATTGATCGTGATCTGCGACGTGATCGAATTGTTATCGGCGGGTCTCGCTAGGTTGGCCGCATGCACTCAGAAACCCGCGATGTGTGGGAGACGATGGCCACCGCCCGCACGATCCGCCGCTTCACCGGGGACCCCGTGGACGACACCACTCTGCGCCGGTGTCTGGAAGCGGCGACGTGGGCGCCGTCGGGCGCCAATGCCCAGGCCTGGCGGTTCATCGTGCTGAGGTCGGCCGAGCAGCGCGCAGTCGTCGCACAGGCCGCAGCGCACGCGCTGGCGGTCATCGAGCCCGTGTACGGCATGAGCCGGCCGGACCCCGACGACCACAGCCCACGGGCCCGCAACAACCGCGCCACCTACGAGCTGCACGATCGGGCCGGCGAGTTCACCTCGGTGTTGTTCACCCAGAAACGCTTTCCGACCGCCTCGGAGCTGCTGCTGGGCGGCTCGATCTTCCCGGCGATGCAGAACTTCCAGCTCGCCGCCCGCGCGCAAGGTCTCGGGGCGTGCCTGACCAGCTGGGCCTCCTACGACGGGGAGCAGGTGCTCCGCGACGCCGTCGGGGTTCCCGACGACTGGATGCTCGCAGGGCACATCGTGGTCGGCTGGCCCAAGGGCAGGCACGGCCAAGTGCGACGCCGCCCGTTGGCGTCAGCGGTCAACCTGGACCGATGGGATGCTCCGGCGACCGAACTGCTGGCGCGATAGCGTGGTGTCCGTGAAGCTCGACTTGTTGATGCCCGGCATCGAGGTGGGTCTCGTCACCACCGACCTCGACGCGATGGTGGCCTTCTACGAGGGGTTCCTCGAACTCGAACCGCAGGGTGAGATCGAGTTTCCCGGCGGCTCGCAGCGGCGGTACTCGCTGGGCAACAGTGTGCTCAAGCTCGTCACCTATGCGCAGGCACCCGCAGCACCGGTCGCACCGGGAGGCGGCCGGGCGCAGGCAGGTCTGAGGTACTTCACGATCGGGGTCAACAACCTGCGGGCCGTCGCCGAGGCGTTCGAGGCCTCCGGGTACGAGGTCGTCGAACCGCTCACGGAGTTCGCGCCGGCCCCCGGGATGGGCTGGATGTTCGTCGCCGACCCAGACGGAAACTGGATCGAACTGTTCGGGGTCTTGTGAGCGGCGCGAACGTGGGGCAGAAGTGAGCTACTACCCGAACCCGCCGGGAACCCCACCACAGACACCCACCTGCTACCGGCATCCCGACCGGCCGACCTACGTCCGCTGCACCAGGTGTAACCAGTTCATCTGCCCCGAGTGCATGCACAGCGCCTCGGTCGGTCACCAGTGCCCGGTGTGTTTCGGAGAGGGCGCCCGTTCGGTGCGTCAGGTAACCACGCCGTTCGGTGGCGCCCCGCCGAAGTCCGCGACGCCGCTCGTCACATACGTGCTGATCGGGCTGAACGTGCTGATGTTCGTGCTGCAGATGGCGTCGCCCGGCCTGGAACGGGCTCTGGGCCTGTGGTCGCCGGCAGTCGCCGATGGCGAGATGTACCGGCTGCTGACCTCGGCGTTCCTGCATTTCGGGACGGCGCACATCGCGTTCAACATGCTGGCGCTGTACTTCGTGGGTCCACCGCTGGAGATGGCGCTGGGTCGACTGCGCTTCGTCGGGCTGTACCTGCTCAGCGCGTTGGGCGGGTCGGTGCTGGTGTACCTGCTGACACTGAACGCGTTGACCGCCGGTGCGTCCGGCGCGGTCTTCGGCCTGTTCGGTGCGACGTTCGTGGTCGGGCGCAAATTGCGGATGGACGTCCGCGGGGTGGCCGCGATCATCGTGCTGAACATGGTCTTCACATTCGTCTACCCGTTGATCACGTCGCAGAACATCAGCTGGCAGGGGCACCTCGGCGGGCTCGTCACCGGCGCTGTGGTCGCGGCCGCGTATGTCTACGCGCCCAGACAGCAGCGCAACCTGGTGCAGGCCGGGGCGACCGTGGCGCTGCTGGTGGTCTTCGTCGGGCTCATCGTGTGGCGGACCGCCGACCTGCGGGCGATGTTCGGCGTGGCCTGACTGGTCCGGCGCTAACCCAGTCCGGCGCCCACCGCGACCGATTCGAGGACCGCCAGATGGTCGTCGACCGAGCGCAGTCCCGCGCCCATCGTGTTCACCGACAGATGTGTGGCGCCGTGCTCGGCCCACTCGCCGATCTCGGCCGTGACCCGCTCGATGTCCCGCTGCCAGGTCACGCGGCCTTCCATCCCGACGTGTGACGGGTTGCGGCCCGCGTCCCGGGCGGCGGCGTCGACGACGGCTCTGGCCTCGTCGAGGGCGGGTCCCGGCCGCATCATCGGGAACCATCCGTCGGCGAGCCGGCCCGCCCGCGCATAGCCGGGCGCCGACGCGGCGCCGATCCACAGCGGAATCGGCCGTTGCGCCGGCAGCGGCGCGATACCGGCCCCTGTGACCTGGTGGTAGCGGCCGTCGAAGGTCACGGTGCGCTGCGTCCACAGCAGCCGCAACAGCTCCATCTGTTCCTCGGAGCGACGCCCCCGGTTGGTGAACTCCTCGCCGAGCGCCTCGTATTCGACCGCGTTCCAGCCGACGCCGACGCCGAACCGCAACCGCCCGCCACTGAGAAGGTCGACTTCGGCGGCCTGCTTTGCCACCAGCGCCGTCTGCCGCTGCGGCAGGATGATCACGCCGGTGACCAGCTCCAGCTTTGCCGTGACCGCGGCGAGATAGCCGAACATCACGAGCGGCTCGTGAAATGTGGTGTCGACGTCATACGGACCCGACCAGCCCCGATGAACGTCCGGGTCGGCGCCGACGACGTGGTCGTAGGCCAGCACGTGGGCGTATCCGAGTTCTTCGACGCGCTGGCCGTACGCCCGCACCGCACCCGGATCGCCGCCGAGTTCCGTCTGGGGAAACACCACACCGATTCGCATACTTTGCTCCAACCCGGCCTTTCCTGGCTTGCATTCCCTGCGTGACAAGGTATGAGTGGGGGATGCTCGGCCTCCCCGACCGGATACGCGCCTGTCTCTTCGACCTCGACGGTGTGCTCACCGACACCGCCAGTGTGCACCGGAGGGCATGGAAGGCGATGTTCGACGAGTATCTGCGCGCCCGCAGCGATCAGACCGGCGAACCGTTCGTGCCGTTCGACGCCGGCGCCGACTACGACTCCTTCGTCGACGGGAAACCGCGTGAGGACGGGATCCGGTCGTTTCTGGGTCACCGGGACATCACCGTCGACGACGACACGGTCAGTGATCTCGGCACCCGGAAGAACGATGCGTTCCAGCACACGCTGCGCGCCGACGGGGTGACGGTGTTCGAGGGATCGCGACGCTATCTGGAGGCGACGGCGCGGGCGGGCCTGCGGCGCGCCGTCGTGTCGTCGAGCGCAAACACCGCCGAGGTGCTCGAGATGACCGGGCTGGACACCTACATCGAGCATCGGGTCGACGGCGTCACCCTGCGTACCGAGGGACTGCCGGGCAAGCCCGCGCCGGATTCGTTCCTGCGCGCCGCCCAACTCCTCGACGTCGACCCCGCCGATGCCGCGGTGTTCGAGGACGCGCTCTCCGGGGTGGCCGCGGGCCGAGCCGGGAACTTCGGTCTGGTGGTGGGTGTGGATCGGGTAGGACAGTCAGAAGCGTTGCGGGACAACGGCGCAGATATCGTCGTCACCGACCTGGGGGAGCTGCTCGAGCCATGATGATCACCGACGAGGCGTTCCCGGTCGAGCCCTGGCAGGTCCGGGAAACAGAGTTGAGGCTCGACCTGTTGCCGCAGACCGAGTCGCTGTTCGCGCTGTCCAACGGCCATATCGGGTTCCGCGGCAACCTCGACGAGGGCGAGCCGTGGGGTCTGCCGGGCACCTACCTCAACGGGTACTACGAGGTGCGCCCGCTGCCGTACGCCGAAGCGGGGTACGGCTATCCCGAGGACGGGCAGTCCGTCGTCAACGTCACCAACGGCAAGTTGATCCGGCTTCTGGTCGAGGACGAACCGTTCGACATCCGCTACGGCGAGTTGCTCTCGCACGAAAGAACTCTCGACATGCGTGCGGGCACTCTGAGGCGGACCGCCGAATGGCGCTCGCCCGCAGGCAAGCAGATCCGGATCGTGTCGACGCGGTTGGTCTCGCTGGCGCAACGGGGGCTGGCCGCCATCGAATACGAGGTGGAGGCCGTCGACGACGTGCGGGTCACGCTGCAGTCCGAGTTGGTCGCCAACGAGGACCTGCCCACACCGTCGGACGACCCGCGGGTCGCGGCGGCGCTGGTGAATCCGCTCGAACCGGTGCAGTACGAGGTCAGTGAGCGCGGCGCACTGCTGATCCACCGCACCCGCGGGACCGGCCTGACGATGGCCGCCGCGATGGACCACGTCGTCGAAGCCCCCGGGCGGGTCGAGATCAGCGGTGATGCCGGTGATGACTGGGCCCGCACCACTGTGGTGTGCGGCCTCAAAGCCGGTGAGCGACTGCGCATCGTCAAGTACCTGGCCTACGGGTGGTCGAGTCTGCGATCCCGCCCGGCGTTGCGCGACCAGGCGGCGGCCGCCATCGCCAGCGCGCGCTACACCGGGTGGCAGGGCCTTCTCGATTCGCAGCGCGAGTATCTCGACGACTTCTGGGACTGTGCCGACGTCGAGGTCGACGGCGACCCCGACTGCCAGCAGGCGGTGCGGTTCGGGCTCTTCCACGTCATGCAGGCCACCACTCGCGCAGAACGCCGCGCCATCGCCGGCAAGGGGCTCACCGGCAACGGCTATGACGGACATGCCTTCTGGGACACCGAGGGCTATGTGCTCCCGGTCCTCACCTACACCGCACCGCACGCGGCCGCCGACGCCCTGAGGTGGCGGGCGTCGACGCTGGACATGGCGCGCGACCGTGCCGCCGAGCTGGATCTCAAGGGTGCGACCTTTCCGTGGCGGACGATCCACGGCGAGGAGTGCTCGGCGTACTGGCCGGCGGGCACCGCGGCCTTCCACGTCAACGCGGCCATCGCCATGGCATTCGAGCGGTACCGGGTGGTGACCGGCGACGAATCGCTGGAGCAGGAGTGCGGCCTGGCGGTGCTCGTCGAGACCGCGCGGATGTGGCTGTCGCTCGGACACCACGACCGCCACGGCGCGTGGCGCATCGACGGGGTGACCGGGCCCGACGAGTACACCGGCATCGTGCGCGACAACGTGTTCACCAACATGATGGCCGCGGCGAACCTGCGCATCGCCGCCGACGCGTGTACCCGGAATCTCGACGCCGCAGCAGAATTGGGGGTGGACACCGAGGAGACCGCGGCCTGGCGCGACGCGGGCGACGCCGTCCACATTCCCTATGACGAGGAGTTGGGTGTCCACCCGCAGTGTGACGGTTTCACGACGCTGCGCGAATGGGACTTCAGTGAGAACACCAAATATCCGCTGCTGCTGCACGAACCGTACGTTCGGCTCTACCCCGCGCAGGTCATCAAGCAGGCCGATCTGGTGCTGGCGATGCAGTGGCAGAGCCACGCCTTCACCCCTGAGCAGAAGGCCCACAACGTCGACTACTACGAGCGGCGCACCACCCGGGACTCGTCGCTGTCGGCGTGCACCCAGGCGGTGATGTGCGCCGAGGTCGGCCATTTGGAACTCGCCCACGACTACGCCTACGAGGCCGCACTGATCGATCTGCGCAATCTGCACCGCAACACCGGTGACGGCCTGCATCTGGCGTCCCTCGCGGGAAGCTGGACTGCGCTCGTCGGCGGGTTCGGGGGCCTGCGCGACGACGAAGGCCTGCTGGCGCTCGATCCGCGCCTGCCGCCGGGCATCAGCAGACTGCGATTCCGGCTGCGGTGGAAGGACTTCCGCGTGACCGTCGAGGTCGATCACGAAGAGGTCACCTACAGCCTGCGCGACGGTCCGCACGGGGCGCTGACCATCCACCATGCGGGCAAGCCTCTCGAGATCACCACCCATTCGCCGACGACGGTGGCGGTGAAACCACTCGAGCCGCTGTTGCCGCCACCGCAGCAACCGTTCGGCCGCGAGCCGTTCCGCCGGCGATGAGCGACGGTGCGCTCGACGCGCTGTACTCGGCCAGGCCCGAGGACTTCACGTCGCTGCGCACCGAACTCGCGGCCCGGGCCAGAAAGAGCGGCGACACCGCGGAAGCCAAGACCATCACCGCCAGCCGCAAGCCCACGACGGCAGCGTGGGTGGTCAATCTGCTGGTGCTCGACGGGGCGGCCAGGGCACAGCTGACCGATCTGGGGTCACGACTGCGCGAGGCGCACGCCGCGATGGACGGTGACGCGATCCGGGTGCTCACCTCCGAGCAGCGCCGACTGGTCGACGGACTCGTCCGCACCGCCTTCCGTGCGGCGGGCCTGGACACACCGGCCGCCGCGCTGCGTGAC
>NZ_JBAUJR010000464.1:0-2249 GCF_049683935.1 Mycobacterium sp. | reverse complement strand
TCGATCAGCAGACGCACGGCGTCGAGCGCATTGGCGCTGCGGACGAATCGGGGAAACGCGGCGTGCACCGCTGTGAACATCTCCAGAACGAGGTCGTGACGGGCGCGTAGGTGGGCGTGCTCGTGCGCGAGGATCGCGGTGATCTCGCTGCCCGACAGCGTGTTCAGCACACCCTCGCTGACGACGACGCGGCTGCGGACCCCGGGCAGGCAGTACGCAAGCGGCTCGGCGACGTCGAGGATCCGCAGTTCGCCTCCGTTGAGCGGACGCGGGTGATGGCCACACAGCTGCGACGTGGTGACGTGTGATGAGCCGACGAGATCAACCACCATCCGGTGGCGGGCGCGGCGGCGGCGGGTGGCGATCGCGACGTTGACCACCGAGGCGATCAGCCGGGCACCGATCATCAGCGTGAGGGCGAAGACGAACACGTAGGCCGCCCACAGCGGCCACCCGAGAACGGCGATCTCACTGGTGAATGTCGCGGTGGGACGTCCGTCCTCGCCCGGCACGAACAGCCGACTGGCGATGGCGATTCCGGCGGAGAATGCCGACAGGACCGCGGCCAACGCGATCGACTGCCACAGCACGATGGCCGCCCGCGGTGCGCGCAGTGGCCAGGTCGCTCGCGCCAGCATCGCGGGCACCGGCCCCGACAGGAGCAGAGCAACGATGGTGAAGGCCAGCGCGGACACGCTGTAAGTCTCTCTCAGGCGGTACCCGCACCGCCAGCGGGTGGGTTGTGACGTTCTTTGTCTTCGAGTTCGGCCAGCGCACGGCGTAGTGCGGCGGCCTCGTCGGCGCCGACGCGCTCGACAAAATGCACCAGGGCGGCCTCCCGACTGCCCGAGTCGGCGGCCTGGTCGAGCGCGTCGACCATCAGCCCGGCTACCAACTCGTCGCGACCATGCGTCGGCGCGTAGCGGTGTGCCCGATCGTCGCGATGCTGAACGACAAGATTTTTCTTGGCCAGCCGCTGGAGCACGGTCATGATCGTCGTGTAGGCGAGGTCGCGATGCGCTGCGAGCGCTTCGTGCACCTGGCGCACAGTTTGCGGCTCGTTCGAGGACCACAAGTGGTCCATCACAGATCGCTCAAGCTCCCCGAGCCGTGTCACCTTGGCCATCTTTCGTCCATCTCCTACCGGCTGTAGCTCAAAGCGTACTACGCGGTTACTACCGCGTGTCGTATCAGTTCCGTGGCTACCCGTTTCATACCCGTCACCGGCACAACCGATGCCAACGTCACCACGTTCACCGGCCGTCTCATCAAGGCTTGTGAGTCCAGTCACAGGGGGTAGCTCCTTCGACGCGTCGCACTATAGTAAGGCTAACCTAACTCAGATTGGAGGTGTCATGACTGTCGCCATCGAGGATCCGCTCATCGCGGGAATGGCGGTCCGGCGCACGCTGCCGATACACGAGTCCAGCCGGCGACTCCGGGAGTTGTATCGCGAATGCCCCCGCGTTTACGGCGTGGCGGTGATGGGCGATCTGTCCCGCCGGCGTTGGTGGCCGCTGGCAGAGATCATGACCACCGACCGGCTTCAGACGATGTTCGACGCCGGCGTGGCCGAAACCGAAAGTCACGCCGCCGTGGCTCAACAACTCGCCGCCACCTTCGCCCACGTCGTCGTCGGACGCGTGATACCCCTCCTGGTGCTCGAGGGACGCGCCTGGGATACCGGCCTGGAGAACCTCTGGGTGCACGTCGACTCCGAAGGCGCCATCGACTGGGTCGGGGTGGTCGATCCGACGGTTCGTGGCCTACCCGACGACCCGTTCTTCTACAACCGATCCGCGACGGGCGCCGCCAGGTCGGCGCAGAACGGAATCGTTGCGCTGCCCAGTGAGGCGGCGTTGACGACATGGATCGCCCATCGCAGTCACCGCGCCCTGAGCCCGTTGTTCTCAAAGCTCGCAGCGGTCAGCGGAGGCGCGATGACGGTGGCGTCGATGTGGCACATCGTCGGCGGATCCGTTGTGGGCGCGTCGACGCAGATCCCGCTGCTCGCCGGGTCGAGTGAGGTGGTCAGCATGCGCCGTGGACAAGCCGTGCTGGACGCCTTCGTGGGATTCGGGCTCCCGGTGCGCGGCACGTCGCGAATGTTCTCGGGGAAGGCCTTGCTTAATTAGGGCAGCCTTGCCTATTCTCTAGGCGGTGGGAAGATGTGTCGGAAACCACCGGACCGCGCCGGAGTCCTGAGGGCTGCAGAGACCCCCGGTCCACACGAAGGACGGGCCCCCCCC
>NZ_JBAUJR010000463.1:0-38526 GCF_049683935.1 Mycobacterium sp. | reverse complement strand
GTGTTGGCGTCGGTCACCGATCCGATGTACTTCGGGCGCACCGCGCACGCCAGCATCATCGGCGGTAAGTCTCTCGGATCCAGCGGCTCGGGATGGGACACCCATGACGAGGCCTACGGGATCTCGTTCACCGACTGCGAATCGGTCGGCTCCTACAAGGGAATCGACGCGGTGGGCGCGGGCGGCACCTTCCGCGGCAGGTACATCACCGTCACTCGGCTCAGGGCGTACAAGTGCCGCTACGGGCTTCAGGTGTTCGAGCAGTCCGACGAATCCACCATCGGCGTTGTTCTCGATCACTGCGAGGCCATCGACTCGACCCGGTATGGCCTGTACACCACCGCGTTGACCGCCGATGGCGGCGTTCGGGTACGCAACTTGTCGGTGGTGGGCGGCAGGTACGAGGGGCGCGAAGCGGGGATGCGCCTCGAGTACTCCGATGTCACCCTGGGCGGCCGACCGATCTCCAAGATCGCACCCACCCCGTCAAGTCCGCCGTCGACCGCCTGGGGGATCTACGCTCACGAGGCCACCGTGCTTAACGGTGACTCGCTGACAGTGGATTTCGACTTGAGCGGCGCGACGAACAACACCGTCATCTCTAACACCGCAGGCTCACACGTGAGCGTGGACAACGTTCACGTGGAGGCGGGGTCGCAGCACATCAGCCGCCTGTTCACCGGCGGACTGACCCCCGGCACATCCGAAGGCCGAGGTTGGGTGCTCAGTGAAGCACCCGCGAGCGCCACCATCATCTCCGGGTACACCACCGGCCAGGCGAAGGTCGAATACCGGGTGCGCGGCACGGGAGCATCGGGCACCGGGTATGTCGCGCAGACCGTCACCGCCGACGCCCAAGCCCCGGCGCTGGCCGACAGGTCCGACCCCGTCGTCGTTCTCGGCGTCACCTGCACAGGCGGCAGCTGGTATCTGGGAAAGATCCCAGACGGTATAAATCCCGGGCAGATGCGGGTCGTCCGCAACGTCGGCGGGTCGAACACCGTCACCGTGCGCGACGGCACCGCCACCTACGGCACGAGGATGCGCGGCGGTGACCGGGAACTTGCACCCGGTGACGCTGTGGTGTTGATCTGGGACGGCGCGCAGTGGACATCGGCGGATTCGGCGACCACCTCGACCGACATCCTGTCCAGCCTCACGGCGAACGCCGCAGCGGCCCGCGCGGCGATCGACACACCCACGGTGGGTCAGGCATCCCCGGCGAAAGCGTTCTCCGATCTGATCGGCTGGACGCATGACCCCGCGACGGCAACGCTGGCCTCCACGATCCTGCCCGCTGCGGCGACGATCTACTTCTGCCGAATCCCCCTGCGTAAGCAGGAGACGATCACCAACGTCATCCTGAACCTCGCCACCGTGGGTGCGGATCTGGTGAACGCTTTCGTCGGCTTGTACAAGAGTGACGGAACCGTGTTGGGGCAGTCGGCGGACCAGTCGGCGGCGTGGGGTTCGGGCGGTTCGACCGGTCTGAAAACCGTCGCTCTCGCATCGCCTGTCGTGGTTACCCCGACGAGCACAACCGACTTCGTGTGGGCCGTGGTCTATGTCGGGGCAGCAACCACTCTGCCGACGTTCAGCCGAAGCAGCACAGGGCAGTCGTCCATCCTCAACGCCGGGACCACATCGTCGCGGCGCAGGTTCGGATCGCTGGCGCTGGCATCCACAGCGACCCTGACGCCGGTCACCCCATCCGCAATGTCGCTGGCGTCGTCGTCGTACTGGATGGCGCTGTCGTAACCCCCCAGAACCCCCTGCGGCTAACCGCTGGGCGCATAAATTGGGCGGTCAGCGGGTAAGCCATGCGGTCACCGACTACTTTTAAATCGGTTATTTACCAATAGATTTCGGCGCTCTAGAGTCATCGCCATGAATGCAGAACACGTCACCGAAGATCAACCGATAGCAACACCTGGACTGCTGCCGCCAGCCGATGCGACCGAACTGTTCGCATGGGAAAGCCACGACGACGGGCTGGCGACGCGCGAGTTCGTCGGCGCGGTGCGCGAGGCCGCCGGCTTCACTGTCCGCGTCGAAGGCGTGCAACGTGAAAACGGCACCTGTACCCGCCGGATCTCGATCGAGCAGACCGGCATCCGGTCCGGACTCCTCGAGACCGAAGCCGCGCGGCAGCTCGCCGCCGCGATCGCATCGTCCGCCTACGAGATCGATCACACCACCGGAGGGCCGAACCGTGGTTAGCGGACCGAGGCCCTACACATTGCCGGCGGAGTGGGAATCAGCGTTGCGCGGTTGGGTTGTCTGGATGCAGCTCGGCGGGCTGGCCGGTACAACACTTCGACTGCGCCATATGCATCTCCGAACATTCGCGCGGCAGTCGAGGGTTGCCCAACCGCGGGATGTGACCCTCACGGACGTCGTGGCATATTGCAGCGCTCGGCCCTGGTCGAACGAACACCGGAAAGGTGTACGACGATCTCTCGTGAGCTTCTTCGACTGGTGTGGGCAAAACGGCTTCGCCACCACGAACCCCGCGGCCAGCCTCCCAAAGGTTCCTGGCACGAAGCCACGCCCTCGGCCTGCGACGGACGAGATCTGGGCCGAGCTGTTGGCCTCGAGCACCCCGCGGGTTCGGATGATGGCGCGCCTGGCCGGCGAGGTCGGTATGCGCAGGGCCGAGGTAGCCGCCTGTCAACGGGACGACCTGGTCCGTGACGCGGACGGGTGGGCGTTGATCGTTCATGGCAAGGGCGGCCGTCAGCGCGTCGTTCCGATCACCGACCGGCTCGCCGTCGCGATCCGCGACTACTGCCCGCGTGGGTACCTGTTCCCCGGCCAGGTCGACGGACACATCTCCCCGGACTACGTGGGCCGGTTGCTGTCTCGGTTGATGCCGCAGGGCTGGTCGATGCACAAGCTGCGGCACCGGTACGCCACGCGCGGCCTGGCCGGCACCAATGACCTGATCGCGGTCAGAGATGCGCTCGGACACGCCAATGTCGCCACGACACAGATCTACACGGCAGTCGCGCCGCGCGCCGTCCGGGCGGTGTCTGAGGCCGCGGCCGATAGCTTCGATCTACCCGCGCACGTCATCGCGCTCGACTCGCGCCGCCGATCGTGATCGTCGGTCGCGCGCTGCCCGCATTCTCAAGGTTTGTCGGCTTCGGACCCGGTACCCGCTTCGATCGAGCGCTGTGTGCCCATGACCGCTCGCCGGAACGCCGTGCCGTAATCGGTGACGGTCAGTATCCCGTGCTGACATTCAACGGTTCTTCCCTCGATGCCCCGGAACGACTCGCGCGCTTCGAGCACAAGCGGAGCCGTTTCGCACCAGTCGTACCGACCCTTTTTCGTCAGCGCGGTGGTGTAGTCCACTTCGACAAGGCCAAGCCTTATCCAGTTGTCAACAAAAACGGCTCGCTCGGGTACAGCTACTTGGCGTAACACCGACTCCGGTTCATCTCCGCCGCGACCCATCCAGTTAAGGACATGCCGAGCGATCACGACGTAGCCTTCCGGGTGGCCGGGAATCGACGACATTGCCCGAATTTCGACGATCGGATGTGTCGTCGCTGCTAAGACGGGTATTAGGGCGCTGGCCTCGTCGGCGTTGAGCTGCTGGATAACGCCAGCGAAGGACGGATGTGCGGTGCTCGCGACTCTGCGGTCTGACGCAGTTGCAATCAGGTTCAGGTACATTTCCCGCAACTCAGGTTCTTCGACTGTGAAGCCGAGACCCTGAATCGCCGGTCCGGCGAGCGACCCCTTCGGCGGGATCAGATCGTCTTCGGGAACATCCTTCAGCTTCTCCGCCATGTCTTCGGCGAACTTGAAGTCGAAATACTCCTTCGGGATCCCGGTGAGCCGACCCAGTGGCTGGAGGCACTTCAACCAGACGTGCTGCATGACTGCCTGTCGCCTCGCGCGGGCTTGCGCGGCAGGTTCGAGTTCGCCGGTCTGTTCGCCGATCCGCCGCAGAGCGTCGCGATCCTTGGGATCACCTTCGACTGCGCCGACGACGGCCTTCGCCACCGCCTTTCCCGCGCCCAGGGCGGAAATCGGATCATTTGGAGTCACGCACCGATGCTAACCAGGGCGTTACCCGCGAGACGCATAGCCGCGCCGGAACCGCGCAACCTGCGACCCCTGAACCTACTCCGACGAATCGTCCGCAGACCGTCCGCAGCACAACGCGCGCCAACGCCCGCAACGAACACAACTAACAGTGATCTAGCTGGGCGGATATGCGCTGCGCGAATAAACGCAAGGTCGCATCGCCCGAGAAGAGCAGGCTTAAAATCCGCCAAGTCTGGGTTCGAGTCCCAGTGGGGGCACTGAGAAAGGGCTGGTAATAGCGGTTTCTGAAAGCGCGGCAAGGTACTCCAGATCGCCCAACAGTGTTCCGGTAGACAGTACGGCCAAGCGGGCGCTGATATGCCGGCGGTCTGGCGGACCGAAGCGGCGGTGGCGAATACGCCGAATCCACGGCCGCACTCTGAGATCCCGCGCTCACAGCAGCGTCGCGCGCTCAGACATGGGAAGCCCCTGCGGGCAATGACCGGACGCGTGGTGCAGGTCCGCGAGAGTGTCTATGGCCCAAGAAGGACCAGTTCTCGAAAAGTGTCTACTCCGGCTTGCGGATGCTCTACGGTGGGCCGCGGTCGGAATGACCCGGACGTCAATTTCGAGATTGGGAGAACCATGGCGCAGCTGCCAGCTTGGATGGGTGCGGGCGTGCTCGCTGCCGGTGTGTCTGCCGCGATGATCGCCGGAGCCGACACCGCCAGCGCAGATACCGGATCTGATACGTCGGGAGCAGCCGCCAGTTCCTCCGACAGCGCCGATCCCGGTCCCCGCAACACCGCCCGCGACACCGGCGACACCGACTCGTCCAACCCGGCCGACACCGACACCGACGCCGACGCCGACGCCGATGCGTCCGACGTCGACGACCTGGACACCGCGGATCTCGACGCGGACGCCGACGCGTCCGACACCGACGCGGACGCGGATGTGGATGCGGCCGGACTCGACGACCTGGACGCCGCGGATCTCGCCGACGAGTCCGAGGACGCCATTGCCGACGAGACCGAGGACGCCGAAGACTCCGACGATCAGCTACCGGAGACCGGCTCCGACGATTCGGCCGGCCCGAGTCCCGGCGACGCCCGTCCCGTCGATCACGACGTCACCGCGTCGCCCCAACAACTCGACACCGTCGACGAGGTCGCCGCGGAACCCGAGCACGCCGAAGCCCCTGCCGAGGAAGCCGGCGAGCCCACCGCCGTCGAAGCCGAAGAGCAGCGGCTGCCCGTCGAGACCGCGGTCCCGGCCGCGACGGAAGCCAACACTGCTGCGGCGCAGCGCATATCAACCACGCTCAGCGAACCTGCCGCACTCGTTCAACCGCAACCGTGGACACTGCAAGAGATCGTGCAGTCATTGGTCCTGGACATCATCGGGGTGGCCGTGCGATTCATCTCCGGCCCCCCGGTGGCGGCACCGGGCACCAATGTGACCGTGCGCAGCTCCACCTTGGAGATCGCCGAGGGCCGCACCGTGCCGGCGGACTGGTACTACCCCGAAGGCGACGAGCCACCGGAGCGGCTGATCTACCTGCAGCACGGCTACCTCGGCGTCGGCTCGATGTACAGCTACACCGCGTCGTGGCTGGCCGACCGCACCAACAGCATCGTCGTCGTGCCCACGCTGTCGTCGAATCGGTATGTCCGCGACGGGTTCTGGCTCGGCGACGATCAGGTGCACCGCGCCACTGCCGACCTCCTACTCGGCGACCGCGACGCGCTCACAGCCAGCGCGGTCGCCGCCGGCTTCGCCAAGAAATACGGCGCCGGCGTCGCGTTTCCGGAGACGTTCACCATGGTCGGACATTCTCTCGGTGCCGGGGTGGCCGCCGGCGCGGCCGGGTACTACGCCGACGCCGTCATGGCCAGCGGCGCCACCAGCAGGCTGGCCGGGATCGTCCTTCTCGACGGTGCTCCGCCCGGAGATGTGTTGGCCGAGGCGCTCGACAAACTCGATGGTCTCGGCGCCTACGTGCCCGTGCTCGAGTTGGGGGCGCCACGGGAATCCGGTGCGCGCCGGGTGGACGAGGCGCTCAACGGCCATCGGCCCGGGCATTTCAACGGGCTGGTGCTCGACCGCGGTGCACACCTGGATTCCATGCAAGGCGGAAGCTGGCTCATCCAGCTCGTCTCGTACCTCTACCAGGGATTCCCGACCGAGCAGAACAAGTCGGCCGCACAGACGATCATCGCCGGATGGCTCAACGACATCTTCGCCGGCCGGATCGATCCGGCCACGGGTGCGTGCGAGGGCGACGACTGCGCCGGCATCTACGGTGAGCCTGGGCAGACCGTCTCCGTCGAGACGCCGAAAGGACCGGCCCGCGGTGCGGTGATCGGCACCGTGGTTGCGCCGACGAGTACCGAGTTCCAGCCCCCGTCGGTCAGCTCTCTGATGGCTCCGCGGTCCACCGCCGTGCGCCTCATGATTCAGGGGTGACTCCGCCAAGTCCCACATTTGGCGTTGCGTCCACGACTCTTCCAAGGCCGACGACCCGATCTCTACCGAAACGACGTCAAGGGGCACGCGCGCGGGCTGATGCTGTTGAACCACCCCGTGGTTGGCCCCCTCGACCTGAACTTCCAGCATCCGCCACTCTCCTTTTCACAGCGGAACCGATCAATCTGGGAGACAGCGATATTCCCGCTGCAGAACTGGCGCTGATCGCTCTGCTCGGTGCAAATCGCGACGAGTGACGTTTCACCGACCCTCATCGGATCGACGTGTTCCGGCGGGAGAACCGGCACATCGCGTTCGGACGCGGCATCCACCACTGCGTCGGTGCGCCGCTGGCCAGGATGGAGGGGAAGGTCGCGCTGGGACGACGCGAGCTGCATACGGATCCTGAAGAATTGCCGCGCATCGCTGCAAGAAGGTGGCCGCATCAACATCTTCGACTACCTCATCGGCGAAGTGGGCGCCAGGCCCCCCGAGAGCGTGCCGAGGTTTGTGGACCGCTGTGCAGGGTAGATCGCACCCAGTTCCCGCACAGAGATCTACGCAACGGAGGCAAGCCAGCCCATGTCCGGCACCGCAGCGCACGCGCAGCAAGAAGCACGCGATATGAGATCCAAAGTGGCGCGGGTCGGTTTGATCGGCAAGGGGGCGTTGTATTCGCTGTTGGGTTTTCTGGCGATCAACATCGCTCTCGGTAATCGCGACTCGGCTACCGAGACCGGGGCAATCCAGACGGTCGCACAGGCCCCGTTCGGCAAGTTCCTGCTCATCGCTCTGACCGCGGCGCTGATAGCGCTCGTCGGATGGAAGTTGCTGCAGGCGATCGCGGGGGACCCGGTCGAGGGGTCAGAAGCCAGCGATCGGGCAAAATACGCAGCCAAAGGATTCCTCTATGGCGGTGCGGCGCTCACGTCCCTTTCGATCCTGATCGCCAACTGGGGCGGCGCCCCGAGTGGCGGCGGATCCGGGGGCGGCGGCCAGCAGAAGGCCACCGCCGTGGTGATGGACCTTCCTGGCGGCCGATGGATCGTCATGCTCGCAGGGCTCGTTGCCGTCGGATTCGGCTGCTACTCGATCTACAGGTACTCGGTCAAAGCTGAATTCATGGAGCATTTCGGGTCGCTGCAGAAATCGGCGAAAGAAGCCGTGGAGAAGGTCGGTCGACTGGCTTACGCGGGAAATGGCGGCGTGGTGATCGGTGTCGGGGTCTTCCTGTTCCTGGCCGGCCTGAACTACGACCCCAACAACGTCAAGGGACTGTCCGGCATCCTGGCTGAGCTCGCCGGTCAAAGCTGGGGACAGCTTGTCCTGTGGTTGCTCGCGATCGGTGTGTTGGCCTACGGGGTGTTCGCGTTCATCGAGGCCCGGTACCGCAGGGCCACCTGACGCCGATTCCAGCCCCGCCGGTCTTCGGGCCTCAGCGGTACACGAGATCGATGCGACGGAACGCCCCGAGCGCGTGGTCATCGCGGAAGGCCTGGTGGTCGCGCCCGCAGCGCTTGTCGGCTTCCTCGGCATACCGCACGATGTCGTCGACGAACAGTTCCGGTATGCCGATGGCCTCCACGATGTCGGGTTCGACGTCGTGGTCGATCAGACCGGACTCATCGGAGCGTGCGTGCGCCTGGGCGACCACCTCGCCGCAGATCCGCGCGTACCGGCGCCACTGTTTGAACGACAGGTCGTCGAGGTCGATGTCGTCGCGGAACCACGAGCGTTCCCTGACCAGGAAGCTGATGCCGCGGTGCTTGATGCTCCCGTAAAACCGGTCGCCGCTGACCAATTGGACACGCTGGCCGTGGACCACGCGGTCGGCGTCGCCGTCCACCAGGTGCTCGGACGGTGGCACCAGGCCTTCCAGTGCAGAGCGTCGCGCCTGCTTGAGCTCGAGCAGTATGTCGTCGGAAGCATCGGCCAGTGGCCCCTCGATCATGACGTAGTAGCGCACCAATCCCAGCGATGCCGTTCCCTGACCGCGACGTTCGGCGACATCC
Source organism: Mycobacterium sp. (assembly GCF_049683935.1). Lineage (GTDB taxonomy): Bacteria > Actinomycetota > Actinomycetes > Mycobacteriales > Mycobacteriaceae > Mycobacterium. Next base: position 30,007 of record NZ_JBAUJR010000463.1, on the reverse strand, counting down.
TTCACGCGCATCTCCCCGGCACGCTCGGGCACCGACACACCCGCCTCGTCGACGTAGCGGTCGATCAGTTCCTGAAACTCTGCACGGCGGCTGGAGATGGGCACCAGCTTCCTGCTGGATCGGAAGCCGGTCGCTGTCTCGTTGTAGTACTTCTTGTGCAGCCACTTCGCCCTGCTGCCCGAGGTGGCGTCATCGATCAGGTCGGCCACCATGTCGGGGGCGTTGTCCCGACGAAGCGCCGATGCACTCTCGTGCTGGTCGGTGGCATAGGCACTGATCTTGTCGGCGTAGCCGTGGACGAACGAGCGGGTGATCTTGCAGCGCTTGCCGTGGCCGTATCCGCCGATCTCATCGGCGGCGATCATGAACCCGGTCGCTCCCCGTTTCAGATCCCAGGTGAAGGGGGCGTAGAACACCTCGTCGAAGTCGTTGATGCCGAAGATCGGCACATTGTCGGCATTGGGCATGACACCGAAGTTGTCCGGGTGGATGTCACCGGCGGCCAGCACCGTCGGCATCCAGGCGTCCTCCCCGGCCATATCCCGGTAGAAGAGCAGTGCAGTGCCCCGAAAGAACGAAAACCTGGACTGGGCCAGCTTGTCGAACTTTCCGAACGCCTCCTCGTTGTGCCGAGCGATGCGGAGTTGATGGTCCTCGCGAATGGTCTGGCGCACATGCAGGCGGCGGTCGTCACCGCTCAACATCCTTGGCAGCAATACCATTTCGCCGGCGGCGCGCGCGCGTGCCAGCAGCTGGAATGCCTCCATACGCGAGGCGGTCGCGGGCCTGCCTGAGCTCTCGTCGGCCGCAGCGTCGTCCTCTCGCGCTGACACCCGGCCGCCTGCGTCGGTGTCGTCGGCGCCGGTGTCGCCATCAGTGACGGTGGCCGGCGGTGACTCAGCCAGCATCCTGAGTATTTCGGCCTTCTTGGACTTTGGGGGGACGTCCACGCCCAACGCCTTGGCGGTGTTGTAGAGCTCTTTGCGGGAGGCAGCTTTGTCGTCCATGCTCACCGAGCCTATCGACACGTCTATCGCGGAGCCTGCTGGCGCACGTGATCAGTTGGTGGCCATGACTTCTAGCGTGGCCCGCTCACCGGAGCAGATGACGCCGACCGTTACGGACGCGGCAGCTTGCGGTGCAGCGGATTGGTCGACACTCGAGTGGCCCTGCGGTTGCCGCCCGGAATATTCGTGACCACGTCGGGGGATTCGGCGGTGGCCCGCGTCGCGTCGTGAAGCCGCATCTGCGAACTACGTCCCACGCCCAGTGCCGGTTTGCCGATCATCCGCTTCGCCGGGTCGCCGCACTGCGGGCACGCAGCGGTTTCCGGTGGCGCCGCGATGGGATGTTGCTCGATGAAGTCCACGCAGTCCTGCCGGCACCGGAACGTATAAGTCGGCATGGAAGAACGATAACGCCGCGGAGTCGTGCGGCGCTGCCGCGGTGATCGCGCTACGTTCGAAAGAGACAGTTCCCACACCGAAGCAAGCGCCCGACGCCCATCACGGAGGAGGCCACGTGCCCGAACTACTGTTCCCCCTCGATTCGACGAAGAAGTTCACCGACCAGCAGATCGTCGGCCACAACCGATGGCATCCCGACATTCCCGCTGCGGTCACGGTCAAGCCGGGTGACACTTTCCGCGCGCACTGCCGGGAATGGTTCGACGGCGCCATCCACAACGACGACTCGGCCGAGGACATCCTGAATGCTCCGCTGAAGGGGGTGCATTGTCTGTCCGGTCCGTTCGCAATCGAGGGCGCCGAGCCCGGTGATCTGCTGATCGTCGACATCCTCGACGTCGGGCCGATCCCGCAGGAGGACTCCGGACCGCTCGCTGGACAGGGCTGGGGTTACACCGGAATCTTCGCCAAACTCAACGGCGGCGGCTTCCTCACCGAGCAGTTCCCGGACGCCTACAAGGCGATCTGGGATTTCGCCGGGCAGACCACCACATCACGCCATGTCCCCGGGGTGAAGTACACCGGCATCGTGCACCCCGGACTGATGGGCACCGCCCCGTCGGCAGAACTGCTGGCCACATGGAATGCGCGCGAGGGTGCGCTGATCGCCACCGACCCGGACCGTGTCCCTCCGCTGGCCCTGCCTCCCGAACCCGAGGACGCCATTCTCGGCACGCTGACCGGTGGCGAATTCACCCGTGTCGCTGCCGAAGCCGCGCGAACGGCTCCGCCCCGGGAGAACGGCGGCAACCAGGACATCAAGAACCTGACGAAGGGAAGTCGGGTCTTCTACCCGGTGTTCGTTCCGGGCGCCAACCTGTCCTTCGGTGATCTCCACTTCTCACAGGGCGACGGCGAGATCACCTTTTGTGGGGCGATCGAGATGGGTGGATTCATGGATCTGCACGTCGATCTCATCAAGGGCGGGATGGCGACGTACGGCGTATCGGAGAACGCCATCTTCATGCCCGGCAACACCGATCCGCAGTACTCGGAGTGGATCGCGTTCTCCGGGACGTCGGTCACGCTGGACGGGGAGCAGAAGTATCTGGACTCCGATCTTGCCTATCAGCGCGCCTGCCTGCACGCGATCGACTACCTGACCAAATTCGGCTACAGCCCGGAGCAGGCTTATCTGCTGCTCGGGTCGGCGCCGATCGAGGGACGACTTTCCGGTGTGGTCGATATCCCGAATTCGTGTGCGACGGTCTACATTCCGACAGCGATCTTCGATTTTCCGATCGCGCCCTCGGCCGCTGGACCCGTTCAAGTCGACCCGGGGATGGGCGCTCCCCACGCCAGCTTCTAGAGATCGGGCTCCCAGGTGAGGATGCCCGCATCAGCAAGTAACGAGAGGTGCAGTCGGCCGTCCTGGACGAGATAGCCGCGTACCCCGGACAGGGACGTCGACACCCGCTGATCGAGCGATCCAGGCGGACAGCCCATTCTGGTCGTGGCGATCGGACCGAAGGTCAACTCGCCCGACATGCCGGACTCGTCGGGCGTGGACTGCCATGTCGAGGAACCTCGATTGCAGTCGATCTGGAACGACGCCGCGCCCTGCCCGTCGACGCGGGGTTCGAACCTGACGGTGTAGCGCTGCCCCTCGGGCACCACGGTGGTGCCCTGCGCGTCATCCATCGACTGGATCTGGGTCAGCCGCCACGCCGTGCCGTCCAGGGCGAAGACAGCATTCGCCGGTGCTGCCGTGCAGCCCAACAGCGACACCAGAGTGGCTACCAGTAACAATCCCATCCGCATGGTGTCGAACCTACCTAGTCTGGCCCAGAGTCTCACTGCCGGCGGTCCGTCCATTTGCCCGCGTCTGGGTGGCGACACAATTCTGACGGGTCACCTGAATCGCCGATTCCACCGTTGCGGACGTCCCTAGGCTGAGCGCGATTGTCAGGTCGAAGGGACGGCTCATGGTTTCAGCACGGGTGGGTGGGGTCGTCGTCGCGCTGGGTCTCGGCTACGCGGTGGTGGCAGCCACCGGGGTCGCGTCGGCCGACACAGATGGTGCTTCCGGAGCGGACTCGTCCAGCTCGTCACAGGCGGATCCATCATCGTCGTCCACCGGCACGTCGAAGCGAGAGGGGAGAGCAGAGCGCGACGACGAGCAGTCCTCTGAAACAGTTGACGACAAGCGTGATTCGCGATCTGAGCGCGACACACGGGCCGAGGCCGAGCACGATGCCGGCACCGAGCGCGCCGACACCGACGAGGATGCCGAGGACACGCCGGTCGCCCCGGACGAAGAGGCCGACGACTACGGGGAAACCGAGCAGGAAGCCGGCGTCACGCCGCCACCCGCTGTCGAAGACATCGACGTCACGACGACCGCGCCGCCGGAGTCGGCGTCGGTGGTCACGGAAGGGGGCATCGAACTCGCCTCGGCCGCGAGCGAAGGGCCTACCGAGCCAGTGGTGTCCACGGCGATGTGGACTGTGGCGGCAGCGGCGCGGCGTGAACTCGCCGACGACACCGTCACCGCTGCGCAGACCGCCGACAACGCCACTGCGGCGCCGGGTGTCATCGCGATCGAGCAGGTCGCGCCGTTGGCGTTCATCCAACAGATCCCGATTCTCGGTCCCGTTCTATTCACGCCCATTGTTGCTCTGCTACATCAGATTCCGATCGTCAGCGACGTCCTGCATCCGTTGTTCGGTTATCCGGTGCGATGGGGGCTGCCACGCGAGACGCCGGTATCCCGGGATGTCAGAGTGGTCTCCGCCGACGGCACCGAGATCTACGTCCACTTCATGCCTGCCTACGGTCTGGCGAAGGATCAGAGGGCGCCGTCAGTGCTCAACGGCCCCGGTCTGGGTGCGCCCGGTGCGACGAACATCGACGGCACGTTCCTCGATCCCATCCTCGCCGACTTCGTCGGTATCATGGGCGTCGGGACGTTGCGCCGGGCCGGCTACAACGTCGTCACCTGGGACCCGCGTGGCGAGTGGTACTCGGGCGGCACGTTGGAGCTCAACGCCGCGGAGTTCGAGGGGCGCGACATGTCGGCGATCATCAGTTGGATCGCCACCCAGCCCGAGGTGCAGCTCGACGAACCAGGCGACCCCCGGCTCGGAATGGTGGGCGTATCCTACGGCGGCGCAATCCAATTGGTGACTGCGGCGAACGACCCACGCGTCGACGCGATCGTGCCGGCCATCACCTACAACCGGCTCGACACGTCGCTCTACAAGAACGAGGCGTTCAAGAGCAGCTGGGCAACCCCGCTCACGGCGTTGCTCACGGTACTGGGCGGCCGCATCAACCCGCGGATCCTGCCCGCGACGGTCTACGGCGACCTGACCGGACAACTGCTCCCGAGTGACCTCGAGTTGTTCGTCCAACGCAATCCGGCCGTCGAGGACATCACCGTCCCGACCCTGCTGATCCACGGCACCGTCGACACGATCTTCTCGCTCGCCGAAGCCGACGCCACGGCGCAGACCCTGTTGGCGAACGGGGTGCCGACCAAGGTGGTGTGGTTCTGCGGCGGCCACGGCCTCTGTGCGGGCAACCTGTTCGATCTGCGCGACGGGGTACTGATCGAGCAGCGGACCCTGGCGTGGTTGGACCGGTACGTGAAGGACGATCCCACCGTGGACACCGGCCCTGAGTTCGAGTGGGTCGATCAACGCGGACAGTGGTTCTCGTCGGTGAAGTACCCGGTGACCAAGGGGCCGTCCGTGGTGGCGACGCTCACTGCCCGACGGACGCTGCCGCTGATCCCTTACCTCAGCGGGTCGGGTCTGCCGTTCGTTCCCTACGCCCTGCCTGCGATCAACGGGATAGAGCTCGAGGTTCCGGCGAGCGCTGCCACCACGTACCTGGTGGGTGCACCGACGCTGACGCTGACCTACTCGGGCACCGGCAGCGCCCGGCACGTCTACGCCCAGCTCTTCGACAACACCACGGGATTGGTCCTGGGAAGTATCGTCACGCCGGTGCCGGTGAACCTGGACGGCAACACGCACACGATCACCGTCGATCTCGAGCCGGTGGCACACACGCTGCGTCCCGGCGAGTCCGTCACGCTGCAACTCGTGTCGAGCGCAGGCCTGTATGAACGGGTGGTGCCGTCGCTGGGGACGCTCACGGTTTCCGACATGCAGATCTCGGTGCCGACCGCCGACCTCGTGTCCGTCCCGTCGTCGTCTGAACCGCAGTTGGCGACGGCCGTGGCGTAGGCCGAGAGTGCAGATCCGGGCACGTCGGATGCGCGCCCCTCGGCGCGTCAGGCTGACATCGGCCCCGCGGCGGGAGATGATACGCAAGTGGTTGATGTTGCGAATGTGACTAATGGGAACTCTGCCTCCGAGGCGCCGAAGCAGTCCGAGCCGTCCGCGGGGCAGGGGGAGCCCGCCGCTGCTGCCGACGCGGACGGGCAGCAGACCGCCGAACCCGCGGCCGCGACCCCGCCGCAGCAACGGACATGGAAGATGCCCAAGGCTCCGGTCACTCGGGAGCACGCGGACAAGCTCGGCCGGGTCGCCGTTGATGTCGTGAAGAGCACGGCCAGATTCGTCGCCGACGTGGCACGTTTCGTCGGCCGCGTCCTCAACCAGGCTTGGCGCGCGTTCGAAGGCGTGCCGACGGCGCTCAAGGTGTTCGTCGTCGCAGGACTTTTCCTGCTCCTCGGGCTTGCCGGCGCGATCGCGCTCGACAGTTCCCTCGGCCTGCTCTGCACCCTCGTGGTGATCCCGGTGTGCTCGATCACCCTCGGTGCCCTCGGGCACCGCTGGTACAGCGGACTCGCAGCCGAGCAGCAGTCCGAGCTGACGGACACCGGCCCCGCCGAACCCTCCACCTCGGATCTGCAGCGTTCCGTCGAGTACGTCGACAACAAGCTCGCGGTGGCGCTGAAGTCATTCGGCACCGAACGTCACCAGCAAGCGGTGATCGCCCTGTTCCAGGCCAAGACGGCCGTTGAACTCACGCTGGGAACCGAACAGGACACCAGCACCTACGGCGCCTTCCCGCTACCGGTCGACGACCAGGACCTGCGGCCGCGGATCCGGGTCGGATCGTCGTCGAAATCGCTGATGCGGGAAAGCAATTCATTGGCGGCGTCGTGAGCGGGCAGAGCGTCACCGGGCAGGTCGCGCTCGTCGAGGACGACCACACGCTCGTCATCAACCGCGGCGCCGAAGCAGGAGTGACGCCGGGCATGGTGTTCGCGGTGTATTCCGACATCGGTCAGGTGATCACCGACCCGGAATCCGGCAGGGAGCTGGGCAGGCTCAGGCGCGAGGAACTGCGGGTGCGGGTTTTCGACGTGCATCCGCTGTTCGCCCGGGCGCACACGTTCGTCCGGACCGACGACTTCCACGGCCTGTTCCAGATCCCATTCAGCGAGCGGTCGAGCGAGCACGTCGTCACGGTCAACGTCGGCGACACCGTCGCGTTGGTGCGCGGCGAGCGAGCGCCTCAACAGGCGGAGCGCAGCGGGACCTGACACCCGGCCGCGTCAGCCGGTCAGCGACGACGGATCAACCGGAAAGTCGAAGTAGGTCTCGGGGAAGGTCTCCGGCTTGTAGGTGAAATGCCACCACTCGTTGGGGTAGTACTCGAATCCCTGCTTCTCCAGGCCGTCCTTGAGGAGCAGGCGATTCTTCAGTTGGTCGCCCTGAATTCGCGGATCGAACGTGTGCGACAACGTGTCGAAACAGTCGTAGCCGGTGCCCATGTCGATAGTGGGATCGGGGAACCTGTCGGTCGCCGGTGCGGCGCAGTCCACCAGCGGCTGGCCCGGGACGTACACCGGCTCGGGCATGGCAGGTAGTGCCACCAGCGTGAGATCGACTGTGCTGCCTCGGCTGTGGCCTGACTGCTCGGCGATGTAGCCGTCTGCGAACAGCTGTGTCTTGTCCACCCGCGGGTAGAACTCCGCCTTCATGCGCTGGTCCGCCAGGTCCTTCGCCCACGCGACGAAGTCGTTGACGGCGCGCTGCGGCCGGTAGCAGTCATAGATCTTCAATGAGTAGCCCTGCTCGACGAACTCGCTCTGCGCCTGACGTAGCGCCTCGGCCGCGGGGCGGGTGAGGATGCACAGCGGAGCCAGGTAGCCATCAACCGGGTCTCCGGTGAAGGTGTGCGGGGTGGTGTAGCGGATGTCCATCAGAATCGTCGGGTCGACCTCACTCAGCGACACGAACTCCGGCGGCGCCGTTGGCTGGGGCTGCGCGGACGCGGTGGGCGCAACCACGGAGGTTGCCAGCACCGCGAAGGCGATCAGCGCTTGTTTGAGTGTGTGGGCCATTCCTCATTGCAACACGCACGCGCAACCCCCGCCGGAATTGCGTTCCAGCATGTCCCTACTCGTGCACTGTCAAGCGGCTAGTGCAACGGCTAGGCGGCTTGGCTAATTAGGGCTGCCATGCGTTGAGCGGGTGTGTCCAGGTCGAGGGTGGGTCTGGGTCGGGTGTTGAGTTTGTCGGCGACGGTGTTGAGGTCGGCCTTGGTGTAGCCGGCCAGGTCGCCTCCTTTTTCGAACCAGTGACGCAGCAGCCGGTTGGTGTTCTCGTTGGTGCCGCGCTGCCACGGCGAGTGTGGGTCGCAGAAGTAGACCGGCGCGCGCAGCTCCAGCGAGATGTCCTGCCAGTCAGCCATTTCGCTGCCCCGGTCCCAGGTGATCGAGCGGCGCAGATGAGCGGGCAGCTCGGCCATCGCTTCGAGCATCGCCGCGGCGACGGTCTCGGCGCGGTGATCGATGGGCAGGTGCAGCAGGATCGTGAACCGGGTCGAGCGTTCCACCAATGTCCCGATCGCGCTGCGGTGCCCAGCGCCGATGATCAAATCGCCTTCCCAGTGGCCCGGGACCGCCCGATCGGCGGCTTCGGCGGGTCGTTGACTGATGGTGATCACGTCGCTGAACGTGCCGCGTCGTTCGGTCTGTCCGCGGGGTTTGCGTGCCCGGCGGTGCGTGGATAGGCATTTATGCAGATCAGCACGCAATTGACCGCGAGTCTGCACATACAGATGCTGGTAAACGGTCTCGTGACTCACCTGCATCAGCTTGTCATCGGCGAAGTCGCGCGCCAACACCGACGAGATCAACTTCGGGCTCCACCCGTCATCCATCCACGCCTCGATCGCCGAGCACAATCGATGATTGTCGAGGGTGAAGGACTTGGGGCGCCGCGCATTATCGGTAGCCCGAGCGTGGGCCATCAGCGCGTGATAGTCGCCATTGGGCAGACTGTTTCGCCGCACTTCACGCCAGATCACCGACCGGTCGCGCTTGAGCTGGCGACCGATCTCGGCACACGTGAGCCCGGCATGCAGGCCGCGGTCGATCTCCAAGCGCTCAGCGAAACTCAGTCGATGCCCGCGCCCACCCGGACGTGTCAGATCCCCCGCGGAGGCCAGTCCGCCCAGGCCATCGCCGCCGATACGTAATTTCATGCCCCCAGCGTCGCGCCACCAAAACCAGCCGGTACGTCGCGACACGCCCACCCCCGACGACGCCCCGGTCGTGGTCATCCCACGACACACCAGATCGAAAAACTCCCGCTTAACTGCCCACGGCACCGGAAACCCTGACGGCATAGCAACCCCTCAAATCACTGGATGTTGCACTGACCGTATGAATCCGCCTCGATTTTGGGCTGCTGGAATGCAATTCCGGCGGGAAGGGAGTGACACCCCTCTTGACTGTGGCTTACATCACAGTAATATGACCAGTGGTCATAGACGACGTGGAGGCGTGATGCCGACGGTGACATGGGCCCGACTCGACGGGGGCCGCCGAACTGCGGTGGTGGCGGCCGCCGAGGCGGAGTTCGCCTCGAAGGGCTTCTCCCGCGGCAGCCTCAACGTCATCGCGCGACGCGCAGGCGTGGCCAAAGGCAGCCTGTTCCAGTACTTCGCCGACAAGCGTGACCTGTACGCATACATCTGCGACGTGGGCAGCCAACGGGTGCGGGCCTACATGGAGGACCAGATCCGCGAACTCGACCCCGGCAGACCGTTTTTCGAGTTCCTGACCGATCTGCTCGACGCCTGGGTCGCCTACTTCGCCGATCATCCCCGCGAGCGGTCGCTGCATGCCGCGGCGAGCTTCGAGGTCGACACGGATGCGCGGGTGAGCGTGCGCGCGGTGATGCACCGCCACTACCTCGAGGTGCTGCGACCGCTGGTACACAACGCCCGCACGCGCGGCGATCTGGGCCAGGACGCCGATATCGAAACGCTGCTCTCGCTGCTGTTGATGATCCTGCCGCACCTGGCGTTGGCGCCGTACGTGCGGGGCCTGGACCCGGTCCTGGGTCTCGACGAACTGACACCCGAGCAGCCTGCGCTGGCGGTGCGCCGATATGTCGCGGTATTGGCGACGGCGTTCCAGCAGACCCATGCACAGCCCGATCAACGCGCGACAACCTAGGAGGTACATATCAATGGAGAGAACACGTTCGGACTCGTTGGCTGCCGGAGGGCTCAACTGGGACAGCATGCCCCTGAAGCTGTTCGCGGGAGGAAACGCCAAGTTCTGGAACCCCGCCGACATCGACTTCTCCCGGGATCGTGCCGACTGGGAAGCGCTGTCGGAACTGGAGCGCGACTGGGCGACGCGGTTGTGCGCCGAGTTCATCGCCGGTGAGGAAGCGGTCACCCAGGACATCCAGCCGTTCATGGCCGCGATGCGGGCGGAGGGACGACTCGGCGACGAGATGTATCTGACACAGTTCGCCTTCGAAGAGGCCAAGCACACCCAGGTGTTCCGGCTGTGGCTCGATGCGGTGGGCATTACAGACGACCTGCAGTGGTACCTCGATGACCTTCCGGCTTATCGGCAGATGTTCTACGAGGAGCTGCCACAGTCTCTCGACGCACTGGCCACCGATCCGTCGCCGGCCGCACAGGTACGCGCATCGGTGACTTACAACCACGTCATCGAAGGCATGATGGCGCTGACCGGATACTATGCGTGGCACCGCATTTGCGTAGAACGTGGGATTCTGCCAGGAATGCAGGAACTGGTGCGGCGCATCGGTGACGACGAGCGGCGCCACATGGCCTGGGGCACCTTCACGTGCCGCCGGCATGTCGCCGCCGACGACGCCAACTGGGGCGTGTTCGAATCCCGGATGAACGAACTGATTCCGCTGGCCTTGAAGAACACCGACGACTCGTTCGCCCTCTACGACGAGATCCCGTTCGGCTTCACGATCGACGAGTTCCAGCAGTACGCCGCAGACAAGGGGATGCGGCGCTTCGGAACGATCGGCAGTGCACGCGGCCGTCCGCTGGCCGAGATCGACATCGATTACTCGCCACTGCAATTGGAGGACACCTTCGCCGCCGAGGATCTGAAAGTCCTGGCCGCGTCGGCCTGATCCGCCGGTCTCGGTCTCGGTTTCGCGCCTGCGCAGCGCCGCGTTTGGCTCGGACTGCACCCGGGTGCTTCGAAGAACCGTGAGGTGGCCGCGCGTAATCGGTAGGGAGCGTCAGCTCACGGACTCGCGGAAAGCAATTCCTTCCTGTGCTGCCTGTACGGTATCCGCGACATCCTGCACCGGATAGACCTCATACTCGACGTACGGGCCGAACTTGGCCGAGGTCGCAGCCAGATCGGCGGGGTTGTCGGTTTCGATGACGGCGAATGTGCCGCCGCCATCAAGTCGGCCGACGAACTGGTGAAATGTCATGCCGTCCGGCGGGCTCCACTTGGAGTACAGATCGACGATGCGCTTGGCAGCCTCCTCGTTCTCGGTGGCAGAGCCGTTGAGTCTGAAGGCCATCGACACCACATACTTCATTTTCTCTCCTCCTCATCGGGATCGAGCCCCCGCCCGGACGCGATTGTCAGTAGCCCCTCGATGCTGCCCCTGACACGTCGAACTGGTACCCGAACCGTGGATCTCCTAGGTCGTCCTTTCCACTCGAAACAGTCAGTGCACCAAACTGTTTGTTGCTCGGCTAACAGTTTTAGGTGTCGCTCGACGCGAGTCATGACGCCCCAGTTGCGCAGCCGGTGAGCCGCCGAGCGGCCCGCATCGGAGCACGGTTAGCTGCCTGCGCTTCCGGGCTTTGCCAAGCCGGGGGGATTGTGACGACGCGTAACCTGACCGGGTGACCGTGCGGGCGGGCTTGAGCTCTTCGCCTGCGCACAGTCACGTTTGGCCAAGGCGGCTCCCGGGTACCTCAAACGGAAGCCGCCCTGGCTGTCGTACCCGTTGCACCCATCGCACTTGTTCGTCCGTCTCGGCGGCGACTGCCCGAGTATCCAGGGCAGAATCCCCCGACCGACGATTGTGAGGAGCGACCCCGATGCCGATGACCAAGAAGAGCGGCAAGCCCAAGAAGAGCGAACTGCCCCGTACGTTGCGCAAGTCGGGAAAGAAGGCCCAGCGCACATTCGCCAAAGCCCACGACGCCGCGGCCAAGGAGTACGGCGACGCCGAGCGTGCGCACCGCGTCGCCTACAACGCGCTGAAGCGAAAGTTCGAGAAGGTCGGCGATCGCTGGGAGAAGAAGCCCGAGAAGGGACCGTCCGACGATCGTGCCCGCAGTGGTGGCCCGAACCCCAAAGGTGAAAGCGCCGAGGGGGTCAACGCGAACGCCACCAAGAAGCACCTTGCTCAGGTTGCGCGTCGGCTCGACATCTCGGGCCGTTCGAAGATGGACAAGGCCGAGTTGGTGACCGCGATCAAGAAGGCCAACCGTCGCGTGGCCGCGCGGAGTCGCTGAGTCGGCGGAGCGACCAGGGATGGTCCCGGTGAGGCCACATCCTCTCGATCTCGGCGTTGAACTCAGCGCCCAGTAGCACCGCGAACGCGGTGATGTAGAGCCACAGCACGACGGCGATCGGCACCGCGAGCTGACTGAACACCGCGTCGTCCTGCACGCTCAGCGCGAGATACGCCCGCAGACCCGCCGACGCCAACAGCCACAACACCATCGCCAGTACGGCGCCGGGCACATCGCGGCGCCACGGCGTCTTCCACGGGACACCCACGTGGTAGAGGGTTGCCAGGCCCGCGAGGACGACAACGACCACGGCCGGCCAGAACATCAGGTCGAGCACCCGCAGCGTGGTGTCCGTGACGGCATCGGGAGTCAGCCATTCGAGGATCCGCGGGCCGAAGATCAACGGCGGCAGCATCGCTATCGCGCCGAGCAAAAGACCCAGCGTGAGGCCGAGCGCCAACAGGCGTCTACGCCAGGCGGGCCGTCGGTCGACACCGTAGGCGATCGTGATCGTCTCCAGATAGCGGTTCACCGCTCGAGAACCCGTCCAGATGCTGAGCGCGATGCCGATGGACACCACACTGCCGCGGGTCTGGGCGAGCACGGTGTCCACCACCCGCTCGTAGGTGGCAAAGGTCGGATCCGAGAAGAACGACTTGGGGACACTCAAAACGAGTTCACGGAGTTGGTCGTTGCCCTCCGGGCCCAGCGCGGCCGCGACGAACCCCAGTGACCCGATCACCGCCAACAGCAGCGCCGGTAGCGAGATCAGGGTGAACAGTGCCGCCTCGGCCGCCAGTCCGGCTACCCGGTCCGACACTGTGGCGCGGCGGGTGCGTTCTATCAGCCGGCAGGCTTGTCGCACCGGTCGAGGGAGTCGGGCGAACCTCGCGGCGCCCCGCCGATGCAACGTCGAGCGGGCTGCCGCAGCGGACTCCGTCAGCCGTGATCGCAGGTCTGAACGCTCGCTTTGCGGTGGTGCCATCACGTCGACCCTATGAGACGACGGGCCCGGTACCGAACCCGCTTCCCGGCCGGACGAGAAGGCGACGAGTAGCCTGACCGGGTGGTCGTGCGGGCGTTGGTCTTCGATGTCTTTGGCACTCTGCTGGATTGGCGCACCGGGATAGCCGAGGCGTTCCGCGAGTGCGCAGTTCCCGGTGACGCCGAAATGCTCACCGACGGCTGGCGGGCTCGCTACCGGCCGATCCTCACCGAGGTGAACGAGCATCGGCGCCCGTGGGGCGACTTCGACGAGCTCCACCGGGCGACGCTCGACGATCTGCTGGCAGAGCAGGGGTTGGCGCTGCCCGACGACGTGCGTGACCGCCTTGTCGCCGGGTGGCATCGGCTGCCCCCGTGGCCCGATGTGCGGGCGGGCCTCGACGAGTTGCGGCGCACCCACATCACCTCGACGCTGTCCAACGGTCATGTCGCATTGCTGGTGGATCTGGCCCGCCACGCCGATCTGCGGTTCGATTGTGTGCTGTCTGCCGAACTGTCACGCGCCTACAAGCCGGCTCCTGCGGCCTACCTGACTGCGGCGCGCCTGCTGGGCGTCGACCCCGGCGAGCTGATGTTGGTGGCTGCGCACCCCTGGGATCTCGACGGAGCCCGCGCCGCCGGGCTTCGCACCGCATTCGTCGCACGGCCGTTGGAGTACGGGCCCGGCTCGGAACCGCATCCGGTGCCGCAGGCCGACCTTCGCGCATCGGACCTGGCCGAGTTGGCGCACCTGTTACGCAACCTCCGTGATGACTGAGCCGGCCACCGAATCCGGCGAACCCTACGTCCCTCTGCGGGGATGGGCCGTCGTGTGTGCCACCGCCGTCGTCGCAGGTGTGGCCATCGGTTTCATCGGCGGTGCTTTCCGCTGGTGCCTGCAGACGGCGGATCGACTGCGGATCGACCTCGTCGACTGGTCACACGCACTGCCCGGGCCGGGATGGTTGGTGCCGATGGCTGCCGCTGCGCTGGGCGCGGCACTTGCGGCGCTGATCGTGCGGTGGGTGCCGCTGGCTGCCGGCAGCGGGATCCAGCATGTGGAGGCCGTCTACCGCGGCGAGGCGCGCCCACCGCTGCTGATCCTGCTGCCCGCGAAGTTCATCGGCGGCGTGTTGTCCATCGGGTCCGGGCTGGTGTTGGGGCGCGAGGGGCCAACGGTCCACATGGGTGCGGCCATCGGTGCCGAAGCGGCGCGCCGCGCCAGACTCCAGGACGCCGATATCCGGATGATGCAGACCGCCGTCGGCGGCGCCGGCCTGGCCGTGGCCTTCAATGCCCCCATCGGGGGCACGCTGTTCGCGCTCGAAGAGGTCACGAAGTCCTTCCGGTTGAAGACGGTGCTGGCCACGCTGTTCGCGGCGGCGACCGCCGTCGGGTGCATGCGACTCGTCCTCGGAAACGAACCGGACTTCCTCGTCGAACAGATCGATGCGCCTGCGCTGGCATGGCTTCCTCTGTTCGTGGTTTTTGGTCTACTGACCGGAGGCCTTGGCGCCGTATACAACCGGCTCGTGCTGTGGTTCCTCGACCGGGTGGGTGGGATTCGCCGGATTCCGGCCGTCGCGAAGGCAGCCGTGATCGGCGCACTCATCGGGCTGGCGATGTTCGTCTACCCCCTTGCGGTCGGCGGCGGCGACGCGTTGACGCAGATGATTCTGAGCGGGCAGACCATCGTCCTTCCGGTCGTCGTCGGCTACCTGCTGGTGCGTTTCGCCGCCGGCCCGCTGTCCTATTCGGCGGCCGTGCCCGGCGGGCTGTTTGCGCCGCTGCTGGCCATCGGTGCCCTGTGGGGACTCTTGTTCGTCGGAGTCGTCGACAGCGTTTGGCCCGGCAACGCAACCACATTGACGATCCCGATGGCGCTGGTCGGCATGGCGGCGTTCTTCGGGGCGACGGTGCGGGCCCCTGTGACGGGCATCGTCATCGTTCTCGAGATGACGGCCACGACGGCGGTCGCCGTCCCGATGCTGGCGGCCACGGCCGCCGCGGTGCTGGCGGCCGAGGTGACCCGCTCACCGCCCATCTATGAATCCCTGCGGGCACGGATGTCGCCCGATATCCCGCATTGATCGCACGAGCGGACAGCGTCACGTCATGTGGTGTGCGGTTCGTGACGGCGTCAGTATCCGGGGGCCGGTTTCGGTGATGGCGATGGTGTGCTCGGAGTGCGCGGTGTTCGATCCGTCTGCTGACCGCAGGGTCCAACCGTCGGCGTCGATGACCAGACGGTCGCTGCCCCGCGCCCACCACGGCTCCAGCGCGAGGGTCATGCCCGCCCGCAGCAGTAATCCGCGGCCTCGGCGTCCGCGGTTGGCGACGTGGGGATCCTCGTGCATGGTGCGCCCCAACCCATGCCCGCCGAATTCGGCGTTGACGCGATAACCCGTGTCGGTGGCGATGTCGCCGATGGCGGCGGAGATGTCACCGAGGCGCCCCCCGGGGACCGCTGCGGCCACCCCCGCCGCCAATGCCCGTTCGGTCGACTCGACCAGCGCGCTGTCGGCGGGGTCCGCGTTGTCGCCGACGATGACCGTCACCGCTGCATCGGCCACCCACCCGTCGATCGAGACCGCAAAATCCAGGGTCAGCACATCGCCGTCACCGAGGACGTAGTCGTGTGGCTTTCCGTGCAGCACTGCATCATTGACCGACAGGCAGATGACGTTGCGGAATGGGCCGCGACCGAATGACGGCGCGTAGTCCCAGTAGCACGAGGTTGCACCGCGGTCACTGACCAGTGTGCGGGCGTGATGCTCGAGCTGCATCAGGTTCACACCCGGCTCCGCCTCGGCCGACAGCGTCGCCAGCGTGTCTGCGACGAACTCCCCGGTCACCGCCATCTTGTCGATCTCATGGGCGGTCTTGAGTTCGATCATGCTCGGGCTCCGTTCAACATCGGTATTTTTATACCGTTGCGACGGTACCAGGTCCGGTATTTGTATACCGGCTATGCTGACCGGCATGGTGCGTGTACCCCTGAGCCCGGAGCAACTGGAAGCCGGTCAACGCCTCGGCGCGCTGATCAGGACGGCGCGTGCCGGGCGTGACCCCGAGACGATCGCGCGTGAGGCCGGAATCTCGCCCGAGACGCTGCGCAAGATCGAGGTCGGCAGGATGCCCAGTCCGAGCTTCGGCAACGTGGTCGCGATCTGTTCCGCGCTCGGCATGCCCCTGCAAGATGCCGTCGAGGCGTGGCGGGGAACAGGCGACCATCGGATAGCGATCTAGCCGCCCTCGTCGCGGCTACGGTTCGTCGACGACGAGCGCTGGGGTGTCCCTGCGCAGGGTCTCACCCCGGAAGAACGCCGGTTGACGTGCCCGCATCACCAACATCACGACCACCCCGGCCAGGATCAGCCCGAGCCCGAGGATCAGCACCAGGCCGACACCGCCGATGCTGGCGCCGCTGCCGTAGTCCGGCGAGGCACTGTCGCGCAGGGTGATGAGGAGGACCGCAAAGAGGCCCAGTCCGCCGAGCAGCGGAAACAGCAACTTGAAGATCACCGTGTAGGCGCTGTCGAACAAGCTGTGGCGGAAGAACCAGACGCAGCCGAACGCGGTGAGTCCGTAGTAGAAGCAGATCATGATGCCGAGCGAGTAGATCGTGTCGGTGAGCACGCTCTCGCTGACGAACGTCAGGACCGAATAGAACACCGCTGCTCCGACGCCGGCGGCGACCGTAGCGAAGGACGGGGTCATGAAGCGGGGATGGACGGTGGTGAATCGCTTGGGGAACGCCCCGTACGTGCCCATCGCCAGCATCGTGCGGGAGGTGGGCAGGAAGGTGGTGATCAGGCTCGCGGCACTCGACGCCAGGACCGCGAGGAACAGGAACAAGTGCCAGGGCCCGCCCAGGATCGGCTCGGCCAGCGCGCCGAACACGTTGTCGGCGATGTCCTCGTTGCCCAGCCCCACCCCATCGGTGCCCACCCCGGCGTACATCTGCGTCGCGATGGCCACCAACAGGTAGGTCATCAGGATCGAGACCACACACAACAGCGCCGCGCGGCCCGGAGCGCTGTCGGAGTCGCGGGATTCCTCGTTGACGGTCAGCGCGGTGTCCCAACCCCAGAACGCGAAGATCGAACCGGACAGGCCGGCGATGAAGGCGGACATGGTCAGCCCGGCCGGGCTGAACCAGTCGAAGCTGAAGGCGATGCCGGTCGGCGATGACCCCGACTTCGCGAACGCGACGACAGCGAAGGTCAGCAGTACCACCATCTGGAAACCGACCAGGACGAACTGGACACGCTCGGTGGTGGTGATCCCGCGGTAGGAGATCGCGGTGGCCACCCCCAGAAAGGCCAGACACGTCAGCACATTGACGATCGGGTTCTCCCACAGTGACGCGACACTTTCGTTGCCGAAGAGGTCGCCGATGAACTGATAGAAGAACTGGACCGCGACGCCGGCGAGATTGGACAACACGATCACTGTGGCGACCACCGCGGCCCACCCGCCGATCCAGCCGACGTAGGGGCCGAATGCCTTGGTCGTCCAGGTGAACGACGTACCGCAGTCCGGCGCCACCTTGTTCATCTCGCGGTAGGCGTAGGCGGCGAAGAACATCGGCAGGAATCCGGCGATGATGACCACGGCCATCTTCGATCCGGCTTCGGCGACCAGGATGCCGATCGTCGCGGTCAACGCATAGGCAGGCGCCACCGACGAGATGCCGAGAACGGTGCCACCGAGCACTCCGACGGCGTTATGAGACAGACCCTTGTCCTGCACGCCTGTGGCGGCGCGGGGGTTCGGGTCGGGTGCCTCGATCTGCATGGGACCTCGCTCTGGCCGAAGGTCTGTTCAGAGTAAGGCCGCCGCGGGCGCTTGTCCCTGTTTCGAATCTGCGCGCAGTGGTGATAACTCACGTAGTCGAGACCGAGGAGCCCCATGAGTGTCCCCACCCCTCCCGACAGGACGGGCGCTGCCACCACCGTCTCCGAGCAGTCGGATCGCTTCGTCATCGAGGTGGACGGCCGAACTGTCGGACTCGCCGACTTTCACGACCGCGACGGCCGCCGCGTCTTTCCGCACACCGAGGTTCTCGCCGACTACCAAGGTCGGGGTCTGGCAACGATTCTCGTCGCCGAAGCGTTGCGGAGCACGCGGACCGCGGGGTTGCGTATCGTGCCGCAATGCTGGATGGTCGCCGAATTCATCGACAAGCACCCGGAATACGCCGACATCACCGACCCGGCCTGAGTCCGTCGCCGGCTGGCGCACCTGCGGATCCAGAGTTCGAGGCCGCATCGGTTCGATTGACGGAATACCCTGTCGGCAGCGCGTTCTGAAAAGTTCACGGGCAGTACGACTGGGTCGCCGCCCCTACGTCGTCGGTCTCGTCGGCGGAGGCGGGCGCGGCGGTCATCGCGGCGAGGATCACCGCTGCCGCTGAAACGATCATCGTGCCGCGCATCCGGGTGCTCCCTGTCCCGACGACGTGGGCGACACACTACGCCGCGACGTCACGTCACGAGACGGATATGGGAGCGCGGTTCAGGTCTCGTCCGGGATCTGGTGGCGGGTTTGAGAGCGGGCGGGAGCGTCTGGATCCTCGTCCTGGCGCTCCAGCTTGTCCTGCAGTTCACGCTGCTCCTCGGTCGCCTCGGTGGCGTCCTTCGGGGTGGGCGGCGGTCCGTTCGTCTGTTCCACGGCTGGGTTCTGTTCCACGACTGGGCTCCATCCGGTGTCGGCGTCCATGCATATGTCGGAGTCTCCGCTGTCGCCGTCGGCGAAACACTGCGCAGGTAGATCGGCCTCCGTGTCTCCTCACACGAGCCGGGTGCGCATGTGAGGAGGCGGCAACAAAGATGAATAGACCACGTTGCCATTCGGCAATACGAAGTGGGAACCCTCGGGCATCAATCACCCGAAAGGTCACCCATGTCCTATGTGAGCCCGCCCGACTTCGTCGGCAAGATGATCGATGCCGGCGAGTCCAAAGCGATGATGTCCACCCGCGACACCCTCATCCGCGCCTACATGGCAGGCGCGATTCTGGCCCTGGCCGCAGCATTCGCCGTCACCATCACGGTGCAGACCGGGAACGCACTGCTGGGCGCAGTGCTGTTCCCGGTGGGGTTCTGCCTGCTCTATCTCCTGGGCTTCGACCTACTCACCGGGGTGTTCACCCTGGTTCCGCTGGCCCTGCTCGACAAGCGCCGCGGGGTGACGGTCCGCTCGATGCTGCGCAACTGGGGTTGGGTGTTCCTCGGCAACTTCGCCGGCGCACTCACCGTGGCACTGATGATGGCCGTGGTGTTCACGTACGGCTTCAGCGTCGACCCCAATGACGTCGGGCGCCAACTCGGCGAGATCGGCCATAGCCGCACCGTCGGTTATGCCGAACACGGCGCCGCCGGAATGCTCACGCTGTTCATCCGCGGGGTGCTGTGCAACTGGATGGTGTCCACCGGGGTGGTTGCGGCGATGATGTCGACCAGCGTGTCCGGCAAGGTCGTCACGATGTGGATGCCGATCATGTTGTTCTTCTACATGGGGTTCGAGCATTCGGTGGTCAACATGTTCCTGTTCCCGTCGGGGCTGATGCTCGGCGGTGACTTCTCCATCGCCGACTACCTGGTCTGGAATGAAATCCCCACAGTGCTCGGAAATCTCGTCGGTGGACTGGCCTTCGTCGGTCTCACCCTGTTCGCCACACACGCACGAACGGGGGCAAGTCGCCTCGTCGAACTCGACGAACTCCAGTCCGACAAGTCCGCCGCTACCCGAGAGGGCGTGAACGCATGACACCGATCCTGGCCAAAACTGATGCCGCAGAACTGATCGTCGCCGCGAGAATCCGCAAGAAGTTGACGTGGGCGGACATCGCCGGGGAGATCGATGCGCCGGTTGTGTGGTGTGTGGCGGCGTTGCTGGGGCAGCATCCGATGTCCGCCGGTCAGGCCGAGAAGGTGTGTGCGCTACTCGAACTCGACGGGTCTGTCGCGGAGAGCCTGCAACTGCAGCCTGCCCGGGGTCTCGATCCGGAGATGCTCTCCGACCCCACCATCTACCGGTTCCATGAGGCACTGGCGGTCTACGGGCCCGCGCTCAAGGAGCTCATCCACGAGGAGTTCGGCGACGGCATCATGAGCGCCATCAACTTCAAGGTGGACATCGGGCGGCGAGAGCATCCCGATGGCGACCGGGTGGTCGTCACCTTCGACGGCAAGTTCCTCGACTACCGATGGTGACCGTCGCCCGAGTGCGTCCTGCTGTCAACGATTCACCGAAGACCGGGAGAGCCCATGAGTGACCGCACCCGTGAGGCCGCCATGAACCTGTATGCCGGAATCGGGCGACGGGACTTTGTGCGGGCAGTCGCCGCCGTGGGCGCCGGTGCCGGTGTTGCCGGCCTCGCGTCGGCCTGCTCCTCCGGGAGTTCGACTCCGGCCGGGTCTCCGTCGGCCACCGCCGGGGGCTTGAGCGTTCTGCAACCGGGACAGGGAGATCCGGAAGGCGACCATTACCTACCGTCCACGCCTGACGACGTGCTCTGGGGATATGTCCCCACCGTGCACGCCACGCCGGCGATGCAGATGGCGTCGGGCCAGACGGTGACGATCGACGCGGTGAGTCACGAAGGGATCCTCGAAGATCAAGGTCGCGACCCGATCGAGTACTTCGGCACGCAGGGGGTGGACCGGTCGGATGTTCTGCAGGACGCCGTCGCCATCGCAGCCGACTACGACCGCACCCCACGGAACTTCGACAAGGACGGGCCGCATGTGGTGACCGGTCCCGTCTTCGTCGAAGGTGCTCAGCCCGGGGATGTGCTGAAAATCGAAATTCTCCAAGCGATTCCGAGGGTTCCCTACGGTGTCGTGTCCAGCCGTCACGGCA
Source organism: Mycobacterium sp. (assembly GCF_049683935.1). Lineage (GTDB taxonomy): Bacteria > Actinomycetota > Actinomycetes > Mycobacteriales > Mycobacteriaceae > Mycobacterium. The sequence continues at coordinate 8,993 of NZ_JBAUJR010000463.1, read as the reverse complement.
AGGGGGCGTTGGCGCGAACCGCCGACGGCGGGGCACCGCCGGGTATCACCGATCAGGAAGTCATGCCTCCGATCGCTTCCGACGGACGGCCCAATCCTGATCCGCGGTTGTACGGCAACGTGTCGACGTTCACCGGCGTGGAGGACGGTTACGGCGTGATGAAGTACGGTGCCGCTCAGGTACGGTTCCCGTTGCGGCCCTTCATGGGAATGATGGGTGTCGCCTTCTCCCAGGACACCGACCCGACGGCGGCGACTGCGAACTCCATCCCGCCGACAGTGGGTGGGGGCAACATCGATATCAGGCTGCTCGGTGAAGGCGCCACCTTCTACCTTCCCGTGTTCGCCGAGGGCGCCCTGTTCTATGTCGGGGATCCGCACATGGCCATGGGGGACGGCGAGGTCGCGCTCACCGCGATGGAGGGGTCACTGCGGGGCACCTACCGGCTCTCGGTGTGCAAACCCCGCTCGGGCGACGCGCCTTCGGTGGCCTACCGCTACCCGTTCGCCGAAACGGCCGACGCGTGGGTGCCCATCGGATTGTCCGACCCCGACGGATCGGTCGGCGGTCAGGGCACCGATCTTGATGTCGCGATGAGGCGTGCGGTGGTGAACGCGTTGGATTTCCTGGAGACCGATCGTGGCATGGACCGCGCGACGGCCTACGCGTATCTGTCCGCGGCGGCCGACTTCTCGGTATCGCAGGTGGTCGATCGCACCGTCGGCGTGCACGGGCAGCTGTACAAGTCGCATTTCGGCGACTGACCGCAATGACACCGACGCGGGTTACGCCCGGGTCGTCGTTTCCGCGGTCGCGGCCAGGGTCGACAGCGACCGCTCGATGAATTCGGGACCGAACGGTGGCATCCGGGAAAAACCGTCGCGCACCCTCTGCGGGGTGGCGCTCCAGTCGTAGGTGAGAGTCACGTCGGTGGCCCCGCCGCGGCCGCGCAGGTCGTACCGCCACGACCACCCTGCGGCTTCGTGACGGCCTTTGTCGTCGAGCCGACCCGGTTTCCATTCGATGGTGCGATCGGGCTCGAAGTCAGTGACCAGGTTGACGATCACGTAGTCGCCACCCATCTGTTCCAGATACATGTTCATCACGAAGATCTGCCCGGCTGCGGTGATCTGCTCGGTGGTCACCGCGCCACGCACCCAGTCGCCGGGCTCGGTGTCCGGGTGACGGGCCGGATTCGACAGCACCGCGAAGATCTCAGCCGGTGTCGCCGCCACGGTGCGGGTCACGATGAAGCACTCGTCAGCGGACACGGTGGCGATTTCGTCAGCTGATCTGACTGAGCGTGTACTGACGGGCCCAGGCGACCGACATCTGGGCACCGCCGCGCAGGTCGGGTGGCCGCTTTTCCGAGGCGTCGAGTTGCAGGGCAAGGTGCATCGGGCCCGGCGGGAAACGCCACCGGTTCGTCGACCGGAAGACCGGCACACCGTCGATGTAGATGGTGATTGCGTCCGGGGTCCAACTGACCGCGTAGTTGTGCCACTGCGTGGCATCGACCTCGGTGGCCGCGGATTCGGTCAGATTCTGGGCCGAGTAGTGCAGGAAGTGACTGACCGTCTGGCGCTCGGAGTCGCCGAGGATCTCCATGAAGTCGATCTCCCCACCGACGGGCCAGTTTTCGGCGTCGGGCCAGAGCAGCGCCACGGCGTGGTAGTCGGCCGCGCCCTCGGGGACCTTCACCCGGACCTCCCAAGCGCCGTACATCTGACCGATGTCCCACGCCAGTCCGGCGGTGTTGCCTGCGGCGTCGCCGGTGATGACCATGGCGCCGTCGACAAACGAAATCGCTTCCGGAGTACGGCGTCCCCAGCCGTTGTGGCCGGGGGAGTCGTACACGTACCAGCCGTTGGCGAGGGCCTGCGGATCGGTGAACCGGGTCTCCTGCGGTGTTCCCCACCCGTAACGGCCGCCCGCGGTCGTCGCCGCGCCGACGCCGACGGTTGTGGTCGCGGTCGAACCCCACCCGGGGATCAGGAAGCCCAGCAGGCCGTGCACGCGCCAGCCGTTGACCTCGGCGTCGTCGCTGACGGTGACGGTGAACAGATCCGTGCCGTCAGAGGCGAATCCGGCCACCGGGACGTAGACGAATCTTCCGTCGTCGTCGATCGTGACGGTGCCCCCGCCGGCGGGGCGGCCGGCCGAATAGGTCAGCACATCGCCGTCGGAGTCGGTGCCGATCACCGATCCGATGATGGTGCCGTCCGCCTGGGTGCTCTGGTTGTCCGGGTCGAACGACACGGTCGGTGTCCGGTTGAAGAACGTCCGCTGTATCCAGGTGAAGAAGTCCGGCTTGGGGGGTTCGGCTGCCGCGACGGCGGCGCGCGCAATGGCGGGGGCGATGTCGTCCGCCCGGTCCGGTGTGGAAACAGTTGCGGGCGAAACGCTCTGGGGAGGCGTCGCCGCGGGAGCCTGAGCGGGCTCCGGGGTGGCCGCGGCGTCGGATACGTCGGTGTCTTGAGATACGTCGGTGGCCTCGGGCGCCGGAGCCTTGGAGGCGGGCGTCTCGGTGGTGGCGTCGGTGCCGATGACCTCGGTGGACCCGCCCGTCGATTCGGTTCCGTCGGCGGCGGTCGGGCCATCGGTGTCCTCCGCCGACTCCGACGGGTCGTCGTCGGAGTCCGAGGCGCGAGATTCGCTGTCGCCCTCAGATTCACGAATTCTGCTGGCCGAGGACGATCTCTTGTCGTTGTCGGCTTTGCCAGAATCGGAGTCCGGCGACGAATTCGACGCGACCGAATCGGTGCTTGCTCGATCGACGTTGCTGCTTGCAGAAGTTTCGCGGGACTGGGTCGAACTGGATTCCGTCCCGGTATCGGCGGACGCCTGCGCGCACGTTCCGGCAATGGTCAAGCAGATCGACAGTGCGGCAATGAAACCCGCGAACCGACCGACACGCGAAATGGCACTGAGCAAAATCGACGCGGCCGTTGTCACCGTCACGCGATGGACACTAATCCGGCAGCGAATACTTTTTGCTGTTTTGCCGATAAGCGTTAGATGTGCTGTCGGCCATCGGGCTAACGGGTCAAATGCGAACGACGCAGCGAATGGCGATCTGTTCTGTTTCGCAGTGCCGACAGTTCAAGGGCCGGACCTTCAGGCGGACATTGGCGATGCGAAGCGCGCGCTGGCACATCGGGTACGGGCACCCGCAGGAGAGCGTGACCCACCACTGCGCCGGATGGGCGAGCGGATTGCACAGCTTGTGGCAGGAGCAGAGGATGTCGTGCTCGAAATCCAGTTCGGCCAGCGACGGCTCGAGCAGTGTGGTCACGGCCACCAAGGCTAAAGTCAAGGTCGAGACTTCTGCGGGAGGCGCGCGCAAGAAACCCGACCCGACTGTGTGAACACTTGCCCGGTTGCCGGGGACCGGCCAAGGGTTCACACCGCCGCAGATGGTGGCGGGCTACAGGCGGATCCATTGTCCCAGGAACCAGAAGCCCCAGCCGTCACCGTTGCCCGCGCGCAGGGGGTGGACCTGCTGGCCGTTGTAGTTGAACGGCAGGCGGTCCTGGCGCGCCTGGTCCATGCCGCGGTTCTGCCAGTTGTTCGGCGCCTGCTGCTGTGGGTTGTTGTGCGGCCCCGGTTGCCGGCATCCCGGCGCATTGGGCGCACCGCACTGCTGGCCAGGACTGGCGGCGGCGGTGCCGAGGCCCGAACCGAACAGCCCGGCGAGTGCGATCCCCCCGGCAACCAGTGGGACTCCCACCTTCTGGGTCAGTTTCATCGTGTACTCCGTTCCGTGTCGGTGTGGGGGTGATTCCCGCACGCCATCGACGCTATGGAGGCTGAATGGGCGACCGCTGTGCCGACCCTGGGTGGGCGCTGTGCAGACGGTCACGTTTCAAGCATCGGCGATGATCCCAAAAGCTGTTTGGTCACAATGGGTTTGGCGCTCACCGGGCGGCGCTGACGTGTGCTGCGGCGTCCCCCGGCAGCCGTAGTGTCTCGATGATCGTCACTGCCAGCAGCGCGGCGAGTGCGACGAAGGCCCACGCGTAGGAGGCCAGGACCGTCACCAACAGCGCGGCGACGGCGATGCCGATACCTGCCGCAACCTCCTGCACCGCAGCGTTCAGGGTGTTCGCGTGAGTGAGTTCGGCGCCGTCGACGTCGGCGAAAGCCAGGCTGTTGTAGGCCGTGAAGCCGATGGAGCGCAGCGCGCCGCTGACGTACAGAAGACCCGCGATCAACACGATCGGCATGTCCGCGTGCAGAGTCGCCAACAGGCCGAGCCAACCCACCGAGATCACGGCGTTGACCAACAGCACCCGTTTGATGCCGAACCTGCGCATCAGCGGGGTGGTGAACGGCTTGATCGTCAGGTTGCCGATGAACAGAGCGGCCACCATCAGCCCCGCGGTGAATGCAGACCAACCGAACTCGAGCTGAAACAACAGTGGCAGCAGGAACGGCACCGCGGTGATGACCAGTCGGTACAGGGATCCACCCGAGACGGTGATGCGTAGCGTCCGCACCCGCAGCACGGCGAGTTCGACCAGCGGCGAGGCCGCCCGACGCAGATGCCACACCGCGGTGGTCAGGCACGCGGCGCCTATCAGGAGGCCGGAGACCACAAGAACCCAGTCCGTTCCGCTGACCCGGATGTGTTCCAGCGCGACGAGTGCGGCGCTGACGCCGGTCCCCACCAGCAGTAGACCGCGCCAGTCGAAGGGTTTGGTCACCGGCGTGGGTCCACCACGAATCAGTTTGGACGCGAACAGCAATCCGATGATGCCGATCGGAATGTTGACCACGAAGATCCAGCGCCACGATCCCAGCGTGGCGATCGCGCCACCGAGAACCGGGGCGACCACCGGCGCGACGAGGGCCGGCCATGTCAGCAGAGCGATCGCCCGGACCAGGTCGGACTTGGCGCTGAAGCGCAGCACCGCCAGCCTGCCGACGGGAACCATCATGGCGCCTCCGACACCCTGCAGCACCCGCGTCCCGACCAGCATCGGAAGCGACCCGCTCAGGGCGCATCCCACCGAGGCGAGCGTGAAGAGGCCGATCGCGGTGAGGAACACCGGCCGGATACCGAACCTGTCGGCCAACCACCCACTGGCCGGAATCAGCACGGCGACGGTCACCAGGTAGGCAGATACCGCGACGTTGACGTCGACGGCAGCGACCCCGAACGACGCGGCGATCGCGGGGATGGCGGGAACGATGATGGTGGCGTCGAGGATCTCCATGAAAAAGGCCCCGGCAACGAGCAATGCCATCCCCCTCGGGAATGAGGGGGATGGCATTGGAGCGGACCCGGCGTCGGACATCGTTGTCAAAGCTAATGGCTCCTGAAGCCAGTGGCTCCCGAAGCCGGCGCCCAGGCCACTCAGCGCGAGCAGTCGAGCGAGACCGTGACCTTCGGTGTCGGCGCGATCCTGAACACGTTGATGTCATCGTCATCGATGATGGGGAACGGCTGGTTGGCGACCGGCTGATTGCGGACCCCGGTGATCGAGCACTCATCGAGCGGGGCGCTGCCGATCCGGCTGACGCGGACGTCGAACCCCTGGGCGCGAAGCTGGTTGATGGTCGTCGAGGCCCCGCCCGACTGTTCCGGGGCGGCCTGTGCCGGCGCGGCGACGGCCAGCAGTGCGCCGAGCGGCAGAATGCTGGCGGCGATGAACTTCTTCATGGTGTGACTCCCTGCGGTGGTGGGTCACCTGCGTGACCACGGTGAAAACTGACTGACACCATGGTCGCGAGGCAGGGACTGCGACGCTTGGAGCTTGCATGGAGATTCCATGGAGAAACCGGGCGGGTTCGGACGAACCTGCGGCGCGTTCAGAGCACCTTTGACGTTCAGAGCACCTTGGAGAGGAAGTCCTGCAGCCGCGGATGCTTGGGGTTGTCGAACAGCTCCGCCGGCGGTGCGTCCTCGACGATCTTGCCTTCGGCCATGAACAGCACCCGGGAGGCGACCTCCCGGGCGAAGCCCATCTCGTGGGTCACCACCACCATGGTCATCCCGCCCTGGGCGAGGGCGCGCAGCACCTCGAGCACGTCGCCGACCATCTCTGGATCGAGCGCGCTGGTGGCCTCGTCGAAGAGCATGATCGACGGGTTCATCGCCAGTGCGCGGGCGATGGCCACCCGCTGTTTCTGGCCGCCGGAGAGCGTGGCGGGCTTGACGTGCGCCTTCTCCGCAAGTCCCACCTGGTCGAGCAACTCGAGCGCTTTCTTCTCCGCGGCCGCCTTGTCCATCTTCTTCGTCAAAAGCGGTGCCAGCGTGACGTTCTCGATCACCGTCATGTGAGGAAAGAGATTGAAGTGCTGGAACACCATGCCGATGTGCTGGCGCACCTTGTCCAGGTCCACCTTCGGGTCGGTGAGGTCGAACTCGTCGACGACCACTTTGCCTCCTGTGATGTCCTCCAACTTGTTGAGGCAGCGCAGGAACGTCGATTTGCCGGATCCGGATGGGCCGATGACACAAACGACTTCGCCGTGGCTGACCGTGGTGTCGATCCCGTCGAGTACCACCAGGTCGCCGAAGGATTTCTTGAGGCCCTCGATCCGGATCTTGACGGTGCCTGCGGGTTCGGACGCAGCGGCCTCGGGAATGAGTGCGGTCATTTCACGAGCCTCTTTTCGAGTTGGTCCGAAAGTTTGGTCAGCGCCATGATGACGACGAAGTAGATGATGCCGATGATCAGCCACATGTTGAAGGACTGGAAGTTCCCGGCGATGATGATCCGTCCGGTCTGCGTCAGTTCGGCGATGCCGATCACCGACAAGATCGAGGTGTCTTTCAAGGTGATGACGAACTGGTTGATGTAGGACGGGATCATCGTGCGGATCGCCTGCGGCAGAATCACTTTGCGCATGGTCGGCAGATACCCGATGCCCAGGCTCCGGGACGCCTCCATCTGGCCCTTGTCCACTGAGAGGATTCCGCCGCGCACGATCTCGGTCATGTACGCGCCGGCGTTGAGCGAGAGCGTGATGATGCCTGCCGTCAACGCCGACATCTGGAAGTTCAGTGCCGTCGGTATGCCGAAGTAGATGAAGAACGCCTGTACCAGAAGCGGTGTGCCACGGAAGATATCGACATATGTGGTGCCGATGCCGCGGAGCCAGATCGACCGCGACACCCGCATGAGGCCGAACACGATACCGAGGGCCAACGCGATCGCGATCGACACCACCGTCAGGATCAGGGTCATCTTCAGCCCGGCCATCAGCAGCGGGAAGGTGCTCTTGATCAGGCCGAAGAAGGAATTGTCGGCCTCCGTGGCGCCCGCACCCAGATAGCCGTCGACGATCTCCTGGTAGCGGCCCGACTCCCGGAGATTGTTCAGACCCTCGTTGAACTGCCTGAGCAGCTCGGCGTTCTGGCCCTTGTTCACCGCGAACCCGTAGTTGGATCCCTTCTCCTTGGGCGTCACGGTCTTGAAGCCGTTGCCCTGAGCGATGCCGTAGGCCAGGACCGGGTAGTCGTCAAAAATTGCCTGCGAGTTGCCGGTCCGGACCTCGTCGTACATCGACGCCGAATCCGCGAAGGACACCGTGGTGAACCCGTAGCGATCCTTGATGGAGTCGGCGAATGTCGCACCCTCGGTGCCGTTCTTCACCGCGACCCGCTTACCCCTGAGGTCTTCATAGGACTTGATGTCATTGTTGGTGTCGAGCACCGCCATCTGGACACCGGACTCGAAATACGGTTCGGAGAAGTCGAATACCTGCTTGCGTTCGTCGGTGATCGACATCCCGGCGATGACACCGTCGACCTGGTTTGCCTGCACCGCCTGCAGTGCGGCGTCGAATCCGAGTGGCTTGATGTCGACGGTGAAGCCCTGATCCTCGGCGATCGCCCTGATGAGATCCATGTCGATGCCGACGTATTCGCCCGAACTGTCCTGGAATTCGAACGGCGCGAACGTGATGTCGGTCGCGATCTGGTAGGTCTCGCCCTGTGCCGAGGCCGTTGCCGGAGAGAGCAGGCCGATGCCGAGCAGGCCCGCCAGAGCAACGAACACCGCCGTGAACAGGTGCCGGTGGGTGGCTGCGGTGCTGCCACCTGGGTTGGCCGACAGTTCGGCTCGCATGAGTGCCTCCCGCGTATGTTGCTTCGACATGGCCAACTGGCGAATGACACGCTAACGGCAAGTGTCGGCGCCCGCCGGTTATCGGTCAGATGTGCTTTCAGAGCGGGAAGGCGATGCCGGGATCAGTCGGCGACGATGGCCTGGAAGTCCGGGCAGTAGGCGCCGACGGCACCCTGCATCAGCCGGGTCGCCGACGGAACATCCAGTCCCTCGCCGAGCAGCGAAGCGACCAGGCTGGTACGAATCTCGGCGGGATTGATGTTGTTGGCGCTGCCTTCGGCGACGATGTCGCAGACGTTGTTGCCGGCTTCGACTGCTTCGTCCGGCGTGGCGAACTGGAGGCCGAGACTCTCGACGACAGCGAGGAACTGGGCGTCGGCCTCGGTGGCGTGGGCGATCGGCGATCCTAGGGCCAACGCCGCTGCGGTCGCCGAGAACGCGGCAACCGTCAGAAGCCTATAGCGACCGAACATGTGACCTCCCAGTGAGTTGCCTGTGCGGATGGTAACCGTCGCGCGCCGTGCGACCCGTCATTTGAACGCCGAGTCGGCGGTTGCGCTCAGGGGCCCACAGCGAAGTGGGTGGCGACGATGTCACGAGACAGCGGATAGTCGGCCAGCGCGACGACGGCGTGGGTACGCAGTTCGTCGATCACCGCGGCGTCGATACCTCGGGTTGCCATCAGGTCGACTATCCAGAAGGCGGTCTCGGTGACCGGTCGCGAATCACCGGTCAGCAGAACGGCCGACACCGCGTGCAACAGTTGATGCAGCGCATCCTCGGCGGCCTGAGGGGCGGCCAGTGGTCCGGATGTCAGCGACCAGCCCGCCCGGAGGGTGGCGGCGAGCCGGCGGTGGTCGTGTTCCAGGTCGGCCTGCTCGGCGGCCTGGGCGGCGGGCAGCGACGGCGCCGGAC
>NZ_JBAUJR010000462.1:0-7760 GCF_049683935.1 Mycobacterium sp. | reverse complement strand
GCCTGCTGGCGCCGCACTGGCCCCGACCGCATGGACGGGCGGCGGGCCCGGCCGAGCAGCTGCTGATCGATCAGGAGTTGGCCGCGGCCGGGATCGTGCGACCCGACCTGGTGATCGGGTGGTGGGCGGTGCCGACGGTGCTCGAGCACGGCAGCCCGCAACAGGTCGAGCAGTTCGTCCCTGCGACGCTGCGGGGCGAGTTGATCTGGTGCCAGCTCTTCAGCGAGCCTGGCGCGGGGTCCGACCTGGCCGCGCTGCGAACGAAAGCCGTTCGTGCTGAGGGCGCGTCCGCGAGCGGCGCAAAGGTTTCCGGTTGGAAGCTCACCGGGCAGAAGGTCTGGACCTCGTCGGCGCAGAAGGCGCACTGGGGGGTGTGCCTGGCCCGTACCGACCCCGACGCGCCGAAACACAAGGGCATCACCTACTTCCTGATCGACATGACGTCGCCGGGCATCGTGATCCGGCCGCTGCGCGAGATCACCGGCGACGAACTGTTCAACGAGGTGTTCTTCGACGACGTGTTCGTGCCCGACGAGATGGTGGTCGGAGAGGTCAACGACGGGTGGCGGTTGGCGCGCACCACGCTGGCCAACGAGCGGGTGGCGATGGCGCAGGGCACCGCGCTGGGCAATCCGATGGAGGAGCTGCTGCGGGTGGTCTCCGAGCTCGAAGCCGATGGCGCGCAACAGGATCAGCTCGGCGCGCTGATCGTCACCGCGCAGGTCGGTTCGTTGCTCGACCAGCGCATCGCCCAGCTCGCGGTGGGCGGCAAGGATCCCGGGCCGCAGGCCAGCGCGCGCAAGCTCATCGGCGTGCGGTACCGGCAGGCGCTCGCCGAGTTCCGGATGGATCTGTCCGAGGGCGCCGGCGCGGTCGAGAACAGCGAGGTTCACGACTTCCTGAACACCCGGTGCCTGACCATCGCCGGCGGCACCGAACAGATCCTGCTGACCATGGCAGGCGAGCGTTTGCTGGGCCTGCCGCGCTGACGGACGACGCTAGCTGAACGTCGTCTGCGAACAGGCGGGCGGTGAAGCGAGGTTCACGCCCGCGTACACCACCTGGATCTGCGAACAGACGATGTAATCGGCGTCCAGCTTGGGCTGGCCGGTCGCCCAGTCCGTGGGCCAGGTGGTACCACGCAGCTGGTACTTCTCGACCGGGCCGCCGCCGAAGTAGATGGTGGTGAACTCGACGGGGCCAATGGATTTGAACATCCGGGTGTTGGCTGCGTCGAAATCGGAATCCAGGTAGACGTCACGGTCCATCGACCGAAGGGTCGTGGACTGCCGGGCCCACAGGTCGTCGGGGAAACCGACCGGACCCTGGGGGGTGAGCAGATTCGCCCTGGCGGTGAAGAAGCACTGATTGGTGGCGCGCACGCAGTCCGCGCTCGTGTGGACTTCGAGTGTGTCGACCGCGTTCACCGGGATCGACGCGACCGCGGTGTCGACCGCCGCCGAGGACGTGGCGGTGGGCGTGACGAGGGCGAGCACCAACCACGCAGCCGCACCTGTCGCGGACAGTCGAGCAAATCGTTTCACGTGTTCCTCCCGGTGGCGCGAATGGTAGCCCGAGGCTCACTCGTCGTAGGTGACTTCTACCGAATCGGAGCGCGGGTGCGCCTGGCAGGCCAAGATCAAGCCCTCGTCGAGGTCCTGCTGCTCGAGCACGTCATTGACCTCCATCTCGACGTCGCCGGACTTGGTCAGGACCGCGCAGGCGCCGCAGTGTCCTTCGCGGCACGAGAACGGCGCGTCCAGCCCTCGGTCGAGCAGCACGTCGAGCAGTTTTGCCTTACGCGGCCAGGACACTTCGTGGGTGTCACCGTCCAGCGTCACGACCGCGGTGGCCGGGCCCTCGTCGCTGTCGTCCTCCGCTGAGTAGTCCACGACCACCGCTTTGAAGGGGTCGGACTCCAGGGACTTGAACACCTCGATGTGCACCCGGTCGGTCGGAGTCCCCGCCGACTTCAGCGCCTCCTCGGTCGCAGCCATGAACGGTCCGGGACCGCAGATGAACGCCTCGCGTGCGCTGAAGGGGGCGACGAGTTCGGCCAGCGCGGTCGCGCTGGGCAAACCCTGCACCGACTCCAGCCAGTGCAGCACGGTCAACCGGTCGGGGTATTTCGCCGCCAGTTCGCGCAGCGTCGTGGCGAAGATGACGGAGTTCTCGTCGCGGTTGGCGTAGACGAGTGTCACCTTGCCGCCGCCCTCGGTCAGCGCGGACTTAAGGATCGCCATCATCGGCGTGATCCCACTACCGGCAGCGAGCAGCAGGAAATCGGTGTCCAGCGTCTTGGGCACGAAGGTGCCCGACGGGGCCAGCACGTGCATCCTCATGCCCGGGTGGGCGTTGTCGCACAGCCAGTTGGAGGCGTAGCCGTCGACGGTGCGCTTGATCGTGACGGTCAGCGGGTCACCGGTGAACGGCGAGCTGCACAGCGAGTAACACCGGGCCACCGAACCCGTTCGATCGCTGGGCACCCGCAGCGTCAGGAACTGGCCGGGTGCGTGGCGCAGCCGGTCGGCGGCGATCGAGACGCCGTCGGGGGCCTTGAACACCAGCGAGCGGGCGTCAGCGGTCTCCTCGATGACGTCGGCCACCTCGAGCTCGAGCACGTGGCTGCCGAGCGGCTCGTCCGTCACTAGATGGCCCTCCCTCGCATCGATAACTAGAACAGGTTACAGAAATGCATGTGCGCTGGTCCAGCCACCACAGCAATGCGCTACTCGACACAAATCGTAACGTGTTCTAATCTTTGTCCTAACGATCAGTTCTTCGCGCAAGCACTCATCGCCAGGTCCCAGTCTCCAGGAGGCAATTCCGTGACGTCCATTGAACAGCGTGACGTGCAGGCGGTCCTCGCCGGCATCGACGATCTGCTGCCGCGGATCGCCAAGCGCGCCCAGTCCGCCGAAGAACTCCGCCGCCTTCCCGACGACACCGTGAGCGAACTGGACGAGGTGGGCTTCTTCAAGCTCCTCCAGCCCGAGCAGTGGGGCGGCCTGCAGTGCGACCCGACCGTGTTCTACGAAGCGGTCCGCCGCATCGCCAGCGCGTGCGGATCCACCGGATGGGTGTCGTCCATCATCGGCGTGCACAACTGGCACCTGGCGCTTTTTGATCAGCAGGCCCAGGACGAGGTGTGGGGCAGCGATTCCACCGTGCGGGTGTCGTCCTCCTACGCCCCGATGGGCGCAGGCACCGTCGTCGACGGCGGATACCTGGTCAGCGGCGCATGGCAGTGGTCCTCCGGCTGCGACCATGCGACCTGGGCGTTCCTCGGCGGCCCGGTGATCAAGGACGGCCGACCGGTCGATTTCGGCAGCTTCCTGATCCCGCGCAGCGAGTACCGCATCGACGACGTCTGGCACGTGGTCGGCCTGAAGGGCACCGGCAGCAACACCGTCGTCGTCAAGGACGTGTTCGTGCCCAAGCACCGGTTCCTGTCCTACAAGGCGATGAACGACCGCACCGCGGGCGGGTTGGAGAACAACACCGCTCCGGTCTACAAAATGCCCTGGGGCACAATGCATCCCACCACCATCTCGGCCCCCATCATGGGAATGGCCTACGGCGCGTACGACGCCCACGTCGAGCACCAGGGCAAGCGGGTGCGTGCCGCCTTCGCCGGGGAGAAGTCCAAGGACGACCCGTTCGCGAAGGTGCGTATCGCCGAGGCGGCCAGTGACATCGACGCCGGCTGGCGGCAGCTGATCGGCAACGTCGCCGACGAGTACGCGTTGCTGAAGGCGGGCGAAGAGATCCCGTTCGAACTTCGCGCCCGGGCCCGTCGTGACCAGGTACGTGCCACGGCTCGCGCGATCTCGTCCATCGACCTGCTGTTCGAGAGTGCCGGTGCCACCGCGCTTCAGACCGATGCTCCCGTCCAGCGGTTCTGGCGCGACGCCCACGCCGGTCGGGTGCACGCCGCGAACGAGCCGGAGCGGGCATACCTGATCTTCGGCAACAACGAGTTCGGCCTGCCACCGCAGGACACGATGGTTTAGTTGGCCGGCCTGATGACATCCTTTGCAGCCGAAACCGCCCAGCAGCAAGAGGTCACCTTCGAGTCGACGTCCCGATATGCGCAGGTCCGTGACGACATGCGGCTTCACTACCACGAGGCGGGCGTCGGCAACGAGCAGACCGTGGTGCTGCTGCACGGCGGTGGTCCCGGCGCGTCCAGTTGGTCGAACTTCGGTCGCAACATCCCGGTGCTGGCCAAGCACTTTCACGTACTGGCCGTCGACCAGCCCGGCTACGGTCACTCGGACAAGCACACCGAACACGAGCAGTACAACCGCTACAGCTCCACGGCGCTGCTGAACCTGTTCGACCATCTCGGCATCGAACGCGCTGCGCTGGTGGGCAACTCGCTCGGCGGAGGCACCGCAGTGCGGTTCGCGCTGGACAACCCGAAGCGCGCCGGTCGGCTCGTGCTGATGGGCCCGGGCGGGCTGAGCGTCAACCTCTTCTCGCCCGACCCGACCGAGGGCGTCAAGCTGCTCGGCCGGTTCGCCGCGGACCCGACCCGCGAGAACATCGAGAAGTTCCTGCGGATCATGGTTTTTGACCAGAGCCTGATCACCCCCGAGCTGGTCGAGGAACGGTTCCGGATCGCCAGCACGCCGGAGTCACTGGCCGCGACCAAGGCGATGGGCAAGTCGTTTGCCGGCGCCGATTTCGAGCTCGGGATGATGTGGCGCGACATCTACAAGCTGCGCCAGCCGGTCCTGCTGATCTGGGGACGTGAGGACCGGGTCAACCCGCTCGACGGGGCGCTGGTGGCCGTCAAACAGATTCCTCGCGTGCAACTGCACGTCTTCGGGCAGTGCGGGCACTGGGCGCAGTTGGAGAAGTTCGACGAGTTCAACACACTGACAGTGGATTTTCTGGAGAACGTTCCCGGGAAGGGTCGATCGTGACCATTCGGTCGCTTGGTTATCTGCGCATCGAGACCACCGACATCGGAGCCTGGCGCGAGTACGGGCTCAAGGTGCTCGGCATGGTCGAGGGCAGCGGTCCCACCGAGGGCGCTCTCTACCTGCGGATGGACGAATTCCCCGCCCGGTTGGTGATCGTGCCGGGCGAGCGGGACCGGCTTCTGGAATCCGGTTGGGAAACCCCGAATGCCGCTGGGCTGCAGGAGATCCGCAACCGGCTGGACATGGAGGGCACGCCCTACAAGGAGGCCACGGCCACCGAATTGGCCGACCGTCGCGTCGACGAGATGATCTCCTTCCTGGACCCGTCGGGCAACGCGCTGGAGGTGTTCCACGGTGTCGCGCTGGAGCACCGGCGTGTGGTCAGTCCCTACGGCCACAAGTTCGTCACCGAGGAGCAGGGTCTCGGGCACGTCGTGCTCACCACCCGCGACGACATGGAGACGCTGCACTTCTACCGCGACGTCCTGGGCTTCAGCCTCCGGGATTCGATGCGTCTGCCCCCGCAACTGGTCGGCCGGCCGGCCGACGCACCGCCCGCGTGGTTGCGGTTCCTGGGCGTGAACCCACGCCACCACAGCCTGGCATTCATGCCGGGTGAGACCCCCAGTGGCATCGTCCATCTCATGGTGGAGGTGGAGAACGCCGACGATGTCGGGCTGTGTCTGGACAGGGCGCTGCGCCGCAAGGTGAAGATGTCGGCGACCCTCGGCAGGCACGTCAACGACAAGATGCTGTCCTTCTACATGAAGACCCCCGGCGGCTTCGACATCGAGTTCGGTTGTGAGGGACTCGAAGTGGAGGACACCAGCTGGGTCGCTCGGGAGAGCACCGCGGTCTCGCTCTGGGGGCATGACTTCAGCGTGGGCTTCAAGTAGCTAGTGGGTAATTCTCCGATCGACCCCCGCACCTTCCGAAATGTGATGGGCCAGTTCTGCACGGGCATCACAGTGATCACCACGATGCACGAGGGCGTCCCAGTGGGCTTCGCCTGCCAGTCGTTCGCCGCGTTGTCGCTCGAGCCGCCGTTGGTGCTGTTCTGCCCGACGAAGCAGTCCCGGTCGTGGCAGGCCATCGAGGCCAGCGGCAGGTTCTGCGTCAACGTCCTGCATGAGAACCAGAAGGACGTCTCGGCCCGTTTCGGCTCTCGGGAACCCGACAAGTTCGCCGGAATGGACTGGTCGCCGTCCAAATTGGGGTCGCCGATCATCGAGGGGACCTTGGCGCACATCGACTGCACAGTGCACTCGGTGACCGACGGCGGCGACCACTTCGTGGTCTTCGGCGCGGTGCACTCGCTCTCCGACGTCCCGAAGAAGAAGCCGCGGCCGCTGCTGTTCTATCAAGGTCAGTACACGGGCATCGAGCCCGACAAGACGACCCCGGCGGATTGGCGCAACGACCTCGAGGCGTTCCTCACCGCGACCACCGACGACACCTGGTTATAGCGCCGCCTGCACGAACCCGACGATGGCTGCGGCAACGGCACGGTGGACGGCTTCGTTGAGGATGTCGTGGCGGGCCCCGGCGAACTCCACCAGCTCGAGCGAGTCGATCTGCTCGGCATAGGCGCGTACCGGACCGATCGGGGCGATCGGATCGTTGACTCCGTGCACCGCCAGCGTCCGCACCGACAGCGACGGCAAATCGGAGCCGAAGCGGTCCCAGCCCCTGTCCAGTTCGCGGGCCAGTGCCACGCTGTCGGCGTCGACGAACGCGAGTGGGTCATTGGCCATCGAGTCCAGATAGAACGGATCGGCTGAGAGCCAGTCCGGGTCGAGGTCGAAGGACGTGTCGGCGTCGAGCAATTCGGGCATCGGGATCAGCGGTGCGCCGGAGATGATCGCGGCACGGTACCTGTCCGGCCCGTCGAGCAGTCGGAACAGCGTGACGATCGAACCGAACGAATGCCCCTGCGCCAGCAGTGGAAGTCCGGGGGTTTCGGTTTCGGCCAGTTCGGTGAGGCTGTCCGCGAGCGCCGAGCTGTCCTCGATGCGGCCGAAGTCACCGCGCGTGCCGGGACTCAGGCCGTGCCCGAACTGGTCGACGGCCCACAGGTCGATGCCGGCGGCGTTGAGTGCGAACCCGTACCGGTGATAGAGCCCGGTGTGCTCGCCGAAGCCGTGCAGGAAGATGACGGCCGCCCGTGGTTCGGCAGCGGCCCAGTGACGGTAGTACGCGCGACCGCGGTCGTGCTCGATGAACGGCATGCCATGACTGCATCAGGTGCGGGTGCGGAGTGCAAGGCTCATCGCCGCCCGAGCAACACGTCCTGCTGGTCGCTCATACGCGTCGTGATCGCGTCGACGACGGCCGCGACCTCCGGACGGCGCAGCGTCTCGGCGCGGGTCACCAGCCAATAGGTCAGCCGGATCGAGACGGGCTCGGCCAGAACGCGGACCAGATCGTCGTGGCGGTCGGCCATGAAACACGGCAGCAGGCCGATGCCCGCAGCCGCCCTGGTGGCTTCGACGTGCACGAACACGTTGGTCGACGTGACGGATTCCCGCATCGCCGGGGCGAAGCTCGTGGCCAGGTCGAGGTCGTCGACCTGAAGCATCGAGTCGATGAAGTAGACCAGCGGAAAGCGTTGCAGATCAGCGATGCTCGCGGGTGCGCCATGCCTGTCGAGGTAGTCCCGGGAACCATAGAGGCCCAGGCAGTAGTCGCCGAGTCGCAGCGCCTTGGCCCGGCGCACCGTCGGCTCACCCACCACGATCTCGACGTCCAGCCCGGACCGCTGCTGGGTGGCACGGCGGGTGGCGGCGACGATCTCGACGGCCACCTTGGGGTGGCTGCGCTGCACCGCCG
>NZ_JBAUJR010000461.1:0-31936 GCF_049683935.1 Mycobacterium sp. | reverse complement strand
GACAGGCGGCGCGGGCGCACCGGGTGCCGCGTCGGGCGCAGCGGGCATTGCTTCCTCCGGCGGAGGCGCCACCCCGATTTTCAGCGGGTCATAGGAGTAGTTCAGGTAATACGGGTCGCCGGGAGCGGGGATCAACTTGGCGTTCTCGTCACCCCACCGCGTTCCGAGCAGCAAGGTCTTCTTCAGGCGTGGATAGGTGAGGTCGAACGTGGCGAAGAGGTTGATGTAGTCACCCTTGGTGATCTTCTCGGCGAAGCCCGGGCCGTACGGAAAGGCCGAGGCCCACAACAAGGCGAGGTTGAGATCGGGCCCGATGTCGGCCAGCGCCCCGAGGACCGGTCCGAGATTGTCCAGGTTCTCGACCAGGTCATCACCGGCGTCATTGACCAGGCCGGTTGCCGTGTCGCTGAATTGCCCCAGCTTGTCCAGCGCGGTGGTGAACTGTGGACGCTCCCTGATGAGTACGTCGAGAGCCGGTGGAATGTCCTTGAGCGCACGGTCGATCGCGTCGGTCTGACCGGCGAATGTTCCGGCGACGCGCTGCAGCTGCCGGATCGACTCGTTGATGTTGCCCTGCTGCTGTTCCAGTACCCCGACGAAGTCGTCGAGCCGGACCAGTAAGTCACGGATCTCCGATTCGCGTCCGGAGATGCCCGTGTTGAAGCTGTTGATGATGTCTCCGAGCTGACCGAGTCCCCCGCCGTTGACCACCGCCGAGAGCGACGACAGCGTCTGCTCGGTGGTGGGGTACGTCGACGAGGCGTTCAAGCCCAAGGTGGCACCGGGCTGCAATCTCCCGGTCGGCTCCTCACCGATCGGTGGGTTCAGCGCCAGGTGCATGGAGCCCAGCAGGCTGGTCTGCCCCACTGTCGCCACGGCGTTTCCCGGCACCACGACGTCGGGCTTGACCGAGACCTCCACATTGGCGTGCCACGCGTCGACCGTCATCTGGCCGACACTCCCGACGACCACATCGTTGATCAGTACCGGCGAGTTCGACTCGAGAGTGGCGACGTTGGCGATCTCGACGTTATAGGTGACTGCATCCGGTCCCCGGCCCACCGCTCCGGGAAGGGGAAGTGAGTTGACCCCCTGAAACGCACACCCGGTCATGGACACGGCGACACTGCACCCGACAATCGTCCATCGCTTCAGCCCACGGATCATGACGGTGGCGTCCTTTCTGCCGGCAGCAGTGGCGCACCGGCGGGGGCCGGCGCGGGCGCCGGCGTCGGCGGCAGCAGCAACCCGTCGACCGTTGGAGGCGACTGCGCCGGGATGTTCGTCACGATGTTGGGCGGCCCGGGGATCGGCGCACCGGGGAACAACGCCGGTGACGGAATCGCCGGGGCATCGTCGTCGGTGGTGTAGATCCCGGGAGGCCCCGCCGGCGCGTTCCAGCCCGGCGGCGGTGGAACGTCTCCGGCTCCTGTGTAGGCCGACACCGTCGGCGGAATCTCGGGCGGATCCCCGGGGCCCGCGCCGCCGGGTGCGAGCTTCGGGTCGGTGTAGATGATCCGGTCCGGGCTGACCGCGGGCCTCAGGTAGGGGTTGATCGGGAACGGCAGGTTGCCGAAGTTGACCAACTTCAGCGCAGGGCCGAGGTACTGCGCGCACAGCTTGGCGGTCTCAGGGGCGGTGGTGTTCGCGATCCCTCCGATCAAGCCGCATACGAACCAGACCGGGTTCGCGAAGTTGGACAGGGAGAAGGCGCCCGTCACCGATCCGCCAGTGGGGTAATAGATGTTGTTGAAGTTGGCGATCGCATTCGGCGTGATGTGAAGCACGTTCTCGAGATCCAAACGGTTGTCCGACAGCACCTGGAGCACGCTTCCCAGGCTCCGGATCTGCTCAGAGGTCTGGTCTCTGCTGCCGGCCACGAATCGCTGCACCTCCCCCATCGCGATCGACAGTTCGGACAACGCCGCGTCGAGGTCGGACCTGCTGTCGTCGACCACGCTCGTCAGGCTGGCGAGGCGATTCTGGAACAGGACGATCTGATCCTTGCTGTCGCGAAGCGCAGTGACGAAGACCTGCAGATTCTTGATGATGTCGACGATGTCGCCACTGCCCTCGGCGAAGATCCGCGCCGCACCCGAGAGCTGACTCAGCGTTTCCCGCAGCTTTTCACCGTTGCCGTCCAACGCATTTGCCGCACTGTCGACAAAACGTGAGATCGACGTACCGGAAACCCCGGTTTGAGGCCCCAGTTCGGTGGCAAGTCGCGTCAACTGGGTCTTCACTTCGTCCCACTCGACGGGCACGGCGGTCCGGTCGCTGGGGATCACCCCGCCGTCGCCCATCGTGGGCCCGTCACCGCTGCGATAGGACGGCGTCAGCTGAACGTAGCGCGCCGCAACAAGATTCTGAGCAACGATCACGGCCTTGGCATCCGCTGGGATGTCCACGTCGCCGTCGACCTTGAGGGTCATCTTGGCTTGGGTGCCCTCGGGTTCGATGCTGTCGATGGTGCCGACCCCGACACCTGCCACCCGCACCTCGTCACCGGGGTAGATCGCCGTCGCCGTCGGAAAATACGCCGTGATGGTCTTCGGGCCGAAGAAGACCTGCCGCACGAGAAAGGCGGCGCCGGCGATCAACAGGATGGCCAGCACCAGCGCCGTGCCGGCCACCAGTCGCTTACGGGTTGCCATCATTGGGGAGATCTCCTGGCTGGGGAAGGCTGTTGACGGGGAACGGGAGTTCTGCCCGCGGTCCGGCATTGTCCGGCGGTTGGCCGGCGTCGATACCCCGCCGGAAGCCGAAGGCGTAGTCGAGGAACGGCTGTAACAACTGCGCCGGCTGGATGTTGGGGACCAGCGCGTTGTAATAGGCGCCGTTCGAGACGATCTCGCCCTGGGTGAGGTAGTACTTCGCCGCGCCGGGCAGGATCTTGGCCAGGTTGTCCCGGTTGCGCTCCAGCATCGCCGTGACGTTGTTCAATCTCTCCAGCGCGGGAGCCAACTCCTGTTCGTTGTCGGCGACCACACCGGTGAGTTCGCGCGACACGGTCGCGATGTTCGACAGCAGGCTGGTGATCGCGTACCTGCGGTCGTTGAGCACGGCCAGGAGGTCGTTGGCGTTGAGGATCAACGCGTTGACCTGTCTACTGCGTTCCGAGAAGATCCCGGTGACGTCACCGGCGGTCCTCAGCAACTCCGACAGGCTCTCGTTGCGACTGTTGAGCGATCGGGACAACCGCGACAGGCCGTCGAAGGTCGGTCCCAGCTGCGGTGAGATCTGGTCCAGCGTCTGCGCGAGGGTGTCCAACGACTGATTCAGCGAATCCGTATCGGTATCAGCGGTATTCGCGGTGAGCTCACTCACGGCATCGGTCAACGAGTAGGGCGACGACGTCCGCGAGACCGGAATGACCTTCTGCGGATCGAGGGTGCCGTTGCCGTCGGAGTCCAGCGCGAGCACCCGCTCCCCGAGCAGCGTCCCGGTCCGGATGTGCGCGGTGGTATCCGAGCCGAGCGGGTACTTGCCGGCGACGGTGAACCCGACGAGCGCATCACCGTTGTCCAGCTCGATCGACGACACGGAGCCGACCTTGATCCCGGACACCGTCACGTCGTTGCCGACGCTGAGGCCACCGGCCTCGGCGAACAAAGCCTGGTATCGCACGGAGGTGGCCCACGACAGCAGGCGTTCGGGCTGCAACCCGACGGCAATGACCAGGATGATCACCACGACGCCGATGAAACCGGCTCTGGCGAGCTGAGATCCGCGATATTTCAGCATTACTCGTCCACGCACCTTCCGGTCTCTTGTTTGATCCAGGGGAACACCACGGTGCGACCCTCGAGATCACTGGCGCGGAAGGTGATACCGCAGATGTAGTACGGGAACCAGGCGCCGTACGAGCCGACCCGGGCGAGCTTGCGATAGATCTCCGGCAGGCGCTGGACTGTGGCGTCGAGCCGCTCCAGGTCGTTGTCGACGAACGGCGCGAGCCGAGCCAATTCGTCGACTGTGCCGGCCAGTGGCGCCCGCCCACGGCTGAGAAGGTCGGCGATCGACGCCGTGCCGTTGTCGAGGGCCTCGATCGCCGTGCCGATCGGGTCCCGGTCGGTCGACAATCCACTGACCAGCTGCTCGAGTTTGTCTATCGCGCCCGAGAATTCATCACCCTGTTCGGACAGCGTGCGGAGCACGGTCTGGAGGTCACCGATCAACTGCTCGATCACCGCGTTGTTGTCCGCCAGCGAGTTCGTGAACGACGACGTCTTGGAGAACAGCGATTCGATGGTGCCGCCCTGCCCCTGCAGTATCTGTACCAGCGACGTGGTGAGGCCGTTGACGTCCTCGGGATTCAAGCCTTGGATGACCGGTTTGAGTCCCCCGAGCAACACATCGAGGTCGAGCGCCGGCACCGTCCGGGACACGGGTATCTGGGAGCCGGCGTCCAGAATCTGAGTGGACTCCGGAGTGTCGACGAGTTCGAGGAATCGGTCGCCGACCAGGTTCAGATATCGGATCGCAGCCTGGGTTCCGGTCGTCAGGGCGGTGCTGCGGTCGGTGTCGAACGTGACCAGCACGTTCCGGTCGGCTTGAAGTTCAACGTCTTTGACGGTGCCGACCCTGATTCCGGCGATCCGCACCGTGTCCCCCGACTGCAGTCGCGACGCATCCGTGAACACTGCCGAGTACTGGTTTGTGGCGCCTGTTCTGCTGTCGCTGAACACCAAGAAGAGAAACGCGGTCAGCACCGCCATGACGAGGCCGAACGCCGTGAACTTGAGCAGCGTGCCTGTTGATCGGGTCATCCCGGCATTCCGATCTGCGCGGAGTTACGGGGGGGACCGTCGAGCGGTCCGAACAGCCAGTTCTTGAGGCCCTCCGAGTTGAGCAAGATTCCCGAGTTGCCGTACTGCGCGGGGTTGGACCCGACATCACCGACGACCAACGGCGGCACGAACTCGGCCGGCAGGTCTGGCAAACCGAGTTCGGCGCAGTAATCCCGGCCGCCGCTCGTGGCGGCCACCTTCGGCAGATCGCCGGGATAACGGTAGCGCTCGACACCCAGTGTCAATCCAGCCGACACGAAGACCCCCGAGAACTGGGGCGGGGATTTCGCGAACGGGACGAGACCCCCGATGCCGCACCACAGCGACTTGCGGTACTCGCGGAGCAGATCGGTGGTCGGTACCAGCAGGCGCATGACGTCGGTGATGCCCTGCCGGTTCGCACCGACCACCTCGTTGCCGAGTTCCGCCAGACCGGTTGCGCTGACCAGGAACTCATCGAGGTTGTCCTGTTCCTCCACGATTGAATTGCTGAACGTGGAGGTGTTCTCGAGGATGGACACGAGGTCTTGGCCGGCATCGCCGTACGCGGTGAGCGCTGGGACGGACGCCTCGATATCACGGGCGAGGTTGGGCAGACTGGGTTCCAGTTCGGCCAGCAGCGCGTTGAAGTCGGACAATGTCGTGCCGAACTGCTCACCGCGGCCGCTGAACGCCTGCGCGATGGCGCCGAGGGTCTCATTGAGCTTGACGGGATCGATCTTGTCGAAAACCTGGACCAGTTGCTGGAACACGGTGTTGATCTCGACGGTGACGGTGTCGCCGCGCAGCACCTGGTTTCTGCTCAGGGTGTCCGCTGTGGGATCCGGCGGGGCCTCGAGTTGGACGAATTTGGCACCGAACACAGTCGACGACGCGATGTCGACGTTGACGTTCGACGGGATGAGATGCAGTTGAGACGGATCCATGTCCAGTTGCAGACTGGCGGTGCCATCCGGCCGATATTCGATCGACTTGACCTTGCCGACCTGCACTCCGCGCATCTTGACCTTGGCGTCAGGGTTCATCACAAGACCGGCGCGGTCCGAGATCACGGTGACGGGAACGGTTTCGGTGAAGCTTCCGCGGAACAGACCAACGGACAGCGCGAAGATCGCGAGTAGCGCGACGACCAGACCGAGCCCGGCCAGGGGCCGGACGTAGCCGGTACCACGGTTGTTGCTCAACTCGTCTCCTAGCCCGACAGGTTGAAGTTGCCGTTTGAGCCGTAGATCGCCAGTGACACCAACAGTGTCACCGAGACCACGACCACCAGAGAGGTTCGCACTGCGTTACCCACTGCCGCGCCCACACCCGACGGGCCGCCGGAAGCGAAGAACCCGAAATAGGTGTGCACCAACAGAATCGCGATCGCCATCAACACCGCCTGCAGGAACGACCACAACAGATCGATCGGGTTGAGGAAGGTGTTGAAGTAATGGTCGTACAGGCCACCGGACTGGCCGAACAACACCACCGTGGTGAACTGAGAGGCCACGAACGACAGGATCACCGCGATCGAGTACAGCGGCGTGATCGCGATCATCCCCGCGACGATCCGCGTGGAGACCAGGTACTCCACCGACCGGATCCCCATGGAATCCAATGCGTCGATCTCTTCGTTGATCCGCATCGCCCCCAGCTGCGCGGTCACCCCGGCACCGAACGTCGCCGCCAACCCGATCCCGGCCACCACCGGAGCCGCGATGCGCACATTGATGAACGCCGCCAAGAAACCGGTCAAGGCCTCGATTCCGATGTTGCCCAGCGAGGAGTAACCCTGGATCGCCAACGTGCCGCCGGCGGCCAGGGTCAAGAACCCCACGATCACCACCGTGCCACCGATCATCGCCAACGTGCCCGCACCCATCGAGATCTCGGCGATCAGCCGGATGATCTCCTTGCGGAAGTGCACGGTCGCGTGCGGCACCCCGCCCAGCGCGCGGCCGTAGAACAGCACGTGGTCGCCGATGCGGCCCAATGTGCGCACCGGACGACCCGCGTAATCCACCAGTCGCGGGAACCGCGACCGCACCACCGTTTGAGTACCCATCAGCGCGCCCTATCCCGTCGTCATCCGGATGCCGATGGCCGTGACCACCACGTTGATCACGAACAACGCCATGAACGCGTACACCACCGTCTCGTTGACCGCGTTGCCCACCGCCTTGGCCCCACCGCCGGTGATCGTCAACCCCCGGTAACACGCCACCAGACCCGCTATCAGACCGAACAGCGCCGCCTTCACACAGGAGATGATCACCTCGGGCACCCCGGTCAGCAGCGTGATTCCCGCCGCGAACGCTCCCGGGTTCACATCCTGGACGAAGATCGAGAAGAAATAGCCACCCAGGATCCCGATGATGACCACCAGGCTGTTGAGCAACAACGCCACCAACCCCGCCGCCAGCATCCGCGGCGTGACCAGACGCTGCACCGGGTTGATCCCCAGCACCTCCATCGCGTCGATCTCCTCACGGATGGTGCGCGACCCCAGATCAGCACACATCGCAGTGGCGCCCGCCCCGGCCACGATCAGCACCGTCACCAACGGCCCCACCTGGGTCACCGCACCGAACGCCGCCCCCGCGCCGCTGAGGTCCGCTGCACCCAACTCACGAAGAAGAATGTTCAGCGTGAAGCTGACCAGCACCGTGAACGGGATCGCCACCAACAACGTCGGCGCCATCGACACCCGCGCCACGAACCAACACTGCTCCAGAAACTCCCGCCACTGGAACGGCCGCACGAAGACGAACCGCACCGCATCCATCGCCATCGAGAAGAACCCACCGACAGCGGCCATCGCACCCGACACACCATTGGGCAACGCAATACCCGTCGACCATCGCTCCGGTCCCTTAGACGCCATAACCCGCTGGTCCCTCCAGGATCGTCACGGCCGATACGGCTGTCGGGCCGCCAATGTTGTGCGCCAGTGCGATTCGGGCGCCGTCCACCTGATTGACGGCCTCTCCTCGCAACTGTTGGAACAACTCGACGCACTGTGCCACACCGGTGGCCCCCGGCGGGTGACCTTTGGCTTTAAGGCCTCCGCTGGGATTGACGGGCAATGCTCCGCCGACGCTGGTCACCTCGGCCTCCAGAAGTTTGAAGCCCCCGAGCCTTTCGGCGAAGCCGAGATCCTCATAGCTCATCAACTCGATCCCGGTGAGGAAATCGTGCACCTCGGCCACGTCGACGTCGGCCGGACTCATGCCCGCCATCCCGAATGCCTGCTTCGCCGCCCGGGTCGTGGCCGGCAACATGGTCAGGTCCGGCTTGTGCTGGTGCATCACCGAATCCAGACCAAGCCCGACGCCGCGGATCCAGACCGGCCGGTCGGTGAACCGGTCCACGACGTCCTCGGCGGCGATCACCAGTGCTGCGGCACCGTCGCTCTGCGGCGCGCAGTCGTAGAGCCGGAACGGGGTCACCACCGTCGGTGCGTTCAGGGCCTGCTCCATAGTGATCTCGAAGCGCAAGCGCGCCTTGGGGTTGTTCACTCCGTGGCGATGGTTCTTGACCGCCACCATGGCTAAGTGTTCTTCAGTTGCCGGAGATTCGTGGAGATATCGACGAACGTGTAAAGCGAATCCGGCGGGGGCCACCAACCCGAGGGGGTAATCCCAGGCCATGTCGCGCGTCATGGCCTCCCATTGCCACAGCATGTCGGCAGATGTGGTGTCCCGCAGCTTGTCGGCACCCACCACCAGCGCGACGTCGAACGCCCCTGCCGCGACGGCGAAGAGCGCGTTGCGGATGGTGTCGTGTCCGGTCGCGCAGGAGTTCTCGATGCGGGTCACCGGCAAATCCGGTAAGCCGAGCGTGTCAGCGAGGATCCCGGACGGAAACCCGTCGGCGGTGCCCATCGCGCCGAACCAGGCCGCCTGCAGATCGGACTTCGACAAGCCCTTGTCCACGGTGTCGGCACACTCGGAGTAGGCCATCGGGAGCAGGTCCTTGATCCCGAGTGCGAAGTGCTCACCGAAAGCCGTCATACCGGCGCCGACGATCGCCACCTTTCTCATGCGATCAC
Source organism: Mycobacterium sp. (assembly GCF_049683935.1). Lineage (GTDB taxonomy): Bacteria > Actinomycetota > Actinomycetes > Mycobacteriales > Mycobacteriaceae > Mycobacterium. The sequence goes on along the minus strand of NZ_JBAUJR010000461.1, from coordinate 23,110 downwards.
CCGGTCCGGTTCGAACGCGTAGCCGTAATCCGGCACACCCGAGCGCACCGCGACACGGCGGAGCGCGAGCCGTCCTCGTTCACCGATATCGACTGCGCCGGCGGGCGCACCGGTGACCTTCACCAGCGCGCGCACCCCGACGCCGTCGAGGTCGACGATGACCAACGAGTACGGCGTCCGCAGACCGGGCACCGGGATGTGCACCGTGGTCTCCGTGTAGACCGAACCGGTGCGCGGCAGCGGAACCAACTCGTAGTCGGTGGCCAGGGCGCCGTCGGGTTCGACGCGGTAGCGCGGCGGGAAGTCGAGGTCGCCGGAGTGGCCGAACCGTCCTGCCTCCCAACGGACTTTCGCCTCGAAGGCCCGCTCGTAGGCGGCCAGCGAGATCGGGATCTCGGTACCGGCGATGTAGGTGCCCTCCGGCAGCGGACGCGGGTCCGGTTCCCTGCGGTGGATGTGGGCCGCACCCCCGCTGACGGTGATGCCGGACAGAATCGCCTGTTCGACGGCAACCAGCGGACCGGTGGTGCCGCGTTCTGCCATCCCGGCCAGCGCGAACAGGCTCGAACTGGCCCCGGTCGTCGGCAGTGCGGGCGGGTCCCCCAGACACAGGTCGGCGGCCCGCTCATGATCGACCCCGGCCACCGCGGCCGGGGTGTCCAGCCAGGCCGCGGCCAGCGATGCGATCAGCCCTCGTTCGTGGAGCAGGCGCGGATCGCCGTAGTCGTGCACCGCGCCGGTGGACTTGCGAGTGCGAACCGGCAGGCTACGGGCCACCCGGGCGGCGGTACGGACCTGCAGGCCACGCTCGGCGGTGAGGATGGCGGCTGCACCGGCAGGCTCCAGATCACTGCCGATGATGAGCGTCCTGGGTCGCGCCGAGCTGACGGCGTCGACGGTCGCCGGAGCGCCGCCGAGTCGCTCGTCGACCTCGAGTTCGGGATCCAGTCCCAAACCCGCGAGAAGCACCGCGGCGTTGCTGGTTTCCAGCAGCGGGAAATCACGGCTGACGAGCACCACCCGCTCGACCGCGCCGCCTTCCGCCAACGCCGCACGACCCGCCTCGACTGCCATCGTGACGGCGTCTTCGTCGTCGCCGGCAACCCGCTGCAGGGAAGTACCCCAGCACGGCAGGTAGGTGCCGACGGACACGACGTAGGGCATGCTTCTCTTTCTTCAGTGGTTCGGTGGCGGCAAGTTCAGGTGACGGCGCCGGCCGTCTTGAGCTCGATGATTCTGTCCCAGTCCAGGCCCAGTTCGAGCAGGATTTCGTCGGTCTGCTCGGCGAACCCGGGTGCCGGACCGGTGTGCGGGGCCGCCACGTCGAATTGCACCGGGTTGGCCACCAGTTCCAGTTCGCCCGCCTGGACCATGTATTCGTTCGCCCGGACCTGGGCGTCCTTGGCGGCCTGAAGGGTGTCCTGCACCGGGGCCCACGGACCGAGCAACGTCGCGAACCGCTCGCTCCACTCGACCAGCGGACGCTTCTTCATGGCTTCGGTGAGGATCTCGTTGGCCGCGGCGGTGTTCTCGGCGATGGCCTCGACCGTGGCGAACCGGGGATCGTCGACGAGTTCGTCGAGATCCATGTGCCGGCACACGTCGGCCCAGAACTTGGTGGGCTGCATCATCACGAACGAGATGTAACGGTCGTCGGCGGTCGGATACAGGCCGACGAGCGGATTGATCGGCGACCCGTGCACTCCGGGAGGGAAGGCCTCCATGCGCTCACCGAGGTGATTGGTCAGCGCCACCGTGTGCCCCATCGCCCACAACCCGCTGCCCAGAAGCGAGACGTCCACCACCGATGCCTCACCGGTGCGTTCGCGCTTCAACAACGCCGCGGCGATACCGCCGGCGAGATTGGTCCCGGAGATGGTGTCGCCGTAGGCCGGTCCCGGCGGGCCGATCATGCCGGGCATCTCCGGCGGGGTGATGGTCCGTGCCGTGCCTGCGCGGCACCAGAAGGCGGTCATGTCGTAGCCGCCCTTGACCGACTCCTCGCCCCGTGGTCCCAGCGCACTGCCGCGGGCATAGATGATGGTCGGGTTGACCGCGCGGATGTCGTCGACGTCGATGCCGAACTTGGTCCGGTGACCGGGCAGGAAGCTGGTCAGGAACACATCCGCGCCACGCGCGAGCTCGAGCAGGACCTCCTTGCCCTCGGGGGTGGACATGTCCAGTCCGATGCTGCGTTTACCGCGGTTGGCGTGCTCGATGTTCGGGTTGGGGTCGCCCTCCACCCGCAGCAGCCCGGTCTGTCGCAGCCCTCGCTGTGGATCTCCGGTGACGGCATGCTCGACCTTGATGACGTCGGCACCCCACTCACCGAGTACCGCGCCGGCCGACGGCACGAAGCCGTACATCGCGACCTCGAGGACGCGAATCCCTTCCAGCGGGCGGGTCATGACGTCGCCCCGGGCAGAACGGTCGCGAATGTCTTCGTTTCCAGGAACTCCTCGAGACCGGCCGTGCCCATCTCGCGGCCGATGCCCGACTGCTTGTAGCCACCGAATGGGCTGTCCGGACTGAAGTAGTTGCCGCCGTTGATCGAGAAGGTTCCGGTACGGATGCGTCTGGCGATCGCCAGAGCCCGCTCTTCACTGCCGAAGACCGCACCGGACAGCCCGTAGATGGAGTTGTTCGCGATGCGCACCGCGTCGTCGTCGTCCTCGTAGGCGATGACGGCGAGGACCGGCCCGAAGACCTCTTCCTGGGCGATCTCGCTGTCCGGGTCGACGTCGGCGAGCAGGGTCGGTGTGAAGAAGTACCCGGGGTCGACCTTCTCGCCACCGGTGACCAATGTGGCCCCGGCGGCGACGGCTCTTTTCACCATGCCGTCGACTTTGTCGCGCTGTTTCTCGCTGATCAGCGGACCCATGTAGGTCTTGGGGTCACTGGGATCCCCGTACCGAACCATGCCGAAGTTGGCCTTGACCATCTCGACGATCTCGTCCTTGTGCTTCTTCGGCACCAACAGCCGCGACGTGAGCGCGCACCCCTGGCCCGCGTGCGTGACCATGCTGAACGCCGAGAACAGGGCGGCGGTGCCGAAGTCCGCGTCGTCGAGCACGATCGCGGCCGACTTACCACCGAGCTCGAGGAAGACCTTCTTGAGCGTCTCGCTGGCGGCGGCCATGATCCGGCGCCCTGTCGGTGTGGACCCGGTGAACGTGACGACGTCGACGTCGGCGCTGGTGGTGAGCACCGCGCCGACCTCCGGATCGGCGCCGGAGAGCACATTGACGACCCCTGCCGGAATGTCGGTGTGATTGGCGATGAGCTCGCCGAGCGCCAGGCTGATCAACGGGGTGTCCGGCGCGGACTTGAGGACGACGGTGCAACCGGCGGCCAACGCCGGCGCCAGCTTGGCCAGCGCAAGCTGGTTGGGGTAGTTGTAGGCGATGATCGCGGCGACCACGCCGGCCGCTTCCTTCTCCACCCAGCGGTGGTGTTGCATGCCACGGCTCTCGATGTTTCCGAGATCCTCGGTCATCGGATGGTTCTTCAACAGATCGGCGTAGTAACGGACGATCTCGATCGGCTGGTCCAGTTGCGCGCCCTGGCAGAGGGCCTCGGTGGCCCCGACCTCGGCAATGGTCAGCGCGGCGAGCTCGTCGCGGTGGTAGACGAGCGCTTGGTGAAGCTGCTCGAGGCACCGGATCCGCAACGCGGTGTCAGTCGACCAGTCGGTGGTGTCGAAGGCCTTTCGCGCCGCTGACACGGCCGCCTCGGCGTCAGCGACGGTAGCGTCTGGCGCCTGTCCGAGCACTTCGCCGGTGGCCGGATTCAGTGAAGGAAACGTCCGATCGGTGTCGAGCAGACGCCCGTCGATCAAGAGTCGCCGGTCTGCCTGCGACGTGCTCGCTTCGCCCTGGCGGTCACCCGAGATCGTGGCTGTTTCCTGCATCATCCTCCTCAAGGAGCTGTGACTTCACGGGGTTACGGTGTGCTTATGTGATGGAAACTGCATTCTCATCCACGGCGAATCATACATTCGCGGGATGAGAACTCAACAAATTCGACAGAACCGTCACTGCCTGCAATAAACGATGCGACAATCGGCCGTCAAACGTCTCACCAGTGCGAACAGACTGCCCAACATGTCTTGCGAGACGACCGTATGCGAGAGTACGGTTCTCATAATCGGAAGGACAATTCTTGAGGGATGAGGGCTGGGCGTGAAGAACGCTGTCGTGACCGGAGGTGGCTCGGGCATCGGGGCGGCCATCGCGACCCGCCTGCGGGCAGATGGTCTACAGGTCGCCACGATCGATCTGAATCCCGACGAGGAGAAGTTCTCCTACGTCGCGGATGTCACCGACCGGGCGGCGGTCGACGCCGCACTCGGCGAGATCCGTGCCGAACTGGGCCCGATCACGGTGCTCGTCAATGCCGCGGGGATGGACCGATTCAAGCGCTTCGTCGACCTCTCCTTCGAGGACTGGCAGAAAGTCGTCGACGTCAACCTCAACGGCGTCTTCCACTGCACCCAGGCCACGCTGCCCGACATGATCGAGGCCGGGTGGGGACGGATCGTCAACATCTCGTCATCGAGCACCCACTCCGGGCAACCGTTCATGGCGCCCTATGTCGCGGCCAAATCGGCAGTCAACGGGCTGACCAAGTCGCTGGCGCTCGAATACGGACCCGACGGCATCACGGTCAACGCGGTTCCCCCGGGATTCATCGACACCCCCATGCTCCGCAAAGCGGAGAAACGTGGCTTCCTCGGAGACACCCAGAAGCAGATCGATGCGACGCCGGTGCGGCGCATCGGTCGCCCCGAGGACATCGCCGCTGCCTGTGCCTTCCTCATCTCCGAAGAGGCCGGCTACATCACCGGACAGATCCTCGGCGTCAACGGCGGCCGCAACACCTAAGACAAGCCGACGGCAAGCTCGACAGAGAACCGAAAGGACTATCACTCATGAAACGCGTTCAAGGGAAGGTCGCCTTCATCACCGGCGCCGCACGCGGACAAGGGCGCAGCCATGCAGTCCGGCTCGCCGAAGAGGGCGCCGACATCATCGCGGTGGACCTGTGCGAGAACGTCGACACCATCGGCTACCCGCTGGCGACTGCGGAGGATCTCGACGAGACGGCCGCGTTCGTCGAGAAGACCGGCCAGCGGATTGTCACCGCAAAGGCCGACGTTCGCGATGCAGCGCAGCTGAAGAAGGCGCTCGAGGACGGCATCGCCCAACTCGGCGGCCTGGACATCGTCGTCGCCCAGGCTGGTATCGCCGGCATGAAGGGCAGCCCGCCGATGCAGACGTGGACCGACGTCATCAACACCAACCTGGTCGGCACCATCAACGCCATCCAGGTCGCGCTGCCTCATCTCAAAGAAGGCGCGTCGATCGTGGCGACCGGTTCAACGGCGGCGTTGATGGATGCGCACGACAAGCCCAACCCGGGCGGCGATCCGGGTGGCAAGGCCTACATGACCTCCAAACGGCTGCTGTCCGAATACGTTCACGACATCGCCACCGAACTTGCCGTTCGCGGCATCCGCGCCAACGTCGTACATCCGACGAACTGCAACACCGACATGCTGCAGAGCCCGCCGATGTACCAGTCGTTCCGGCCCGACCTGGAGAATCCCACCCGCGCGGACGCCGAGCCGGTCTTCGGCATCCAACAGGCGATGAAGGTCAACTTCATCGAGCCGGAGGACATCAGCAATGCCATTCTCTGGTTGGTGTCCGATGAGGCCCGGTACGTCACCGGCATGCAGCTGCGCGTCGATGCGGGCGGTTATCTGAAGTGGTACGACTACCACAAATAGGAGGAAACGTCGTGAAAGTTTGGGTCGACTCGGAGCGCTGTCAGGGACACACCCTGTGCTCGATGATCGCGCCGGACTCGTTCGAGCTCAGCGACATCGACGGCACCGCCTCGCCGGTGAACGAAGTGGTGCCGTCGGATCAAGAAGACGCGGTCCGCGAGGCTGCACATTCCTGCCCGGAACAGGCCATCTCGATCGAGGACTGATTATGCGCCGCCCCCGAGAACCGCAAATCACAGGGAGACAAGACCTTTGAGTGTCGACGACGTCGTGAACGGCACCGCCGACGACAGCCACCGGAAGACGACCTACCACTTCGACCGGCACACGCCCGAGTACCGGTTGCAGTTCGAGAAGATCACCGAAGAGATGCAGGACAAGTGTCCGCTGGCGTGGACGGATACCTACGACGGGCACTGGGTGGCCGCCGACAGCAAGCATGTCTTCGAGTTGGCGCGCTGCCCCGTGGTGTCCAATCACCACGACATCACCGGCGAGACCCCGTTCAAGGGCATCACCATCCCGAAGGCCAGCCGAGCCACCGTCGTGCGCGGCGGCATCCTCGAGATGGACGAACCCGAACACAGCACCTATCGGGGAGCGCTGAACCCCTACCTGTCGCCGGCGGCGATCAAGCGGTGGGAACCGTTCGTCGACGAGATCACCCGCGCCGCACTGGACGAGCACGTCGAGTCCGGGCAGATCGACTTCGTCGAACACCTGGCCAACGTCGTCCCCGCGGTGTTCACGCTGGCGATGATGGGCATCGATCTGAAGAAGTGGAACGTCTACAGCGAGCCCACCCACGCCTCGGTGTACACCCCTGAGCACGCTCCCGAACGCGAGAAGATCAACGAGCAGCATCGTGAGATGGGGATCGACATCATCAACAACATGATGGCGATCCGCGAGAACCCGCGGCCCGGCCTGGTGAATGCGCTGCTGCAGTTGCGGATCGACGGCGAGCCCGCCCCCGACATGGAGATTCTGGGCAATCTCGGGCTGATCATCGGCGGCGGATTCGATACCACCACCGCTCTCACGGCGCACGCGCTCGAATGGCTCGGCGAGCATCCCGAGGAGCGCGAACGACTCAGCCGGGAACGGGCCACGCTGCTCAATCCCGCCACCGAGGAGTTCCTCCGCTTCTTCACCCCGGCGCCCGGCGATGGCCGGACGTTCGCCGAGGACGTCGAGGTCGACGGCCAGGAATTCAAGAAGTACGAGCGACTGTGGCTGTCCTGGGCGATGGCCAACCGTGACCCGTCGGTGTTCGACAGCCCCAACCAGCTCGTGATGGACCGGAAGGGCAACCGGCACTTCAGTTTCGGCATCGGGGTGCACCGCTGTGTGGGCTCCAACGTGGCACGCACGGTGTTCAAGTCGATGCTCACCGCGGTGCTCGACCGGATGCCTGACTACGTGTGTGACCCCGAGGGCACCGTGCACTACGACACCATCGGCGTCATTCAGGGCATGCGCAATCTGCCCGCCACGTTCACACCGGGCAAACCCAAGGGTCCAGGACTCGACGAGACACTCGAGAAGCTGCAGCGGATCTGCAACGAGCAGGAGCTTGCGCGGCCGATCACCGAGCGCAAGGAAGTCGCTGTCATCGACTGATTCGCAACGGCTTCCGCGACAAAGTGGTTTGATGGCAGCGGGAAGGGCGAGGAGGGCTTGTTGAAGATCAGAATGATTGCGACCGCGGTGGCAGCGCTGATGTCCGCGGCCACGTTTCTTGCGCCCCCGGCTCCCGCCGCGATGCAGCTGGGTAACTACGACCTGTTGACCAACAGGTACGACCGGGCCTCGTGGTTCTGGTTCATCTCAGCGTGCATCCCGGACAAGAGCCCGGATTGCATCAATGTCGCAGCAAGACCACGGCTGAAGTTCTACGCCTACTACGAGAGTCGGAGCTATCTCGTCGACGGCCGCTACTCGTTCACCGTCGACGTACCCGACGGGCTGCGCTGCTGGGGGCACAACATGCCGACGCGCGAGACGTATTCGTGGGACGCGGTCACCCTGGTCGGGACCATCGACTCGAAGTTCGACCTGGGCTGCAACAACGGCCCGCCCGGCACCCAGTTCTGGACCTTCAAGCTCCAGCGCCTGTGACGCCTGGTCTCACAGCAGCGCGTACCGCTGGCGAATCCCGTTGAAGCGTTCCCACATCTGCTGCGCGCGCTCCTGCGCGGTGACCATCGCGGTATCCGCCGGAAGTAGCTCGGCCACCTGCGAAACCTTGACCACCCTGGTGTTCAGGGCCGCGGGTGAACCCTCGAGCATGTGCCGGTAGGTCACGTTGCCCCGCTCGAACCCCTGGGTGTCCATCCAGTTGTGACAGCCCGGGTCAACGGCCGCGAGAATGACCCGCACCCGACCGTCGCTATCGACCTTCGCCCGACTGGGGGTATAGCTGACCGGCCGGTACAGATAGTCCATGCTGTTGAAGAACACGCCCATGTTCGTCAGCATCCACAGGCCGGCGTGCGCGTCGAACTCGATGACCAGTGCTTCATCGGCAGCAAGCACCCAGTGCATGTTCGCCGCTGCCCGCCCGCGTCTGATATCGGATGAATCGGAGCTGACAGCCGGGAAGCAGTTGGGGTGCTCGTGGTCGACCCCGCCGTAGCCGAAAGGGAATTCGGGCCAATCCTGCATCAGGCCGGTGACGAACTCCCCCGCCCACCTGGTGGCGTCGACGATCTCTTCAGTGGTCGGCAGAGGTTTGGGTGAGGCCATGTCGACCCGCTCGATCCGCAGCCGGGCCGGCTCCTCCTGCCAGGAGTCGAAGCCCTGGCGGATGAACACCTTGCGGGATCCCGGTGTCGTGGGCAGCCAGTTCGGACCGCGCCGCAGACCCCCGACATAGATCTCCAGTGTCCCGTCCGGGGAGATCTCCATCTGTTCGCCGGTCAGGTTCGCCTCGGGCACGTCGCCGAACGGTTCGTGCAGTACGCCCGCACCCTCGCGCCGGGGGCCCTGCACGGTGATGTTGAGAAACCGCGCCGTTCCCCGTTCTCCGGTGATGCGGTAGGTCGTCCGGCCGTCGATCCAGGCCTGCTGATAGGTGAAGTCGGCGCAGTCGCCGCCGAGTTTGCGGGTCGGACCGCAGAAGGCGTGCAGGCTGGGGTAGCGCGTATCGCGTGTCTCCAAGGCGAGATCAAAAGCCTGCCCGAGGTTCTGGGTGAGGAATCGCAGACCGTCCACCCGGTGGGCGCTCGAGCTCGGATTGTGGTCTTTGAAGACCTGCCGACCGGCCGCCTTCAGTCGGTCGCAGAACGTCTCCCACGCCTGGCTGAGCGCCGCGTCGTCTGGACCGTCACCGAATGCCACCGGTCACCCTCCCGACGTCGCGACACGCTGCAACATCACCGATACCGCTTCGCAGGAGCGACGGGCGGCCTCGAGCCGACCCTCCCGCTCGATCCGGGGCCCGATCAGTTCGAGGTCGAACCCGTGCCGGTAGCCGCCGGCAAGTGCCTGAGCCACGAAGTGCTCGATGGGGATTGTGCCGTCACCGGGCACCGCCCGAGCCGGAAGAGACCGATCCCCGAGGATGTAATCGCTCAGCTGGATCATCTGGGTGCGGGGCAGGGCCCGGTCGAGCAGGGCCGGTAGCTGTGCCTCTGTCCAGCAGTGGAACAGGTCGATGCAGATGTCCAGGTCGCCACGTTCGGCCAGCTCGATCGTGTCCCGCAGCGTGTGAGCGATGTGGATGTCGGCGTACAGACCCGAGGCGTTCTCGATGGCGAGTGCCACACCGGCCTGCCGCGCATGGTCGAGGCAGGGTTGCACCGCTGCGCAGAATCGATCGGCCGCATCCTCCCACGTCAGCTCACCGCGACCGCCGGTCAGCATGTAGATCGCCCGCGCGCCGACAGCGGCGGCGGCGTCGATCACCGGGTGCAGTCCTTCTTCCGAAGCGAAGAGGTGGTACACCGTTTCCACCGAGTAGCCCTGTGCGGATATCACTTTCAACAGATCCGGCGAGCGCAGCTCCGAGTCGATCAGGCTGAGCCGAGACACCCCGAGCGCCGCCCAGTGGGCACGCAGTTCGGCCGGCGTCGCTCCGAGGAAAGACACATCGTGCACCGACAGCCGTTGGTCAACCACGCTGTTCGATCTCCACCCCGAAGCGTTCACGGAACGGCCGGAACTCGTCGTGCAACATGTCGAGGTCCTCGCCGATGTCGGTCAGCAGCGTGGTCGAGTAGCGGAACTTGCCGTGCCGGTCGCCCCGGTTGTTCGCCAGATACTCCCGCATCGCTGTCGCGGCCTCGTCGGTCAGAGTCCGGCCCGCGAATTCGTAGTAGGACCGCGCCACGCCCACCGGGTCGGCCACAAAATCGGTGTAGCGGACGTGCATGATCCGCGAATCGTGCACCAGCGGATTGGTCATGGTGTTGGCGATGCCGGCGCGCGTCAGTTCCAGATGCATCTTCGCCGCGGCTTGGAGGTCGACGGGCCCCACGATGCCCTCCAGGATGTCGGCCATCATCATCGTCCGTGAAGCCGCGACCTGTACCGGGTCGCGATGCAGCCACAGCAGGCTGGCGTCGGGGTAGACGTCGAAGAACTCCGCCAGCCGGAAGCCGTGGAAACCCTTGAGCACCCAGTGCTTCTGCGCCTCGTCCCTGCCGTACTGGAACTGTTGAAGCATCATCTTGTGGAGGCGGTACTGCGCCGCCGCATCGGTGGGCAGTCCGCCGACCACCGTCTGCATCGGCACCCGCCACCATGCCGTCGGCGTCATCACGCGGAAGTCGAACGCCCAGGTGCGCTCGTCCTCGGGCAGACCGTCGCCGAGCATGTCGTTGTACGGGTGGCTGTGCAGCCACTTCGGCATCTTGGTGTTGATCTCCCGCCAGTCCGCGTCGGCCCGTGCCCGACGGGTGTCCTCAGGATCCGCGATGCCCGGCGGCGGTGACGGGTACATCACCTCCCAGAAGCGCAGCGCGCGGGCCCGCGGATCGACCGACATGAGCGCGTGCATCAGCGTTGTGCCCGAACGTGGTTCGCCGGTGACGAACATCGGCCGCTCGATCACTTCGTCGGCGACGGGGTAGCGGTGGCGGTCTTCGAAGAGCTCCAGGCGCGTGGACAGCAGCCAGTGGCACACGTCTGCGGCGCGTCGAAGGCCGTCCGGATCCATTCCCTGGTCATTGAGCAGGTCGACAGCGACACCGAATCGTTCGGGCAGTGTGCTGTCACCGTAGTCGCACAGGCCGGTTTCGTTCTCGGCGCGGGTGAGCATGTCTGCCGCATTCAGCCCCACGGTCACCGCACTCCTTCGCAGAGCCGCATCAGCTCGTCCTCGGCGTCACGGACGTTCTCGGCCGACGCCGCTGCATAGTCGAGTCCGGCCATCCCCCCGTAGTCGAGGATCTTCGGAACCCGCAGGCCGGCATCGACGAACTCCTTGATGGTGTGTGCCACCTGCAGAGGTGTGCCGTGGGGTACCACCGCGAGGATCATCTCGGGCTCGACGCGGTCGAAGAAGTCCAGGACCCGCTCCCGGGTGAGGGTGGCCGGATCGATGTCCTGGAAGCCCTGCCAGTGCTCGCCCATCGGATGCTCGAAACCGAAGCTGCGCAGCACTTCTGCCGACACCTGCAGCAGAAAGGTCTTCACCAGCGGCGCCTCGAGGATCTCGGCGATCGCGGCGTCGTCGCGACCCATCAGGCACACCTGGATGAAGCACGGCGTGATGCTCTCGGGGTCGCGGCCAGACCGGTCGGCGGAAGCCCTTACCAGGGACAGTTTTTGGGCGTATTCCTCGGGAGTCCAGGCACCCGCAGGCCACCACCCGTCGGCGTAACGACCGGCGATGTCGAGCGAGCGCGGACCGCTGGCGCCGATCCAGATCGGCGGGGGTTTCCCCCCGTACGGCTCGGTGTCGAGACGCGCATGGTGCAACCGGAAGAACCGGCCCTCGAAGTCGACCGGTCCGTCGCTGTCCCACAGCAACCGGATGACCTGCAGCGCCTCCTCGAAACGGCTCACGGGGCGGTCGAATGGGAAACCGTAGGGCACGATGTTCTCGCCCTCCCCACTGCCGAGGCCCAGGATGAACCGCCCCTCGGCGAGATGGTCGATGGTCAGAGCGGTCTGCGCCAGGAGGGCCGGATGACGCCGGACGGTGTCCACCACGCTGGTTGCCAGAGGTACGTTCCTGGTCAGGACCGCGGCTGCCGCCGCCACCGCCATGCCGTCGAGATGCCGATGAGGCGACGGCGACACCGTTGCCAGATCGGTGAATTCGGGTGTCCAGATCGAATCGGGCCAGAAGCTGACCATGTGGTCGGGCAGCCAGATGGAGTGGTAGCGACCGTCGTCGAGCCGTGCGAGTTGGCTTAGGTCCAGCGGGAGCGCCGTCCGGAAGAAAGCAGCCGGCTGGACCATCATGCGCCAATCCCCTATCTGCGAGGAAGTCCGAGTACCTGTTGGGCGATGATGTTGCGCTGGATCTCCGATGTCCCGCCGGCGATGGTTCCGCCGAAGCTGCGGGCGTATCGCTCGAACCAGCTGGCGAAATAGTGGTCGAGGTTCATGTGCTCGTACGGGCCTGAGGTCGCCGGATGGATCAGGCCCTCCGGGCCGGCGGCGTGCAGCGCCTGATGCATTGCGCGTTGTTCGGCCTCGGCGCCGAACAGCTTCGGTATCGACACCGATGCGACGTCGACCTCGCCGCGCGCGGCCTTGGCCAGGCCGACCGAACCCAGCAGTCGCAGCGCCTGATAGTCCATCACCGTGCTCGCCCATTCATCGCGTTCGAGCGCGCTCGACGGTCGAGAGTCGGCGATCGCGTTGGCGATTCGGTCGGCGAAGCCCAGCCACATCATGGTGCGCTCGTGGCCGAGCGAACCGTTGGCCACTCCCCAACCCCCGTTGAGCGGACCGACGAGATTCTCGGCGGGCACCCGGACGTCGGTGAAGAACACCTCGTTGAAGTCCAGGTTGTCGATCCCGGTCATGTCCGCGAACGGCCGGCACACGACGCCCTCGAGATCGGTCGGGATCAGCAGCACGCTGATCCCCTTGTGCTTGGGTGCGTCGGGATCGGTGCGGACGAAGGTCAGCAGGAAGTCGGCGTCGTGTGCGCCTGAGGTCCACACCTTCTGGCCGTTGACGACAAAATCGTCCCCGTCACGAACCGCCTTGGTACGCAGCGATGCCAGATCAGATCCCGCGCTGGGCTCACTCATCCCCAGCGATGCGGTCCGTTCCCCTTTCAGCACCGGAACGGCCCACTGATGCTTCTGCTCCTCGGTGCCGAACGTGAGCAGCGAGGCCGCGATGATGTTGACGCCCTGCGGGTTGAAGCTGTGATAGATCCGGCGCCGGCACAACTCGTCGAGGTGGACATAGGTCTGCAGCACCGACGCGTTGCGCCCACCGAACTCGGGCGGTTGGGCGGGCAGCAGCCAGCCGTTGTCGAACAGCTTGCGCTGCCAGTCGCGGGCCCACTGCGGCATGTGCGACACGGACCGGGGGCGCTCCAACGTCTCGGCCGGACTGGGCAGGTGCTCGTCGAGGAACGCCGAGAACTCGGCGCGGAACTCCTCGACGTCGTTGTCAAAGGTCAGCTGCATTGAATTCCTCCGCGATCAGGGCACGATGCTCGGCGGCGCCGCCCAGCATGAGTTCACCGGCTTTGGCCCGCTTGAGCGCGAACTGCACGTCGTTCTCCCACGTGAAGCCCATGGCGCCGAACATCTGCAGACCGTGGCGAAAGACCAGCGCCTGACACTCCCCCGCCGAAGCCTTGGCCATCGCGGCGGCGAGGCGCCGGCGCGGATCGTCCGCGGCGATCGTGAGGGCGGCGAAATAGGTCAGCGCGCGGGCACGCTCGATCGCGACGTACATGTCGGTGGCCTTGTGCTGGATCGCCTGGAACGTTCCGATCGCGACCCCGAACTGTTGACGGCTCTTGGCGTGTTCGAGCGCCAGGTCGAGGATGCGCTGGCAGGCCCCGACCATCGTGATGGCCATACCCATCAGCGCGACGTGGCGGGCTCGCTCGGCATCCGCGGGGAGCCGTTCGGTGTCGGCGACACGGACACCGACGAACGACACCTCCGCAACGTGGAGCACCGGGTCGAAGACGTCGATGCGACGCGTGCTGGTGTGCTGGGCGTCAACGAGAAAGACTCCGGCGGGCGTCACGACGGCCAGGCGTTCCGCACGATCTCCGTCGAGCACGAACCGATCGGTTCCGGTCAGCACCCAGCCCTCGGCGTCGCGGATGGCGTTCACGCCGCTGTAGACCGCAGCGCCCGCGCTGAGCGGATCAAAGCGATCGCCCACCAGCGGCGCGAACTGGGTCAGGCTCGCCAGCAGAGGTGTCGGGTCGGTCGCCCTGCCCAACTGCTCGAGAACGATCGCCAACTCGACGGCGTTCTCCTGGTCGACCAGTTCGGTCCAGCCCGCCTCGACGTAACTGCTCCACAGTGGCGCGGGATCGACGCCGTTCTCGGCGATGTCGCGGATCAGCGAGGCCGGGCATTGTTTGGACACCGCGTCGCGCACTGTCTCCTGCCACAGCCGCTGATCAGCATCGAATTCGAGTAGCACCCGTTCGCCTCCTCTGGCCGGCCGTCAGGCGAGAATATCATTCTCGTGATCGGTGCCGGCGTTCTCGCCAGATGCGTCATCATTTTCGCCAGCGAGAAGCTGAGCGACCGACCAGCAATGACTTCTACCAGCGGAGATGTTAAGCGGTGTGCTGGAGAACTGAGTTCTTGCTTATGAAGAACAAGGATCTACACTGCTAGTAGCGGCGACCGCGCCCTCGGTCGTGCGGAGAACAGGATGGAGTTCGCGTGAAGGCATTCAGTGACGGGGCCGGAGGCGTCGACGCCGACCCGGTGCAGGTTCCCGTCATCGACACCAGCGTGCACATCTTCACCCAGTCCAACAAGGACCTGCGCAAGACGTTCATGCGAGAACCGTTCCGAAGCCGCGGCTTCCCGGATTACGAGATGGACTGGTACGGCGCCCCGGGCGGCGAGTACGCCGCGGGCACCGAAGGACCCGACGGGGAGTATCCGGGCTCGGACCCAGAGCTGGCTGCCAAGCACCTGTTCGCCGAGCGCGGCGTCGACATCGCCATCCTGCATCCGATGACGCGCGGCATCATGCCGGATCGGCATCTGGGTACCGCGATCGCCGCTGCCCACAACGAGATGATGGTGACCCGCTGGCTGGACCACGCCGAGTTCGGCGACAGATTCCGCGGCACGATTCGGGTCAATCCGGATGACATCGTCGGTGCACTGCGCGAGATCAACAAGTACAAGGACCACCCTCGAGTGGTTCAACTGGGCGTACCGCTGCAATCCCGCGAGCTCTACGGCAAGCCACAGTACTGGCCGCTGTGGGAAGCCGCGGTCGACGCGAACCTTCCGGTCGCCGTGCACTTCGAGGTCGGGTCCGGTGTCATGTTGCCACCCACCCCGAACGGGTTGACCCGCACGTACGAGCAGTTCGTCGGATTCACGGCGCTGAACTTCCTCTATCACCTGATGAACATGATCGCCGAGGGGGTGTTCGAGAGAAACCCCGCGCTGAAGCTGGTGTGGGCCGATGGCGCCGCGGACATGCTGACACCGTTCATGTGGCGCATGGACTGTTTCGGCAGACCACACCTGGAGCAGACACCGTGGGCGCCGAAGATGCCCAGCGACTATCTGCCCGGCCACGTCTTCTTCGTGCAGGGCAGCCTGGACGGCCCTGGTGATGTCGACTTCGCGGGGGAATGGGCCGGGTTCACCGGCAAGGACGACATGGTGATGTACGGATCGAGCTACCCGCATTGGCAACTCAACGAGCTTTCGGTGCCCCGCGCCTACAGCGCCGAACAACGCGACAAATTGTGCTGGCGCAACGCCGCAGAGCTCTACGGCATCGAAGTTGCCGCATCTCCGTCCGTCGCATCCGCGGCTGCGGCACAGTAGAGGGACGAGGAGGCCGTCATGACCACTACCGCCAATCCACGGGTACCCGCCGCCGAACGGATCGCTGTTCGGTGTGTGGACTCCGATGTGCACCCGGCGCCGCGCAGCGGCGATCTCGGTCAGTACATCCCCGAGCCGTGGCGCAGCAAGTACTTTGGCAACCACAAGGTCGGCGACCAGATCTATTACGACGCCCCGGACTATGCGCACTCGTACGCGATGCGCCTCGACACGTTTCCGCCGGACGGCGAGTTCGCCTGCAGCGATCCTGATCTGGCGTTCAAGCAGCTCATCATGGAAGCCGGCGCCGACATCTGCATCCTGGAACCCGCCGCGTACCCGGCACGGATCCCCGAAGCACAGCACGCCATGTCCGTCGCACTGAATCATTGGCAGGCCAATCACTGGCTGGACAGCCACAACAACTGGCACGAACGCTGGCGCGGCTCCATCTGCGTGGCGATCGAGGCGCCCGAGGACAGCGTCGCCGAGATCGAGAACTGGGCCGGGCATCCCTACATGTCGCAGATCCTGATCAAAGCCGAGCCGCGCCCGTCATGGGGCAACCCCAAGTACGACCCGATCTGGGCGGCAGCCACCAAGCACGACATCCCGGTCAGCTGTCACCTGTCGCGAAGTCACTACGACGAGCTCCCGATGCCGCCGGTCGGGCTGCCCAGCTACAACCACGATTTCATGGTCACGTACTCGCTGCTGGCAGCCAACCAGGTGATGAGCCTGATCTTCGACGGGACGTTCGACCGTCATCCGACGCTCAAGATCGTGTTCGTGGAGCACGCGTTCACGTGGATCCTGCCGCTGATGTGGCGCATGGACGCGCTCTACGAGGCGCGCAAGTCCTGGGTCGACATCAAGCGCAAGCCCAGTGAGTACGTCAAGGACCACATCAAGTTCACCACGCAGCCGCTGGACTATCCCGAGGACAAGACCGAGTTGACGCGGGCCTTCGAGTGGATGGAGTGCGAGAAGATCCTGCTTTTCTCCAGCGACTACCCGCACTGGACTTTCGACGACCCCCGTTGGCTGGTCAAGCACCTGCCCGAGCATGCCCGCGAAGCCATCATGTTCCGCAACGGGATGGCCACCTATACGAATGTGCCGGACACCGTGCCCGCGCTCGAGGGTCAGGTCCGGGTCTTCTAACCGATGGAGAAGGACAAGACGCCCCGCTTGGCGCAGGGGCGCGAACACGTTGTCGCCACTGTCGACGAGATCCCTTCGGGTACACACAAACTCGTACCGATCGGCCGTCATGGCGTCGGCGTCTACAACGTCAACGGCACGTTCTATGCGATCGCCAACTACTGTCCGCACGAGGGTGGCCCGCTGTGCTCGGGTCGGGCCCGTGGCCGCAACATCGTCGACGAAAGCGTGCCCGGCGACGCGGTGATGGTGCGCGACCTCGAGTTCATCTTCTGCCCCTGGCACCAGTGGGGTTTCGAGCTGGCGACCGGAACCACCGCGGTGAAGCCCGAGTGGAGTATCCGCACCTATCCCGTTCGGGTCGTCGGCAACGACGTCCTCGTCCAGGCTTGACGCCGAGCTTCGGAGCCCAAGAATCGGAGAGAAGTTGCCCAACAAAAAGATCGAGATCAACGGCGGCAACGTCGTCTACGAAATCCTTGGCAAAGAGGGTGAATTCATCGTCCTCACTCCCGGTGGCAGGTTCAGCAAGGACATTCCCGGGCTGAAACCGCTGGCGCGCAAACTCGTCGAGGGCGGATATCGGGTCCTGTTGTGGGACAGGCCCAACTGCGGCAAGTCCGACGTTCAGTTCTACGGTCAGAGCGAATCCCACATGCGCGCACAGACGCTGCAGCAGTTGATCACCAAGCTGGACATCGGTCCGTGCATCATCGCCGGTGGATCCGGCGGGGCCCGCGATTCGATGCTGACCACGATGCTCTACCCCGAGCTGGTCAAGAAACTGGTGGTGTGGAACATCGTCGGCGGGGTGTACGGCTCCTTCGTGCTCGGGTCGTACTACATCGTGCCGAACATCCTTGCCGTCCGCGGCGCCGGAATGAAGGCCGTCGCGCAGATCGCCGAGTGGCAGGAACGCATCGCCGAGAATCCGGACAACGAGGCTCGCATCCTTGCCGAGGATCCCGATCAGTTCCTCAAGTTGATGATGCGCTGGCTCAACGCCTTTGTCCCCAAGCCCGGCCAGACCATCCCCGGCGTCGAGGACGAGATGTTCGACAACATCCAGGTGCCCACGCTGATCATCAGAGGCGGCGAGAACGACCTCGACCACCCCAAGCGCACATCGCTGGAGGTGAGCTGCCTGATCAAGGGTTCCAAGGTCATCGACCCACCGTGGCCCGAGGATGCTTGGGAGCGCGCCGGCGAGGCCCGGGCCTCCGGAAAAGTCAAGCGCTTCAACATGTTCGACACCTGGGTGCAGGCCGCACCCGCGGTCCTCGATTTCTTGAAGAAGTCGAAATGATCCTCCCGACGGGGTGCTTGGCGGGGACCGTGGGTAGGGCGCGCGGTGCTGCCCCTTCCTCGAGAACCACCTTCACGAGGTTCAGACGATGACGATCTGCACTTCGCAGTTGAGTGACGCTTCCAAGGCGGTGTGCACCCGACTTTCGGGCACCCGCTGCACGTCCGACCTCAGAAGCGTCACCTTGACGATGTCCCAGCCGTCATCGGTTGGGACGCGCTCGATGTCGCCGCGGACCCCGAGGCCCGCCAGCACACCGTGGGCATCGTCATCGGTTCCCCTGCTGACATATGTGAGTACACCCGCTGACGGCTCGGTGCCGAAATCACCGAATGCCCGCAGACACAGGCCAACCGCGGTGCGCTTCAGCTCGTCGGGGTCGTCGCCGGCGATGAGCACTTCCACCTGGCGACGACTGGCCGGCATCGCCGTGAGATCGGTTTCGATGACCCGCATCCCGAGTTCGGTAGCCAGTTCGGAGAGGGTTGCCATGCCGTCGCGCAGTTCAGCCGCGCTCAACTGCGCCGAGGGGTCGACGTCGACTCGCACCACCGCGGTTCTCATGCCCGCCAGCCTATCCGCCGGCAGGAAGGCCCGATCATGACCGCAACAGACAATCGGTTCGCCACCCGGGTGGCGACTGCTGTCTGGCCAGAGCTCCAACCTCGACTGTTGCGACTGTCCGAAACCGCTGAAGATTATGCCGCGTACGCGCAGTCCGGCGGTTATCAGAATCTCAGCGATCCCGACGCTCTGCTCGAAGAGATCGATCGTAGTGGATTGCTCGGCCGCGGCGGTGCCGCGTTTCCGCTTGCGGTGAAGCTGCGCACGGTCCGTGAGGCGGGTCGTGCCGGGAGTTCGACGGTCGTGCTCGCCAACGGTGAGGAGGGTGAGCCCGCCTCCGTCAAGGACAGGTGGCTACTGCGCTACCGCCCGCACCTCGTGCTCGACGGCGTGCGGTTGGCCGCACGCATCGTCGGTGCCGACCGCGCCCACGTGTATGTCTCGGACCCACACGCCGCTCATGAGCTGAACACCGCACTGGAAGCCGCACCGTCGGGTGCCGCGCAGATCACCGTGGTCAGCGTCGACCCCGGATATGTTGCCGGCGAGGAGACCGCAGCGGTACGCGCCGTCAACGGCGGCCCCGCCAAGCCCACCGACAAACCGCCCCGGCCGTTCGAGAGGGGCGTTGCCGGATTGCCCACGCTGGTCAGCAATGTCGAGACGCTGGCCAACCTCCCATTCATCCTGCGCCATGGAAGCGACGCCTACCGAGCAGAGGGTACGTCGGCCTCTTCAGGTACGTTCCTGGCCACCGTCACCGGCGGCGGCCGACCCCCGACGTTGTACGAGTTACCCCACGGCACACCGTTCGCCGAACTACTGGAACACCACCAGGTTTCCGCCGACGCTGTGAAGGGCGTGCTGATGGGCGGCTACTTCGCGGGCCTGCTGAATCGTGAGGTCATGGACGCCACGCTCGACCACGAGACCATGCGGCGGCTCAACAGCGGACTGGGCTGCGGCGCCATTGCCGTGATCACCGATGACTGTCCGGTTGCAGTCGCGGCATCGGTGATGGCGTACTTCGACCGCGAGAACGCCGGGCAGTGCGGTTCGTGTTTCAACGGCACGGCGGCGATGTCCGCAGTGACTGATGCACTGCGCCAGGGTCGTGCCACCGAGGACGACATGGCCCGACTGGAGCGGTGGTCAGTGGTACTGCGCGGGCGGGGGGCGTGCGCGACGCTGGACGCGGCGACCAACGTCGCAACCAGCCTGCTGCGGGCCTTCCCCGCCCACGTCGCAAGGCATCTGGCCGACGACTGTGATGCGTGCCGTGCCAACATGTACCACGCGCTGCGGCCCTACGAGGTGGAGGCGGTTTCGTGAGCGACCCGATGAAGATCCGACTGGACCGAACGCTGTGCGACGGGTTCGGCATCTGCGCCAAGCACGCCCCCGGGTACTTCTCGCTCGACGACTGGGGCTATGCGTCGTTGATCGGTGACGGCACCGTCTCCAGTGACGATCGAGACGCGGTGATCCGCGCGCTGCTGGACTGTCCGGTGCACGCGATCACCGAGCTCGGCGAGCACGGGCCACTGGGCGGTCGGCCGCCGTCGGCCGACTCCGAGGAGGCCATCGAGCCGCACTTGAACAGCGGGGAGAGCGAAGCCATCTCGGAGTTCGTCCGTTGACGAGACCACTGCCACAACTCACTGTGCAGAACGAGTTCTTCTGGACCTCGGGGGCCGACGGACGACTCAGGATCCAGGAGTGTCTGAGCTGCCAGTCCCTGATCCATCCTCCTGCTCCGGTGTGCCGGTACTGCCGGGAAACGAAGATGGGCGTGCGGGTGGTCTCGGGCAGGGCGACGCTGGCGGGGCTGACCGTCAACCATCGCTTCGGTTTTCCGGACCTGCCACCGCCCTACGTGGTCGCCGAAGTGGCGCTGATCGAAGACACCCGAGTTCGGTTGACCACCAACATCATCGGTGCCGAGCCCGACAGCCTCGCGATCGGCCGGCCCGTCGAGGTGCAGTTCCAGCAGGTCGACGATGTCTGGCTGCCGCTGTTCACCCCTGCGGCCGACGAATCCGCCCCCACGGCGCTGCCCACCGACGAGATCCCGCCGGAGCAGTTCGCCGAACACGTCCGCCCGATGCTCACCACGAAGAAGTTCGAGGACCACTCGGCGATCACCGGCATCGGCATGTCCACGATCGGCCGCAGGCAGATGGTGGCCCCGCTGTCGCTGACGATCGCCGCGTGCGAACAGGCGGTCGCCGACGCGGGACTCACCTTCGACGACATCGACGGGTTGTCCACCTATCCGGGGCTCGACATGGCAGGCATGGGAGAGGGAGGCGTCAGTGCGCTCGAAGGCGCGCTCGGACTACGCCCCACCTGGATCAACGGCGGGATGGACACGTTCGGCCCCGGCGGTTCGGTGATCGCGGCCATGATGGCGGTGGCCACCGGGATGGCCCGCCATGTGCTGTGCTTCCGCACGCTGTGGGAGGCGACGTTCGGGCAACTGGTCAAGGAGGGCAAGATGTCGCCTCCGATGGGTGCGCGCACCTCCAGTTGGCAGCATCCGTTCGGCGCGATCTCGGCAGCACACGTGTTGGCGCAGAACGCGAGCCGCCATTTCGACCGCTACGGGACCACTCGCGAGACTCTCGGCTGGATCGCCTTGAACCAGCGTGCGAACGCCGCCCTGAACCCGACCGCCATCTATCGCGACCCCATGACGATGGACGACTATCTGTCAGCTCGGATGATCACCACGCCGTTCGGCCTGTACGACTGCGACGTCCCGTGTGACGGTGCGGTCGCGGTGATCGTGTCCGCCGTCGACGCGGCCGAGGACCTGGCCAAACCGCCCGTGCGGTTCGAGGCCGTCGGCACCCAGATCATCGAGCGCCTCGACTGGGATCAGACCACGCTCACCCACGAGCCACAGGTGCTCGGCCAGTCAGCGCACCTGTGGTCCCGGACATCGTTGCGGCCCAACGATGTCGACGTCGCCGAGCTGTATGACGGTTTCACGTTCAACTGTCTGTCCTGGCTGGAGGGACTGGGCTTCTGCGGTATCGGCGAGGCGAAGGACTTCCTCGACGGCGGCAAGGCCATCGCACGTGACGGCGTCATTCCGCTGAACACCCACGGCGGTCAGCTGTCCCACGGTCGCACCCACGGCATGGGGCTGATCCACGAGGCGGTCACCCAGCTGCGCGGCGAAGCGGGTGAGCGCCAGGTTCCCGGTGCCCGGGTCGCGGTGGCCAGCAGCGGTGGGCTGACCCCCAGCGGCGTGATGCTCTTGCGGACCGACGGGTGACGGCCGCCGACGTGATGCCGGCACCGCGCCCCCGCGTCGTGCTGGTCGACGGGGTACCGATGTCGGCGCTCGTCTCACAGGCACCCGAACCCCGAGCGGTCATCGTCGCCGTTCACGGCGGTGCCACCTCTGCCGCGTACTTCGACTGCCCCGGCCAACCCCGGCTGTCACTGTTACGTGCCGCTGCCGCAGCGGGATTCACGACGATCGCCCTGGACAGGCCCGGCTATGGCGCCTCGGCCGTGTACGCGACCGATTTCGGCGACGCCGCCCGGCGTGTCGGCGCCGCATTCGCCGCGGTGGACAAGGTCCTCGCCGACGGTGACCGGGGCGCCGGGTTGTTCCTCGTCGGGCACTCCGCCGGTTGCGAGCTCGCCCTGCGGATGGCGACGACCCGGCCTGAGGTGATCGGCGTCGAGGTGGCCGGAACCGGGCTGCGGTACAGCGAGACCGCCAAGGACATCATCAGCGCGGCCACGCTCACTTCGCGCCCCGCCGGACTGCGGGATCTGCTGTGGCAGCCGACGGAGCTCTACCCGCCCGAGGTCCTCACCGGAGCGCTGTCAGCCCCCGGGGTCGCCTATGAGGCTGAGGTGACGGCGAACTGGGCACGGCGGGACTTCCCTGAAATCGCTGCGCGCGTGCAGGTCCCGGTTCAGTTCAGCGTCGCCGACCACGAAAGTGTCTGGGAGTCCACGCCCGACGCGCGCGCCGCGATCGCCGCGCTGTTCAGCTCATCTCCTCGCGTGCTCGTCAACGAGATGGCAGGCAGCGGACACAATCTCAGCGTCGGTCTGACCGCCGACACCTACCACCACAGGGTGATGTCGTTCATCGAGGAATGCATCGCGGACGCTCGCGGACGCGATCGAAGATCAAGCGGAGGCACATAGATGAGGGTCGGATTCATCGGACTGGGCAGTCAAGGCGGGCCCATGGCGCGCAGGATCGTCGAGGGCGGTTTCGAGTTGACGCTCTGGGCGCGCAGGGCCGCATCGGTCAAGCCGTACGCCGACACCGCGGCCACGGTGGCGGCC
>NZ_JBAUJR010000460.1:0-11314 GCF_049683935.1 Mycobacterium sp. | reverse complement strand
GGCCCGGCGCCGCCCAGCGCGCCACCGCCGCCACGTTGCGCGGGCCCAGTCCGCCACGGGTCAGCATCGCCGGGACTTTGGTCGGGGAACGCAGCGGATGGACCCAGACCGTCGACCCGCGGTCCCGACGCACCGCCACCCCGGGCCCGAAGGACTGCAGCCGCAAGTCCTCGACGTCAACAGCCCGTGCCAGCTCCGGATAGGCGGGATTGAGCACCTGGAAACCGCGATCGCAGCGGAAGCCGTCGATGACGTCGGTGCGGATCCGGCCGCCGATGTCATCGGCGGCTTCCCACACCCTGACGTCACGGCCGGCCGCGGCGAGCACCGCGGCGCAACGCAGGCCGGCCAGACCCGCCCCGATCACCAGCACGTCGATATCGTCAACACTCATTGCAGCCCATGGCTTCTGGTCGTCTCCATCTGATCGCGCCCGTGTCTCGGCGGACGGCGTTGCCTACACGCTACCAACGCCCGCGGCGCCCGTGGCTGATTTGCAGTCGCTGCAACTTGCAGTTGCTGCAAACTTTGAATTCGTGCATGATCGCCGCATGGATGCCACCGGCACCGAGGACGGCAGGGCCCGCAGCAAGCGGGCGACAAGAAATGCTCTGCGCGCCGCGGTGCTCGCGCTGGCACGAGACCGCGGTCTGGCTGCCGTGACAGTCGACGAGATCGCGGCGCATGCGGGCGTGTCTACGCGCACCTTCTTCAACTATTTCGACACCAAGGAGGACGCGGCCCTGATCGACGTGATCACCCTCGATCGGGAAGACCTCCTTGCGTTCGCCGCCGAGAAAGATCGCGGCACGGCGTGGGTTGAACTCAGCGCGCTGGTCACCGCCAACGTTGACAGAGCTCACCGGGAGAATCCGAATCTGCTGCAATACCTGCAATTGCAAGCCGATGACCGTGCACTCCAAGCCCATCAGGTAGGCCGATTTTCCTCGTCTCTGCACGAGCTGACCAACGCCGCGACGCAGCGCCTCGGCCAGCGGGTCCGGAACCGGCTGACCGCCGAGTTGATGGCAGGAAGCTCGGTCACCGCGGTACGGGTGGGCCTCGAGCAGTGGGCGGCCGGAGGTGGCCGGGGACGGCCGGGGACCCATGTCGGGCGGGCGTTGGCGGTATTCGACCCGGCCTTCGGTCCGCAGTCATGAATATCGACTCGCACGCCGGTCGCTTGGCGCAGCTGGATGTCACGTCGCCACAGTTCAAAGCCGACCCGTTCCCCCACTACGCACAGATGCGGGACCACGCGCCGGTCCTGCGGGTCGCTACTCGATCGTTCGGACCGGTGTGGCTTGTCACCCGCTTCGACGACGTCGTCTCCGTTCTGGGCGATGACCGGTTCGTCAAGAACCGCGCCGCGGCGGTGCCGGCTGGTCGGCGCGGCACCGTCCGCAACCTGCCGCGATTTCTGGCCCCCTTGGACCGGGGTCTGCTCAGCCTCGACGGTGCCGACCACGACCGGTTACGCAGTCTGGTCCACCGGGCGTTCACCCCGCGCCGCGTCGAATCGATGCACGACCAGGCGCGGCACCGGGTCGACGAACTGTTGGACGCAGCGATGCGTCGCGGCGGGATGGATGTACGCGCCGACCTGGCGCTCCCGCTGGCGATCGTGCTCATCGCCAGGATCCTCGGTGTCCCCGAGGATGACACCCCGAAGTTCGCCCGGTGGTCCGCCGCCCTCATCCATGCACCGCAACGGCGGTATCCGGCCACCGCCGTCCCGTCGATCGTGCGGTTCCTGCGCTACCTGCGGCGATTGATCGACCAGCGCGCCGCCGAGCCGCGGGACGATCTGATCAGCGCGATGGTGCTGTCCCAGGAAGGTGACGACCGGTTGAGTGCCGACGAGATTCTCGCCATGGTCGTGCTGCTCCTGACAGCCGGCCACGAGACGACGGTCAACCTGATCACCTCCGGTGTGTGGAGTCTGCTGAGCCACCGCGACCAATTGACCCGCTGGCGATCAGATCCCGCACTCGGTGGCACCGGCACCGAGGAGCTGCTGCGTTACGTCGTGCCGGCCGAGACCGCGACCCAGCGGTGGGCGAGCTCGGATGTCGAGCTTGCCGGTGTCACCATCCCGCGGGGATCGCTGGTGCTCGCGGTGCTGGCCTCCGCAAACCGCGATCCGATGTATTTCACCGACCCTGAAAGCCTTGATCTCGGACGACATCCCAATCGGCATCTGTCCTTCGGCCGCGGCGCCCACTACTGCCTCGGTGCGCCCCTGGCCCGCATGGAGGCCAGGATTGCGATCACGGAGCTGCTGACGCGGTCACCCGACATCGCCCTTGCGGTCGATCCCGCCCGATTGCGCTGGCGCGGCGGCCTGGTGCTTCGGGGCCTGCACGGGCTTCCGGTCCGGCTCAGCTGATTGTCCTTTTTCGCCCGTCCCGTTCGTCTTCTTGATGTGATTCCACCAACGGGTCACCTCACCAGAAGGAGAACACCATGCCTCAGTACGCCGCGCTCACCTACACCGCCGACGTCGACTGGACCGCCCCGGAGCACGCCGCCGAGATGGCTGAATACGGCGAGTTCGGCGCAGCGCACGGCCAGTCGATCCGTGGTGGGGCCGCGCTGTATCCGACGTCGACCGCGACCACTGTCCGGGTGCGTGGCGCCCGGGGAGGCGACGTGGTCCTCAGCGACGGTCCGTACGCAGAGACCAAAGAGGCCCTCACCGGGTTCTACCTGATCGAGGCCGCCGACCTGGACGAGGCGGTGCGCATCGCCTCGGACATCCCCGCGGCCTGGGGCGGCGCCGTCGAAGTCCGGCCGGTCATCGAGTTCGGGGGGTGAGCTCAGCCGAAAGGCAAGTGGCCGAGACGATCCGGGCCGAGGGTGCGCGAATCCTGGCCACCCTGGTCCGGGTCGTCGGCGACCTCCACATCGCCGAGGACGCGGTGCAGGAAGCCGCGATACGGGCGCTGCGGCAGTGGCCGATCACGGGGATGCCCGAGTCCCCGCGGGCCTGGCTGACGGTCGCTGCCCGGCGGGCGGCCATCGACTACCTGCGCCGCGAAGGCGCCCGGACCGCAAAGGAGCGCGCCGCGATGGACCTGCTCCTCGACGAGGACCCCGGCGAACCGGTGGTCCATGACGACATGCTGCGGCTGATCTTCACCTGCGCGCATCCGGCGCTGTCACTCGACGCCCAGGTCACCCTCGCGTTGCGGGTGCTGTGCGGTCTGTCGACAACCCAGATCGCCTCGGTGCTGCTGAGCAGCGAAGCCGCGGTGGCCAAGCGGCTCACCCGTACCCGTACCAAGATCGCCCGCGCCGGCATCCCCTACGAAGTGCCGGCGGCTACTGAACTGCCACAACGTCTCTCGGCCGTCTGCGCGGTCGTCTACACCCTGTACACGAGCTCGCACAGCGCCATCGCAGGCCCACACCTCTGGGATGTGGACGGCTGTCGGGAGGCGGTCCGGCTTGCCCGGCTGGTCTGCGAACTGATGCCCGATGAGGTGACACCGATGTCCGTGCTGTCACTGCTGTTGCTGACCGAGGCCCGGCGTGACGCCCGCGCTGACCCCGGCGGCCATCCGATCGTGTTGGCCGAGCAGGATCGCGGCGAGTGGGATCCGGCGGCGATCAACGAGGGGCGTCGCCTGCTCGACGACTCGCTGCGCCGCTGCGACGGCCTCGCCGACCCGTACCAGTTGCAGGCGGCCATCGCCGCCGAGCACGCCACCGCCGCAAGCTACCGCGACACCGACTGGGCGGAGATCGTGCGGTTGTACGACCTGCTGATCGGGGTGCATCCCAGCTCAGCCGCCCTGCTCGCACGATCCGTCGCAGTCGCGGAGGCCTCGGGAACCGCCGCGGGTCTGGCCGCGCTGAAAGAGCTTGAACCGGACCATCGGTGGCACGCGGTGCGCGCCGAGTTGCTGGCCCGCGACGGACGCTTCCCGGAGGCCGTCACCGAGATGACCGCGTCATTGACCGGCCCCTGGAGCGTCAGCGACGCCGAGGCGGACCACCGCAGGCGCCTGGTCGAGCGGTGGACCCGACGAATTCCCTGATCCCGGCCCATCCGCTGTCCCGGCAGCGACGAAGAACACGCGGGCAGCTGGTTGCGCGCTGTTCGGCGCGGGTAGCCGCCATCGAAGAGAGGAGTCGTTGTGAATCGCATCGTCAAGATCGTCGGCCAGATCGGCGAGTCTGCACTGTCGATCGTGGGGATCCGCGTCGGCACCGAAGAACCGCACCATCTCACCCGCCGGTTGACCGACAGCGTGGAGATCCGCCGGTACGGGCCGCGCATCGCCGCCGAGACCACCGTCGCCGGAGAAAAGCAGACCGCGCTGTCCACCGGTTTCCGGCGTTTGGCCGGCTACATCTTCGGTGGCAATCACCACGACACGAGCATCGCGATGACGGCTCCGGTCAGCCAGCAGCCGTCCGGCGGTGAGGACATCGCGATGACGGCCCCGGTCTCGCAGCCCGGCAACGCCGAGCAGGGGTGGACAGTCCGCTTCTACATGCCCTCGAAATGGTCGATGGAGACACTTCCGTCCCCCGACGACGACGAGGTGCGGCTGGTCCCGGTGCCCGCGGAGACCGTGGCCGTGCTGCGGTTCACCGGAGACCGTGGCCCCGTGGCCGTCGCCGACCGCACCGCGGAACTGCGACAGATCTTGGCCGACAACAACATCACCTCGGCCGGTGATGCCGTTGCCTGGTTCTACGACCCGCCCTGGACCTTGCCGTTCCGGCGCCGCAACGAGATCGCCATCCCGATCCAGACCTAGACCGTCGCGCGGTCACGTCCTTCCCAATGTGGCTTGCGCAGTTCCTTTTTCAGGATCTTCCCGGTGGGGTTACGCGGCAGTTCCTCGGTGATGTCCACGCTCTTGGGGCACTTGTAGGCGGCCAGTCGCTCGCGCGCGAACGCGATCAGGTCGGCCTCGCTGGCCTCCCCCTCCACCACGACGACGGCTTTGACGACCTCACCCCACTTGTCGTCGGGGACTCCGATGACCGCCACCTCGACGACGGCATGATGTTCGGACAGCACCCGCTCGACCTCGATCGAGTAGATGTTCTCCCCACCGGAGATGATCATGTCCTTGAGTCGGTCCTCGACGAAGATGTAGCCGCCTTCGTCGACGCGGCCGACGTCGCCGGTGCGGAACCAGCCGTCATCGGTGATGGCCTCCGCGGTCGCCTCGGGCTTGTTGTGGTAGCCCTTCATCAACTGCGGTGAACGGAACCACAATTCGCCCTGCTCACCGGTGGGGACTTCTTCGAGGGTGTCGGGATCGACGACGCGGACCTCGGCATTGGGCACCAGGGTGCCCGCGCTGGTCAACCGCTCCGGGTGATCCTCGGCCCGGTGCGCCTCGGGCATCAGATGGCTGATGACCCCGCACAACTCGGTCAACCCGTAGGCCTGGATGAAGTCGGTGTTCGGCCATGCCTTCAAAGCCGAACGCAGCAGCGGCAGCGGCATCGGCGACGCACCGTAGCCGTAGGTCTTGAGCGCGCTGAACAACTTCACCGCGTCCTCGCCCGACTCCAGCACCTTGGCGAGCACCGCGGGCACCAGGAAGGTCCGGTTGGCGCCCTTGAAGATCGCTCCGGCGAGCGCGGCGCCATCGACGTCGCGGGTCATCACACTCGGCACGCCGTCGTGAATTCCGAACTGCACGTACGACGATCCGCCGACGTGGAACAGCGGCATCGACACCATGTTCTTGTCGCCCTCGTCGAACTCGAAGCCCTCATGGGCGTTCACGGTGTGGGCGATCACGTTGGTCTGGGTGAGCTCGACGCCCTTCGGACGCCCGGTGGTGCCCGAGGAGTACATGATGATCGCGACGTCGCCGGGGTCGACGTCGTCGCTGCGATCTATCGGCGTCGCCGCCGCGAGCATCGCCTCGTACTCGTCGTCACCCTCGGGCGTGACGGAGACGATGTGCTCGACGTGGACGAGCTTGTCGCGGATCTTGTCGATCGCCGGGGCGAACTCCGTCCCGACGACGAGCACCTTTGCCCCCGAGTCGTTGAGCACGTAGTCGAGTTCGTCGGCGGCCAACCGGAAGTTGATGATCGCGGTGGCTGCGCCCAGCGACGCGGCGGCGAAGGTCATCTCGACGCAGGCGGGGTGGTTCTTGTCGAGGAACGCGACCACGTCGCCGCGTTGGACGCCGCGGTCCTTCAGGGCCCCCGCGAGCCGGCGGACCCGGTCGTTCCACTGGGCCCAGGTCCAGGAGCGATCGAGGTAGTCCATCGCTTCGGCGTCAGGCGTCGTGCGTGCCCAGTGTGCGACGCGGTCATCAAGAAAACGGGGTTCGGGCAGGTCGGCCATGGTCAGAAGCGTGCCATGCCGTCGGCCACAGCTGTCCGGATTGGACCAATCCTCACAAAGTGATTCACAGCTTCATTCTTATCGTGTCTATATCAGCACGTCAAAGCACTCAATGTTCGGCACAAGTGAACGACTGTTCTTCACCGTACCAACGGAGCGAGATAGGTTCGCGCATACTCGGCCACCGCGTCATCGTCGTTGACGTCGACGACGCCGGTGTTGACCTGAACGAGCGACGCAGCCAGTCGGATATGCATCTCTGCGATCGTCATCAGCTCGACGTCGGACATCGTCGCACCGGCCGCCCGCAGGGCTTTGGCCATCGCCGTCGCCGCACTGATGAGGAACAGACGGGCCTCGGCGACCATCTCGGTCGTCGCAGTGAACTCACCGTCGAGTTGCAGGAAGCGACGCATGACCGGCTCACCCGTCAGAAGCCGGACACCCTCGCGGAATGCCGCCACCGCAGCGGCCTGCGGGCCGTCGTCGATCGCGACCGTCTGCAACCGTGCCATCGCGAACCCGAATGTCTGCCGGCCCAACTCGGTGATCAACGCCTCGCGACTCGGAAACCGACGGTAGAGCGTGCTGCGGCTGACGCCGGCCTGGCGGGCCACCACGTCCATGCTCAGCCGGCCGACCCCCACCAGCGCGACCTCCTCGGCTGCCGCCTTGAGAATCGCCGATTCCTGTTCGGTCCTGCTGTCGGTGTTACGAAGTCGTCGCATCCCGATTCAGCCTGCCGGGCAGCCAGGCGGCGGCGCAAATGACTCCAACGCGACGGAGCGGTGCAACCGCACCAGCTTCTCGTACTCGATACGGTTGCGCGCCAACGGAATCAGCAGCATTCTGTCCGGCAGCGTTCGCCATGCCAGCTGCAGCAGCATGCTGTAGAACGCGAACTCCCGGTCGTGACGCGCCTGCCACTCGAACCCGGTGAGTTCCCGCACCCCGGGATGCAGAATTCCGAACGAGCACACCTTGACCACCCGACCGGCCAGTGGGCGCAGCGCCAGCCACGTCGGCGTCAGGGCCACGCGTACCGCAGGCGGCAGCACCAGCGTCGGCAGCGGCAGGCGGGTCAGGTTCTCGGTGACACGGCGCAGGAACGGATTCGCCGCCAACTCACCGTCCACCATCGCGTCGTAGTACTCGACGGCGTCGGCGTAGGTGGCAGGGAGCTTGGCGTTCTTCCCCGGCAGCTCCAGTGCGCGGAAAGACTCCAGGAGTTGCTCGTAGGCGACCTCACGCTCGTCGTCGGTCAGAGTGACGCCGGTGCACGGAGTGAAGGAGTTCAACACCAGGAACAGACCGCTGACTGCGATCCAGTTCCACAGGCGCGGATCCAGCGCGCTGTAGCGCACGTCCGCGAAGTCGCCCTTGCCTCGGCCGTGGACATCTCGGTGAAGCGTCTTGAGTCGCTCCCCTTCTGCGGCCCGGTCGGTCGCGTCGCCCCAGATCGCCAGGAACGTCGAGAAGCCGCTCCGCACACCACGATCAGCGAAGTTCGACTCGAAGCGCCCGGTCTTGTCGACGGCCGCGGCCACCGGCACCAACGCCACCTCGTCAAAGGCGGCCGCACCGAAGAAACCGCCCAGCACACTGCCGGAGTGTTTTCGGAACTCGTTGATGACGTTCGGTCTGACTCTCGGCGAGTGTTGTCGAGCGTGATCCTCGATGACTGCGGCCATGGCGACTCCCTCGTTGACACAAAGACTAACTATTTGTCTCAACATGTCAACAAAAGTTTCTGGTCGCGGGATGTCGATTTCCGGCCTTGCCGCTCGACGGGTCAACGAGGGCACGATGGACGGGCCCCTCCCGACGAACAGGAGACATCCGATGACGCGCTACATGCTGATCCTCCGGTCGACCCCCGAGGCCGAGAAGGCGATGGAGAACGTCGACTTCAACGACGTGATCGCGGCGATGGGCCGATACAACGAGGAGCTCATCAAGGCGGGCGTGCTGCTCGCAGGCGAAGGACTGGCCGGGCCGGAAGAAGGGTTCGTCGTCAACTTCGACTCCGAGACCCCCGTGGTGACCGACGGCCCCTACACCGAGGCCAAGGAACTGTTCAACGGTTTCTGGGTGCTGGGCCTGTCCTCACTCGAAGAGGCCAAGCAGTGGGCACTGAAGTGTCCATTGGGCTTCGGAGCCCGGCTCGAGGTGCGTCGTATCACCGAGACCGAGGAGTTCCCCCAGGACAACGAGTGGGTCCAGAAGGAAATGCAGTGGAAGAAGGACGGCCTGGTGTAGGCCGATCCAGCACGCGCCGAAACGGTATTCCACGCGCGTACACGCCGAGTGACGCCCGCGCGGAATACCGTTTCGGCGGTAGTCGCTGACTGGAATTGGAACACGTTCTAGTCTGGAGCGCATGAGTGACAACCTGCTGCGCCATCCCCTGCACTCCGGCCACCTCACCGCCGGGGCACTGAAGAGGCACAAGGACCGGCCCGTGCTGTTCCTCGGGGACACCACGATGACCGGAGGCGAGCTCGCCGACCGCATCAGCCAGTACATTCAGGCCTTCGAGGCGCTGGGCGCCGGCACCGGGAGCGCATCGGGGCTGCTCTCGCTCAACCGCCCCGAGGTGTTGATGATCATCGGCGCCAGTCAGACCCGGGGCTTCCGCCGCACCGCACTACACCCTCTCGGCTCGCTGGACGATCACGCCTACGTCCTGTCAGACGCCGAGGTGACGTCGCTGATCATCGATCCGAACCCGATGTTCGTCGAGCGGGCGCTCGGCCTGCTGGAGAAGGTGCCGTCGCTCAAGCAGATTCTGACGATCGGCCCGGTGCCGTCAGAGTTGGCCGATGTCGCAGTCGACCTGAGCGCCGAGGCCGCCAAGTACCCGCCTCAACCGCTGGTCGCCGCCGATCTGGCGCCCGACAACATCGGCGGGCTGACCTACACCGGCGGCACCACCGGCAAGCCCAAGGGCGTCATGGGCACGACGCAGTCGATCACGACGATGACGACGGTGCAGTTGGCCGAATGGGAGTGGCCGGAGAACCCGCGCTTCCTGATGTGCACGCCGCTGTCGCATGCCGGCGCGGCGTTCTTCACGCCGGTGATCGTCAAGGGCGGCGAGTTGATCGTGCTGACGAAGTTCGATCCCGCCGAGGTGCTGCGCGTGATCGAGGAGCAGAAGATCACCGCGACGATGCTGGTGCCCTCGATGATCTACGCGCTGATGGACCACCCCGACTCGCACACCAGGGATCTGTCGTCGCTGGAAACGGTGTACTACGGCGCGTCGGCGATGAACCCGGTGCGGCTCAAAGAGGCGATCCGCCGGTTCGGGCCGATCTTCGCGCAGTATTACGGGCAGTCCGAGGCGCCGATGGTCATCACCTATCTGTCCAAGAAGGACCACGACGAGAAGCGGCTCACCTCGTGCGGACGGCCGACGCTGTTCGCCAGGACCGCACTGCTGGGTGAGGACGGCCAACCGGTGCCCCAGGGCGAGGTCGGCGAGATCTGCGTGTCCGGCCCGCTGCTGTCAGGCGGGTACTGGAACCTGCCCGAGGCCACCGCGGAAACGTTCAGGGACGGCTGGATGCACACCGGTGACCTGGCACGCGAGGACGAGGACGGCTTCTGGTTCATCGTCGACCGCACCAAGGACATGATCGTCACCGGCGGCTTCAACGTGTTCCCGCGTGAGGTGGAAGACGTGGTGGCCGAACATCCGTCGATCGCCCAGGTCTGTGTGATCGGCACGCCGGACGAGAAGTGGGGTGAGGCGGTGACGGCCGTGGTGGTGCTGCGGCCCGACGCCGATTCGGGTGACGCCGCAGTGGCCACGATGATCGCTCAGGTCCAGGCATCGGTGAAGGAACGCAAGGGGTCGGTGCAGGTGCCCAAGCAGGTCGTCGTCGTCGACTCGGTGCCCATCACCGCACTGGGCAAACCCGACAAGAAGGCCGTCCGCAAACAGTTCTGGGAGGGCGCGGGACGCGCCGTCGGCTAGCCCGGGCGCACCCGGAGCCGACGGTCAGGCGCCCAGGTCGGCGAGGATGCCGTCGAGCAGCGCGCCCGCCGTCGACGCCGCCCGCGCCACGTCGCCGGCGGCAATGTGGTCGAGCAGCACCCCGTGGTCGACGATCTCCACCGGCTTCTCGTGGGTCGTCGCCACGCTGGCGGTGATGGCCTCGATGAGACCCCGGTAGAGCTCTGTCAGCATCACGTTGTGCGAGCTGCGCACCACCGCGAGGTGGAACGCCGTGTCGGCGCGCGCGAACTCGTCGGTGTCGCCGGGCGCCTGGCACTGATCACGGCGGGCCAGCAGCACTCGAAGCTCGGCCACATCGGAGTCGGTGCGGTTCGCTGCCGCCAGACGCGCGCCTTCGACCTCCAACCCGCGGCGCACCTGCAGAACGTCCCGCAACTCCGCGCCGCATAGCCGTCGCAGCGCCCCGGACACCTCGCTGGTGGCACGCACATAGGTGCCGTCTCCCTGGCGGACCTCGAGGAGTCCAGCGTGCGCGAGTGCCCGGACCGCCTCACGCACGGTGTTGCGGCCCACCCCGAGCGACTCGACCAGGTCGGCCTCGTTGGGGATCCGTTTGCCGACCGGCCACTCGCCGGCGGAGACCGCACGCCGCAACTGCTCGATGACCTGGTCGACGAGGCCGGTACGCCGGGTGGTGCTCAACGGCACAGAGACATCCTTTCAACCAATCATGGGATGTATGGCACCGTAGCAGGGTGCCCACTCAGAAGCCGGTGATCGACGGGCTCACCCCCGACACCGCGGCGACCCGCGTCCCCGCAATGGCCGGGGGTGCGCTGCTCGCCGTGGCCGTCGTGCTCACCGCACTCAACCTGCGTCCGGCCGTCACCAGCGTGGCACCGCTACTCGGCGACATGCGCGCCGACTTGGGGGTATCCGCGACCTGGGCCGGCCTGCTGACCACGCTGCCCGCGCTGTGCTTCGCCGCCGCCGGACTCGCCGCGCCGTGGCTGTCGACC
>NZ_JBAUJR010000459.1:0-6767 GCF_049683935.1 Mycobacterium sp. | reverse complement strand
GCGGTGTCCTTCCTGCGCAGCGTCGCCTCCGGTGAGACGCCGGCCATCGGCCGTCACGTCGCCGTGTACGGCGGCGGAAACACCGCGATGGACGCCGCCCGCGTCGCCCGCCGCCTCGGCGCCCAGGACGCGGTGATCGTCTACCGGCGCACCCGCGAGCAGATGCCCGCGCACGTCGAAGAAGCCGTGGACGCCGAACGCGAGGGTGTCCGGATCAACTGGCTGCGCACCATCACTGCCTTCGACGGCCCCGAGATCCGGGTCGAGGTGATGGAACTCGACGAATCCGGCTACCCGCGACCGACCGGACGTTTCGAGACGCTGGCCGCGGACACGCTGATCTTGGCGCTCGGTCAGGAGACGGAGTCGGCGTTCATGCGAACGTTGCCGGGCGTGGAGTTCGATACCGACGGCAGCGTGAGTGTTTCGGCATCGCTGATGACCGGTTGCCCGGGGGTGTTCGCCGGCGGTGACATGGTGCCCAGCGAGCGCACCGTCACCATCGGTGTGGGCCACGGCAAGAAGGCCGCCCATCACATCGACGCCTGGCTGCGAGGGACGCAGATCGAACAGTCGTCGAAACACCCGATCGCCACGTTCGACAAACTGCACCTCTGGTACTTCGGCGACGCCGCACAACGCCGGCAGCCCGAACTCGAGGCCGCTACCCGGGTGCAGGGTTTCGAGGAGATCGTCGGCAGCCTGTCCACCGAGGAAGCCACCTTCGAGGCGGGGCGGTGCCTGTCATGCGGGAACTGCTTCGAATGTGATGGTTGTCTCGGCGCCTGCCCCGAGGACTCGGTGATCAAACTCGGTGTCGGGCAGCGGTATGAGTTCGACTATGACACCTGCACGGGCTGCGCGGTCTGCGCCGATCAATGCCCGGTGCACGCCATCGAGATGTTCCCGGAACCGCGATGACGCGCACCACGATAGACGGCAACGAAGCGGCGGTGTCGGTCGCCTACCGGGTGAACGAAGTGTGCTGCATCTACCCGATCACGCCCTCGTCGCCGATGGCCGAACTGGCCGACGAATGGTCCAGCGCGCAACGGACCAACGTCTGGGGCACCGTCCCCACGGTTGTCGAGATGCAGAGCGAGGGTGGCGCGGCAGGTGCTCTGCACGGCGCCCTGCAGAGTGGCGCACTGTCCACGACCTTCACCTCGTCGCAGGGCCTGCTGCTGATGATCCCGAACATGTACAAGATCGCCGGCGAACTGACCTCGGCCGTCATCAATGTGGCGGCCAGGTCGATTGCCGCCCAGGGGTTGTCGATCTTCGGTGATCATTCCGACGTGATGGCGGTGCGGCAGACAGGTTTCGCACTGCTCTCGTCGGCCTCGGTGCAGGAAGCCCACGACCTGGCGCTGGTCGCACAGGCGGCCACGCTCGCGAGCCGTATCCCCTTCGTGCACTTCTTCGACGGATTCCGGACCTCGCATGAGATCAACACCATCGAGACGCTGACCGACGACGACCTGCGTGCGCTGGTGCCCGAGGAACTGATCCGGGCACACCGCGGGCGCGCCCTGTCCCCCGAGCACCCGTTCATCCGCGGCACCGCACAGAACCCCGATGTCTACTTTCAGGCACGCGAGACCGTCAACCCGTTTTATGCGCGGGTCCCCGCAGTGGTCGAGGACCTCATGGCCCGGCTCGGCGAACGCACCGGCCGGACGATGCACATCGTCGAATACTCCGGACATCCCGAGGCGGAGCGGGTGCTGGTCTTGATGGGCTCCGGCGCCGAGACGGTGAAGCAGACCGTCGCCGCCCTCGTCGAACGTGGCGAGCGGGTCGGTGTGGCGCAGGTGCGGTTGTACCGACCGTTCCCCACCGCAGCGCTTCTGGATGCGCTCCCGGCGACGGTGCGTACGGTCGGCGTGCTGGACCGCACCAAGGAACCCGGTTCGATCGGCGAACCGCTTTACCTCGACGTGGTCGCAGCACTAGCCGAGGCGTGTGCCGATGGGACGCGGTCGGTCATGCCGAGAGTGACGGGCGGCCGATACGGACTTTCGTCGAAGGAGTTCACTCCCGCGATGGTGGCGGGGGTGTTCACCGAACTCGAAAGCGAACAGCCGAAGCGACGGTTCACCATCGGGATCGACGACGACGTTTCCGGGACCAGCGTGGCCTACGATCCCGCGTTCGACATCGAGTCGCCCGACACGGTGCGCGCCGTCTTCTTCGGGCTGGGATCCGACGGCACCGTCGGCGCCAACAAGAACACCATCAAGATCCTCGGATCCGAAGACGGCATGCACGCCCAGGGCTACTTCGTCTACGACTCGAAGAAGTCCGGCTCCCAGACCGAGTCGCACCTCCGCTTCGGGCCGGATCCGATCCGGGCGCCGTACCTGGTGACCGGTGCGAATTTTGTGGGCTGCCATCAGTTCCGGTTCCTCGACAAGGTCGACGTGCTCGGCCGGGCCGCCGCCGGTGCGACGTTGCTGCTGAACTGCCGGCTGTCGTCGGCGAAGGTGTGGGACGCATTGCCCCTGCGGGTTCAGGAACAGATCCTGGACAAGCAGATCACCCTCTACACCGTGGACGCCGACCGGATCGCGCGCGAGGCGGGCCTCGCCGGCCGCATCAACATCGTGCTGCAGACCTGCTTCTTCGCGATCTCGGAGGTGCTGCCCCGTGACCGGGCCATCGCCCGGATCAAGGAATCGGTGCACAAGACCTACGGCAAGCGTGGCCCGGAGGTGGTGGCCAAGGAACTGGCTGCGGTGGACGCAGCTATCGCCGGGTTGCAGCGGATCGAGATACCCGCCATGGTCACCTCCACTCGGACGCCGGCACCGCTGGTGCCCGCGTCGGCGCCGGAATTCGTCCGCACCGTGACCGCGGAGATGATGGCCGGGCGCGGCGACCTGTTGCCGGTCAGCGCACTTCCGGTGGACGGCACCTACCCGGGCGGCACCACGTCCTACGAGAAACGCAACATCTCCGAGCTCGTCGCGGTGTGGGACCCGGACAGCTGCATCCAGTGCGGCAACTGCGCCTTCGTCTGCCCGCACAGCGTGATCCGGTCCAAGTACTACGACGGATCTCAGTTGGTCGGGGCACCTGCGGAATTCGATTCGGCGCCGCTGGAGGCGGTCGGCCTGCCGAACGCCCGGTACTCGCTCCAGGTGTACGTCGAGGACTGCACCGGGTGCGGCCTGTGCGTCGAGGCCTGTCCGGTGGTCCTTCCCGGCCCGGTCGTGACCAAGGCGATCAACCTCGGTGCCGCCGAGACGCGGGTGCCCACCGAGCGGGCCAACATCGAGTTCTTCGAGTCGCTGCCGATCAACGACCGGTCCCGGGTGGACTTCGGTACCGTGCGCGGCACCCAGTTCCTGGACCCGCTGTTCGAGTTCTCCGGTGCCTGCGCAGGCTGCGGCGAAACCCCGTACCTCAAATTGCTGTCCCAGCTCTTCGGGGACCGGCTGATGATCGCGAACGCGACCGGCTGCTCGTCGATCTACGGCGGCAGCCTGCCGACCACGCCGTGGACCACCGACGCCGACGGGCGGGGCCCGGCGTGGTCGAACTCCTTGTTCGAGGACAACGCGGAGTTCGGGCTGGGCCTGCGGCTGGCCGGCGACGTGCACGTCCAGCTCGCCCGGCGACGTCTGACCGAGCTGCGCGACGCGCTGGGACCCGCGTTCGTCGACGAGATCCTCGAGGCGCCCCAGTTGCGCGAGTCGGAGTTGACCGCCCAGCGGGGCCGGGTCACCGAGCTGAGACGCCGCCTCGGCGGCCTCGATCCGGCCGTCAGCGCTGACCTGCTCAGCGTGGTGGATCAGCTGGTCCGGCGCAGCGTGTGGATAGTAGGTGGCGACGGCTGGGCCTACGACATCGGGTCCGGTGGACTCGACCATGTGCTGGCGAGTGGGCGCAACGTCAACGTGCTGGTGCTCGACACCGAGGTGTACTCCAACACCGGTGGTCAGGCGTCCAAGTCCACACCGCTGGGCGCGGTCGCCAAGTTCGCCGCAGCAGGCAAGGCGGTGCCGAAAAAGGACCTTGCGCTGCAAGCGATCGCCTACGGGAGCGTCTACGTCGCGAAGGTCGCGATGGGCGCCGACCCGCAGCAGACCCTGCAGGCATTCCGGGAGGCGGAGGCCTACGACGGGCCGTCTCTGGTTATCGCCTACAGCCAGTGCATCGCGCACGGCATCGACATGCGGCATGGGATGGATCAGCAGTATCGCGCCGTCGCCAGTGGGCATTGGCCGCTGCTTCGCTACGATCCGGTGCTGCGCGCTGCCGGGGACAATCCATTCCTGCTCGACTCGCACCGACCACGGATCTCGCTCGACGACTATCGCCGGCGAGAACTACGGTACCGCTCACTTGCCAATGCCGATCCGGTCGAATACGAGCGGCTGCTGCGGATGGCCGAGCAGGCGATCGAACAACGCTGGAATGTCTACGAGGCGATGGCTTCTCGCGGTCCCGAACACTTCCACCCCGATGCACGGAAGGCACATTGATGGAACTGTCCACTCGCTATCTGGGCCTGGAGTTGCGCAACCCGCTGGTGGCGTCGGCGTCGCCGCTGTCGAAGACAGTCGACGGTGTGCGGCGCCTCGCCGACGCCGGGGTCGGTGCGGTGGTGCTGTATTCGTTGTTCGAGGAACAGGTGCGCCAGGAGGTCGAGGGCAACGCGCGGCTGGCCGCCGCGGGCACGGACAGCTTCGCCGAGTCGCTGTCGTACTTTCCCGACGCCGCGAGCGCGGACCACGGCCCGCGCCAGTATCTGAGCCTGCTCGAGCGCGCGGCCGGAGCCGTCGCGGTGCCGGTGATCGGAAGCATCAACGGCAGCACGCCAGGCAGTTGGGCTGGCTACGCTCGCTCGATGCAGGAGTGCGGCGCCGCCGCAGTCGAATTGAACATCTACTACCTTCCCGGCGATCCGCACATCTGCGGCCGCGACGTCGAACAGCGTCACCTCGACATCCTGGCCCGGGTCAAGGATGCCGTGAGTGTGCCGGTCGCCGTGAAGCTCAGCCCGTACTTCAGCGCGACTGCTGAGATGGCACGGCGACTCGACCTGGCGGGCGCCGACGGGCTGGTGCTGTTCAACCGATTCCTGCAGCCCGACATCGACACCGAAACGCTGGCAGTGGCACCGGGGACGTCACTGTCCCGGGCAGGCGAGGCGCGCTTGCCGTTGACGTGGATCACTTTGCTGCACGGCCGAATTGATGCCTCGCTCGCCGGGACCACCGGTGTCGAGGGTTCGAAGGAGCTGATCAAGTATCTGCTCGCCGGCGCGGACGTCGTGATGACCGCGTCTGCGCCGCTGCGACACGGCCCCGACCACGCTGCTGTCATGCTCGACGGGCTGTCGCGATGGATGACCCGCAAGGGTTATCACGCCATTGACGAATTTCGTGGCTTGCTTGCCGTACCCCCCGGCGCCGACGAAACCGCCCACGAACGCGGCGGCTACGTCGGCGCGCTGCGACGCGCCAACAGTGCCGACCTGGGGCCGTGGTGAGCTGACCCGGCGGCCGCTCACCCTAGTTGTCGATGGGTGGTGGTTTGGGTTGGTAGGGGTGGTACCACTTCCATTGGGCGCGTTCGCCGGTGGGTCCGGGGTAGGGAGCTACTGCGGGTGGAGGTGTGGTAGGTGATCGGGCCAACGAGCGGTTGGTCAGTGGTTGGCCGGTGTCGTCGGTGACGACGAGGCGATCGGCGGGTCCGGTGATGGTGATCAGCCCGCGGTGATGGGCGCGGTGGTGATACGGACAGACCAGGGCCAGGTTGCACAGCTCGGTGAGGCCGCCGTCCTCCCAATGCCGCAGATGGTGGGCATGCAGCCCGCGGGTCGCCCCACACCCGGGGACCACACAGCAGCGGTCGCGGTGCTCCAGCGCCCGGCGTAGCCGCCGGTTCACCGTGCGAGTGCTGCGCCCGGCACCGATGACCTGGCCGTGGCGTTGGAACCACACTTCGCAGGTCGCATCGCACAGCAGGAATCGGCGGTCCTCCTCAGACAGCAGCGGCCCCAGGTGCAGGGCGGCGACATGGGAGTCGGCGTCGACGTGGATCACCGCGGTGGTGCGCTGCCCGTGCGGGCGGCGGGCGACCTCGGTGTCCCAGCCGGCCTCGATGAGACTCATGAACGCATCGATGGTGCTCGGGAACGGCGCCGCCTGCTCACCGACCGACTCACCGGTGTTGTCGTCACCGGATCCGTGGTGGTGTTTCCAGTCGGCGACCAACCCGTCGAGCTGCGAGCCCAGCGCAGCGTCGACGGTCGCGGCTTCGGCGTGGGGCACTTTGATCCGCCAGTAGGTGTAGGTGTCGTCGCTGGTTTTGCTGATCGACCGCTCCGGTTCGGGCGGGGGCTGCGGTTCGGATTCACCATCGAACTCAGAATCGGCTTCGGGTTGTGGTGTGGGGTCGGGTTCGGGTCGGGGTTCGGCCTTCGTCGCGATCCGCAGTTGGGAGACCGTGGCACTTTCGGTCAGCAGCGCGTAGTGGTCATCGGAGCCGTCGGCGGCGCGTTCGGCGATGACACCGACCTGATCGAGGGAGAACCGGCCCTCCCGCAGTCCGTCGAGGCAGCGCGGAAAGGTCTCGACCCGTTCGGCGACGGTGACCAGGGTCTCGGCGTTGTGTGGGGAGGTGCCCAGTTTCCAGGCCACCAGCGCGCTCACCGTTTTGGCGCCGGTCGTCGCCCACAGCCCGTCGCGGTCGATCTCGGCGACGATATCGACGATGCGCCCGTCGATCGCATTCCGTTGCCCGGCCAGCTCGGA
>NZ_JBAUJR010000458.1:0-14576 GCF_049683935.1 Mycobacterium sp. | reverse complement strand
GAGTGGGCGGGCTGGCTGGCGTCGCACCCGAGGACGATGTGGACACCGACGCCGGCGGGCGTGGCGGCACCGGAGGCGCGCCTGCCGAGGAGGAGCTGGCGGGAGGCACGACCACCGGAGGTGTCGGCTGTCCCGGACCGGCGGTGAACGAGGTTGCGGCCCGCTGCAGCGACTGCGGGATGTCGGCCGGATTGGACACGATTTGCTGAAGGATCCCCACACACGGCACCCCGCCACGGACAGGGTCAGCGTCAGCCAACGGGCTGAACATCGGGGCGCTCAGAAAAATCCCTGCGCTGCCCAGCATGACGACGACCATGCCCTTCTTGGTGCGTGACATGTGCTCCCAGTCTCTCTACATCCGGCCGAACGAATTACATGCGTGTAGTTACGGTGCTTACTGAACCGACAATTTCCGCATTTGCCTCCGCGACAATTCTGGCGTTATGCAACTGTTGCGAATGAGAAGCGATCCCGTCATCAACAAAACCCGCTGACCTGGGCATATAAATATTCGGTCGCCATCGGGGAATGGTCCTGTTTCGAACGGCAAGCGAAGAGGTCTCCGAGGGGCCTCGCCGCCTCGCACCGCGCCGGGCAAGTACGTTCCCTGATCTGCTGCAGTCGAAATCCGATCCCCTTCCAATCGCGGCCGCCACCACGTTGGCACCGCGGGCGCGGCGGACTGCAGCAATCTCGGCGGCCACCCTCCGTTCCCGGCCGACGACCTCTGGTCGGGTGTGGTCGCCGCTGCTGACGACGAGGGTCGGAGGGGCGCAATCGCGTGGCAAACGGAGTTGCTGACCACCTGACGAAACACGCCACCGTCGACGCCGTGATGTTCCGCGGCAGGGACCAATGGCCCTGTACGTGAGCGCCGCAGACGAGCACTGTGGGTGGTGCACCGAACGGAGATCACGATGCCCGCGACCCAGCTTGACGCCCGACGCTCGGCCAGACACGGCTGTCGCCCGATTCGAACTTCACGCCCCTGCGGCCAGACCGCCCGAGCGACCGGCAAACGTCTCAATTCACCAGTGGCACAACGTGTTGGGTAGCAACGCCAGACCGTGCGTCGTAGTGGGAATCGACGGCTCACAGTCAGCTGTCGACGCAGCGTTGTGGGCGGTCGACGAGGCCGTCGAGGCAGACGCTCCGCTGCGTCTGGTTTCCGTGATCGAGCCGACGGGTGAGTCGGAGATCGATCCCCGCGACCAGGCGCGCCGGATGGCCACCGCTGAGGTGGCGGTGCGCTACGCGCTGACCGCGGTGGAGTCGACCGAACGGCCCGTCGCCATCGAGCTCGAGATCCTGCAGGGACGTCCGGTCCAGGCGCTGCTGGAAGCCGCCCGCTCCGCAGTCGTGCTGTGCGTGGGTGCACGGGGGCTCAAACACGCGACCCAGGGCCGGATCGGTTCGACTGCTGCGGCATTGTCGGCCGCGGCGAGGTGCCCGGTGGCGATCGTGCGGACACATCGCCCCCATAGTGGCCGGAGCCGGGCAGTGGTGATCGAGGTCGACGAACCTTCGGAAATCGATTCGGTGCTGCATCGCGGCCTGGAGGCAGCGCGACGCCGGGGAGCTCCGGTGCGCATTCTCACGACCGGGCGGATGCATTCCGATGCTCACGCACAGTGGCAGCGCCGGCTGGCCGAGTGGCAGCGCCGTTATCCCGATCTCGACATCGCCTCAGTGAGCACCCAGGGGGGCGCATTGGATTACCTCACCGCGCATGCCGACTCGATTCAGCTGGTTGTCATCGGCCGTCGACGTCGCGGTGGAGTCGGGGCGTTTGTGGGGGCACCCGGCAATGTCGCCCTGCGCGACACCGATTGTTCGATAATGGTCTGCGAACCGAACCACGCGCTGTGATCGGCGCCGATCCAGAGGAGAATGACGTCGCACTCAAGGTGAGGGTTTTCCTGGTCGACGACCACGAAGTCGTCCGGCGCGGCCTGATCGACCTGCTCGGCAGCGATCCCGAGCTCGACGTCGTGGGCGAAGCCGGTTCGGTCGCAGAGGCGCTGGCCCGGATCCCGGCGATGCAACCGGACGTGGCCGTTCTCGACGTTCGGTTGCCCGACGGTAATGGGATCGAACTGTGCCGAGACCTACTCTCCCTGCTCCCGGACCTTCGGTGCCTCATGCTCACCTCCTTCACCTCCGATGAAGCGATGCTCGACGCGATCCTCGCCGGTGCCAGCGGCTACGTCGTGAAGGACATCAAAGGCATGGAATTGGCGAACGCGATCAAAGAGGTCGGCGCCGGCCGATCGTTGCTCGACAACCGGGCGGCTGCGGCCCTGATGGCCAAACTTCGTGGCGAAGGGGAACGCTCCGATCCCCTGTCGGATCTGACCGATCAGGAGCGGGTGCTTCTCGACCTGCTCGGTGAGGGACTGACCAACAAACAGATCGCTGCGCGAATGTTCCTCGCCGAGAAGACCGTCAAGAACTATGTGTCACGACTGCTGGCCAAGCTGGGAATGGAGCGTCGCACCCAGGCTGCGGTATTCGTGTCCAAACTCCAGCGACCGCGCCAACCCGGTGCCGAGTGACCGGCTGAGTCCTCCGGATAAGGACTTCCATCACGTCGGCGACCAATCATCGAGCCGTGCAACCACTTCCGATAGATCGCGGCGCGGCGTCGACGGCAGCGGATCGGCGTTGATCGGCGCCCACCCGATCCGCAGCAGCATCTGCGGATAGCCGTCTGCGCCGAAGACCTCGCGGCGCACCGCCTCGCGGGTGTCCGCGATCTCGAGCGGCTCGGTGATCGGGCAACTCGCCAACCCCAGAGCCGTAGCCGTCAGGAGCACGGTGCTGGTCACTTCACCCGCACGCAACCGCGACATCGGGTCGTCACCCACCGTTCCAAGCGCGAGGACAACCGCGTGGTCATCGGCCGGCTCCGTGTTGGGTGGCTGCAACAGCACTCCACCCGCGAACGCCCGCACGGGAATCGGCCCGGAGCCGTCAACGCCGGGGACACTTCGTGCGGGCACCCCGGCGGTCGATGCGTACCGCCCGCTCCACGTGGCCAGTTCACTCAGATATTGCTTGTCGGCGGCGTGCCGCCGCGCTGCTTCGGTGACAACTCGCTGCAAACCCGCAAGGTCGTCGACCCGGCGAAGGGTGACGCCCCCTCTGGCCGCCCGCGCACCCATCAGCGCAATATCGCCGCGCGGCACCGGCCACGAGCTGTAGTGCCGCCGGTCGGTGCGGCGGCGGGGAATCGCCGCGGCCAGCGCCACGTCGACATCGGCCGCGGGATAGCGGTGCAGTTCGAGCACGGCGAGGTGATTCGGCGCGGCCGGGTTCGGGAAGCGGTGAACTTTGGACTGCCACCCCAACGCCGCCAGCGCCACCACACAGTGATTGAGTGTCGCTCCACAGCTCAGCATCAAGTCACGGCCGTCGGGATCAGTGTGCGGCAGAAGCAGTTCCGGGTTGGCGTAGAGGTGCACGCTGCGATCACCCAGCCGCCACTGCCAGGGTTGAGAGTTGTGCACCGACGGCGCACGGACGGCCAGCGACAGCGCGGCACCGATCGTCTCGGAATCCGGAAAGTCCGCGTTCACCCCGCCACCCCCTTCAGAAGTCTTCGTTGCCTTCCAGGGTGCTCCGGGAAGCCGCCGACTGAAGAGGGCACAAAGACCCCTCCTGGGTCACTACTTCGGCGACTGCCCGGAGGC
Source organism: Mycobacterium sp. (assembly GCF_049683935.1). Taxonomy (GTDB): domain Bacteria; phylum Actinomycetota; class Actinomycetes; order Mycobacteriales; family Mycobacteriaceae; genus Mycobacterium. Next base: position 10,881 of record NZ_JBAUJR010000458.1, on the reverse strand, counting down.
GAGCCACACGGCCGTGTCCGGGGGCAGCGTCCCGTCGACACCCGGGGCCGACGACAGCACCACCGAAAGCTCCCTCGGCAGCAGCACTCCGGATTCGCCGGTGTTCACCCAGCACTGTGCGCCGCCGCGCTCGAATGCAGCGACGTCGGCCGCTACCTCCAGCCACGTCACGTCGCCGGTGTCGCGCCACAGTTCCGGCCGCAGCCGCAACGCGTCCCGATACAGGTTCAGGGTCGAATTCGGGTCACGATCCTGAGCCTCGACACTGTGCTCCGCCCAGTGCCCAGGTTGAGGGAGCCACGTGGCGGCGCCGTCATCGGGTGCAAATCCATAAGGCGCGGATGTGTCGCTCCAAGGCAACGGAATACGGCATCCGTCCCGGCCGACATCGGTGAACCCGGACTGCACCCATGCTGGGTCCTGGCGCGCGTCGTCGGGGAGGTTCTCGATCTCTTCGAGAGCCAGTTCCTCACCCTGATAGACATAAGCCGTTCCCGGCAGCGCCAACTGCACCAGAGCGGCGGCGCGGGCGCGGCGGCGGCCGAGCTCGTGGTCGGGTTCCTCGCCGGCCCAGCGTGCTCGCTCCCAGTCGGTTTCGATCAGGTGCATCGGCTGGGATCGGGAGAACCGCGTCACTGTGCGGGGCACGTCGTGGTTGGACAGCACCCAGGTCGGCGGCGCACCCACTGTCGCCGCCGCGCCGATCGCGTCGTCCACCACGGAGCGGAGGAGCTCAGCGCGCCAGGGAGTCCGCAGGAAGTCGAACTGGAATGCGGTGTGCAGCTCGTCAGGCCGGAGGTATCGCGCGAGCCGTTCATTGCTCGGTACCCACGCCTCGGCGATGAAGATCCGCTCGGGTGAATACCGGTCGGCCACCGAACGCCACCCGCGATAGACCTCGTGCACCCCGTCCTGGTCCCAGGCCGGGTGCCCTTCGTTGGGCTGGACGAGGGTCTGCGCGACATCGGCCGTATCGACCGCGTCCGGCAGATCCGCCTCTTTGACCAGACCGTGTGCCACATCGATGCGGAAGCCGTCGACGCCGCGGTCGAACCAGAACGCCAGGATGTCCTCGAACTCGCGGCGCACCTCTTCGTGTTCCCAGTTGAGGTCGGGCTGACCGGGAGCGAAGAGGTGTAGGTACCAATCACCATCGGCGACTTGTGTCCATGCGGGGCCGCCGAACACGCTCTGCCAGTTGTTGGGCGGGAGCGCACCGTCGTCGCCGGTCCCCGGACGGAAGTGGTAGCGCTGCCGCGCCCCCGGCTCGTCACGAAGCGCCGCGCCGAACCATTTGTGCTCATCGGAGGTGTGATTGGGCACGATGTCGAGCAGCACCCGGATCCCGAGCGCGTGTGCTTCGGAGATCAGTGCCTGCGCCTCATCGAGGGTGCCGTAGGCGGGTTCGATGTCGCGGTAGTCGGCGACGTCGTAGCCCGCGTCGGCCATCGGCGAGGGATACCACGGGTTGATCCAGATGGCATCCACACCGAGTTGCGCCACATAGGGCAGCCGCATTCGCAGGCCGTGGATGTCACCGATGCCGTCACCGTTACCGTCGGCGAAGCTGCGGATGTAGACCTGGTAGACGACGGCGGTCTGCCACCAGGACGGAACGACGGGAACCACGGCACTCCTCGAGGAATCTGCGCAAACGTTTTCGTCACCAGAATCACCATGTCTTTTGGTCATGTCAATCAGAGAAGCGCCAGCGCAAATAGTTACGTTCTATTACGGTGGGGTTTTGATGATCCCCAAGCAGACGGTCAACATGACCGATGTGGCACGGCGTTCGGGTGTGTCGATCGCCTCGGTGTCACGTGCGCTCCGTGGCGAGTCCGGGGTCTCCCCCGCCACCCGGGAACGCATTCTGTCCGCGGCGCGCGAGCTGGCATACGTGGTGTCCCCCGAGGCTTCGCGCCTGTCGGGTGGGGCCACCGGCCGAGTCGGCGTCGTGGTGCCACGCGTAGACGCGTGGTTCTACTCGACGGTGCTCGCCGGGATCGCCGGCCAATTCGACGCTGTCGGCATGGATCTGGTGCTCTACGCGCTGCCGGACGCCGCTTCCCGCTACCGGTTCTTCGAGGCGCTTCCGTTGCGGCGCAAGGTGGACGCGGTGATCGTTGCCTCGGTGCCGCTGACCGCCCGTGAGCGCACTCGCCTGGACCAACTCGGGGTGCCCACCGTGTTCGTCGGCGGACATCACCCCGGCGACAGTCACCCCTGGGTGGGCGTCAACGAAGAGTTGGCCGCCCGACAGGCCGTCGGGCACCTGGTACGCATCGGCCACAGCGACATCGCGATGATCCAGGCCCGAGACGAAGAAGGCACACCGTGGGCGACCAACGAGGGACGCATCCGGGGGTTCCACCGGCAGGTCGACGAGGCCGGCCTGGCCGACGAGATCGTGGTCACCGCCGAATGGGGCATCGACGGCGGCGCGCGGGGCATGGAGATGCTACTGAGCATGCCGCAGTTGCCCACCGCGGTGTTCTGCCATTCCGATGAGATGGCACTCGGCGCGCTGCGCACCCTCAACAAGTCTGGAATCTCTGTCCCGCATCAAATCTCGATCATCGGTGTCGACGACCACCCGTCCGCCGACCTGAGTGACCTGACGACGGTCGCGCAGCCGGTGCGCGAGCAGGGCCTGATCGCGGCGCGTCAGGTGCTCGCTCAACTCGATCCTGGCGCGATGGAGGCACCCGAGGAGGTGACGACGCTGCCTACCCGGTTGGTCGTCCGCGGATCCACCGCCCCGCCGCGCTGAGACCGCTGTCCCATCAGCGTTGTGAACTGTGACACACTCGTCGCGTACCGAATGTGCTGCCCGTGGCCCTCATCCGGACTCGGGCGTCGTTGCAGGCTTTTCTTGGATGAGGACGTGATGAAACGAATTCAGTTCGCCGGGGGGCGACGCCGCCGCGCAATCGCGCTGGCCAGCGCGCCTCTGGTCGCGGCAACGCTGTTGTCCGGGTGCGGTAGTCAGGGCGGCCCGCCGACATTGACGTGGTACATCCTGCCCGACAACGGTGGCTCCGTGGCACGCGCTGAGCAGTGCGCGGAGGCGTCCAACGGGGCGTACCAGGTGCGCATCGAGTCGCTGCCCAGCACCGCGACGGCCCAGCGCGAGCAGATGGTCCGCCGCCTCGCCGCCGGCGATTCCTCCATTGATCTGGTGAGCATGGACGTGGTGTTCACCGCCGAATTCGCCAACGCCGGCTTCCTTCGCCCGTACACCGCAGAGGAGACCAGTCGGCTCACCACGGGAATGCTGCCCGCCCCCATCGAGACGGGTATGTGGAAGGACACGCTTTACGGGGCGCCCTACAAGTCCAACGCCCAACTGCTCTGGTATCGCAAGTCGGCCGCGGCCGCCGCCGGCGTCGATCCCGCCTCACCGACCTTCACGTGGGACGAGATGCTCAAAGCCGCTGTTGGCCAACAGAAGAAGGTCGCCGTTCAGGCGCAGCGCTACGAGGGATACACGGTGTTGATCAACGCACTGGTGCTCTCCGGCGGCGGTGCGCTTTTGGAGGACGTCGAGGCGGGCCGCAACGCCAAGCCGTCACTGGCCAGTCCGGCCGGAGAGAAAGCCGCCGAGATCGTCGGCAACCTGGGACGGTCTCCCGCGGCACCTGCCGACCTGTCGAATGCGTCGGAGGAGCAGGCGCGCGCCAACTTCCAGTCCGAGCAGGGCATGTTCATGGTCAACTGGCCCTACGTCCTGGCCGCGGCCCGCAGTGCGGCCGAGGAGGGCACGTTGCCACAAGAGGTGGTCGACGACATCGGGTGGGCCCGTTACCCGAGGGTCTCCGCTGACCGTCCCAGCGCACCGCCACTGGGCGGCGCCAACCTGGGTATCGGTGCGTACACCGAGCACCCGGATCTGGCGCTGGCCCTGGTCGAATGCATCAACGCCGAGCCCATGGCCACCCAGTACATGCTCGACGAGAGCGAGCCTTCGCCGTACGCCGCGTCGTATGACAACCCGGACATCCGCGCCGAGTACGCCAACGCCGACCTGATCCGGGAGTCCATCGCCGAAGGTGGGCCCCGGCCCCAGACGCCGTTCTACACCGACATCTCCGGCGCAATTCAGAAAACGTGGCACCCGCCGGCCTCGGTGACGGCCGAGACACCGGAAAGGACAGACGAGTTCATGGCCGACGTGCTGGCGGGGAGGCGGCTGCTGTGACCGCGGTTCAGGACGCCCCGATCCAGAAAGACCCGAGCAGGCCCGCGGCCAGTGAGCGGGTCAAGGGCGAGCGCAGGCTCGGGTTCTACCTGACGCTTCCGTCGTATGTGGTGATGCTGCTGGTCACCGCGTACCCGCTGGGCTACGCACTGGTGTTGTCGCTGTACAACTTCCGCCTCACCGATCCCGGCGGCCGAAGCTTCGTCGGACTGAGCAACTACCTCGTCATCCTCACCGACCCGCTGTGGTGGAACGACTTCGTCACCACACTGGCCATCACGGTGGTCACCGTGGCGGTGGAACTCGTGCTCGGGTTCTGGTTCGCCTTCGTGATGCTGCGCATCGTTCGGGGGCGCGGCCCGCTGCGCACGGCGATCCTCATCCCGTACGGCATCGTCACCGTGGTGTCGGCGTTCATCTGGCGCTATGCCTTCGCCATCGATTCCGGCTTCGTCAACCAGTGGCTGAACCTGTCGGGTTTCGACTGGTTCGGCGACCGGTGGTCCGCCATCTTCGTCATCTGTCTCTCGGAGATCTGGAAGACCACACCGTTCATCTCGCTGCTGCTGCTGGCCGGTCTGGTGCAGGTCCCCGAAGACATGCAGGAGGCCGCCAAGGTCGACGGCGCCACCGCATGGCAGCGACTCTGGAAGATCACGCTGCCGAACATGAAGGCCGCGATCATGGTGGCGCTGCTGTTCCGCACGCTGGACGCGTGGCGCATCTTCGACAATCCGTACGTGATGACCGCAGGTGCGAACGACACCGAGACGATCTCGTTCCTGGCCTACCGGCAGAACGTCACGTTGGTGAATCTCGGTATGGGGTCGGCGGTCTCGGTGCTGTTGTTCCTGTCCGTCGTCATGATCGCCTGGATCTTCATCAAGGTCTTCAAAACCGACCTCTCGCAAGTCAGGGGTGACCAGTGACCAAGAACACCAAGTGGTGGACGATCGCAGGCATCGTCATCGTCATCTACAGCTTCGCGCCGATGCTGTGGATGATCAGCCTGGCCTTCAAGCCACCGTCGGACATCGTCTCGGGCAATCCGTCCTTCCTGCCAAGCACATTCACCCTCGACAACTTCGCCCAGATCTTCAGCAACCCGCTGTTCACCAGGGCGCTGATCAACTCGATCGGCATCGCGGTCATCGCCACGGGCATCTCGGTCGTCATCGCGATGTTCGCGGCATATGCCATCGCGCGCCTGGAGTTCCGCGGCAAGAAGGTGTTGCTGTCGCTGGCCTTGGGCATCGCGATGTTCCCGCAGGCAGCTCTGGTGGGCCCGCTGTTCGACATGTGGCGCGGACTGGGCATCTATGACACCTGGCTGGGTCTGATCATCCCGTATCTGACGTTCGCGCTGCCGCTGTCGATCTGGACGATGTCGGCGTTCTTCCGCCAGATCCCCTGGGAGATGGAACATGCCGCGCAGGTGGACGGCGCCACTTCGTGGCAGGCCTTCCGCAAGGTGATCGTCCCGTTGGCGGCGCCGGGGGTGTTCACCACGGCGATCCTGACGTTCTTCTTCTGCTGGAACGACTTCCTCTTCGCCATCTCGCTGACGTCCACCGACAGCGCCCGCACGGTGCCGGCGGCGTTGGCGTTCTTCCAGGGCGCCTCGTACTTCGAGTCGCCGGTGCCCTACATCATGGCCGCGTCGGTGATCGTCACGATCCCCGTCGTCATCTTGGTCCTCATCTTCCAGCGGCGCATCGTCGCCGGCCTGACTTCCGGAGCAGTGAAGGGATAACCCATGGCAGCAATCACGATGCGCAACATCGTCAAGAAGTACGACGACGGCTTCCCGGCCGTCAACGACGTCAGCCTCGACATCGCCGATGGCGAGTTCGTCATCCTCGTGGGACCGTCCGGCTGCGGGAAGTCCACGCTGCTGCGGATGATCGTGGGCCTGGAGGACATCACCTCGGGCGACATGCTGATCGGCGACACCCGCGTCAACGACAAGGCCCCGCGCGACCGCAACCTGGCCATGGTGTTCCAGAACTATGCGCTGTACCCGCACCTGACGGTCTTCGAGAACATCGCGTTCCCACTTCGGCTGTCCGGCAAGCACTCCGACGACGAGATCCGCAAGCTCGTCACCGAGGCTGCGGACACCCTCGAACTCGGCGAGCATCTCGACCGGAAACCGGCCAACCTGTCCGGCGGCCAGCGCCAACGGGTGGCGATGGGCCGCGCGATCGTCCGCCAGGCCGACGCGTTCCTCTTCGACGAGCCGTTGAGCAATCTCGACGCCAAACTGCGCGGCCAGATGCGCACCGAGATCCTTCGGCTGCAACGCCGCCTCGGGGTCACCACGGTGTACGTCACCCACGACCAGACCGAGGCGATGACCCTCGGCGACCGCGTCGCGGTGCTGAAGAAGGGCATCATGCAACAGGTCGCCAGCCCGCGCGAACTCTACGACCAGCCGGTCAATCTCTTCGTCGCAGGCTTCATCGGGTCCCCGCCGATGAACTTCGTGCCCGCGCGGGTGACCGGCAACGAGATCGAACTGCCCTTCGCGACGATCCCGCTGCGCGACGAGTGGCGCGACACCGTCGAGGACGGGAAGGTCTACATCGCCGGGATCCGGCCGGGGGCGTTCGAGGACGCCGAATTCGTCGACAGCGAGAAGGGATCCCGCGGAATCACTTTCGACGTCGACATCGATGTGACCGAGTGGCTGGGCAACGAGCAGTACGCGTTTGTGCCCTTCGAAGCCACCGCGGAGATCTCCGGCCAGCTCGCCGAGCTGGCCAGTGAGCTCGACAGTGAGCAGTTGCGCACGCAGATCTGTGTGGAGTTGGATCCGTTGAGTCGAGTGCGTTCGGGCGACAAGGCCACCCTGTGGCTCGACGACGTGAGGCTGCACCTGTTCGATCCGCAGACCGGTGACAACCTCACGCGTTCCACAGAGACCCGCGGGCGGCACGCAGCGTCCACCGGCTGAGCTGCGGAACCGACACCTCGATGGCAGCTCCCGAGCTGCGGCTACGGGCCCCGTGCCCGGGATTGCTCGCGCTGCCCTGGGACCGCCCGCTGGCCGAGTGGATGGTGCCCGAGGTTCCGCTGCGCGACATCGCGGTCGGACCCAGCCGGCACCTCGTGAAGTTCGTCGACTCCGACGGCGAACTGTGGGCCGTCAAAGAACTGCCGCCGCGGATCGCCGCCCGCGAATACGACGTGCTGAGCCGGTTGGAAGAGATGGGCCTCAACGCGGTTCGGCCGGCCGGACTGGTGTTCCAACCGGACTTCGACACGGCGATCCTGCTGACCCGATACCTCGTCGGTTCGTGGCAGTACCGACGGCTGTTCATGCGACTGCCGGCCGATGCACCCAAGCACCGCGCCCGACTGTTCGACGCGATGGCCACCCTGCTGGTCGAACTGCACCGGCACGGGGTCTTCTGGGGTGACTGCTCGCTGGCCAACACACTGTTCTCCCGCGACGGCCAGGTCTTGCAGGCGTTCCTCGTCGACGCCGAGACCAGCGAGGTCCATCCGCGGCTCTCCGATGGACAGCGCACCCACGACATCGACATCACCGTCGAGAACGTCGCGGCCGGACTGCTGGATGTGGCGGCCAAACTCGAAAAGCCGGAACTGGAAGCAGGTTTCATCCAGGAAGCACTCAGCATCCGACGGCGCTACGAGAGACTGTGGGATCTGCTGCACTCCGAGCCGACCTTCGGGTTCGCCGACCGCTACCGGGTGGAGGGGACCATCCGCAGGCTCAACGAGCTGGGCTTCGCCGTCGACGAGGTGTCGCTGCAGCCGGTGAGCGCCGGCGCCGACGAGCTTCGTCTGCATGTGGCGGTCGGTGACCGCCGTTTTCACGCCACCCAACTGCAGCGGCTGACTGGGCTGGACGTCGGCGAGGGCCAGGCCCGCATCCTGCTCGGCGATATCCAGGCCTACCAGGGGCAACTCTGCCGCGAGGCGGGACACGACGTCGACGAGCGCACCGCCGCGCAACTGTGGCTGATGGAGGTCGCCACCCCGATGATGCACCGCGCGCATTCCGCGCTCGGGGGTACCGGAACGCCGATCCAGGCGTACTGCGACCTGCTCGAGGTGCGCTGGCTGCTCTCCGAGCAGGCAGGCCGTGACGTGGGCACCGAGCGGGCGCTGCAGGCGTTGGCCCGCCGAGTCGTTCCGTCGGAGTCGGCGGCACAGCTGATGGTGGTCGAAACGCCAACCGAGCCGTTCTCGGTGCTCGACGACGACTGACCCGCACACTTGTATATCCGCAAACACGGATAGAGTGAGGCTATCACTCTGCATTTGCGGAAAAGAGGACTGCATGGTGCCGGCAATTCGGATCAAGGATGCCGCTGCGCTGCTCGGGGTCAGCGATGACACCGTGCGCCGTTGGATCGATGGCGGCACCCTGGCGTCCTACAAGGACGACGCCGGGCGCAAGGTGATCGCCGGCGACGCGCTCGCCGAGTTCGCACGTGAGCACGCGTCGCCACCTCCCGATCTGCTCGGCGTCGGGAGTTCCGCGCGCAACCGGTTCGTCGGCCTGGTCACCAAGGTGACCGCGGATCGAGTGATGGCCGAGGTGCAGATGCAGTGTGGTCCGTTCACCGTGGTCTCGCTGATGAGCGCCGAGTCGGCACGCCATCTCGGCCTCGAACCGGGGGTGGTCGCCGAGGCTGTGGTGAAGGCCACCACGGTCATCGTCGAAACACCTGAGGGGACGTCATGAGATCGGTTGCCTGTGTCGCCGCCGCTCTGTGGGTTCTCACCGGATGTTCGTCGCCGCAGACCGAGAGCGCTGACCAGGTGACGGTTTTTGCCGCGGCGTCACTGACATCGACATTCACCGAGTTGGGCGCTCGATTCGAAAAGGACCACCCCGGAACGACGGTGACGTTCAACTTCGCTGGTTCCTCCGACCTCGTCACCCAAATCACCCAGGGCGCACCCGCCGACGTCTTCGCGTCCGCCGATGCGAACAACATGTCCAAGGCGGTCGACGCCGGACTGGTCAGCGGTGACCCGGTCGACTTCGCCACCAACACGCTGACCATCGTCACCCCTCCCGCAAATCCCCGCGGCGTGGCGTCTTTCGCCGATCTGGCTGCGCCGGGAACCCAAGTGGTGGTTTGCGCACCGCAGGTGCCTTGTGGATCGGCCACCGAGACTCTCGAGAGATCGACGGGGGTGAGCCTGTCGCCGGTCAGTGAGGAGTCCGCCGTCACCGACGTGCTCGGCAAGATCACCTCCGGCCAAGCCGACGCCGGCCTGGTCTACGTCACCGACGCGGTCGCCGCCGGCGATCAGGTGACCATCGTCGACATCCCGGAGTCGTCCGCCGCGGTGAACACCTACCCGATCGCGGTCCTCGAAGAAGCCGACCGTCCGGACACCGCGCAGATGTTCGTCGATCTGGTGACCGGAACCCAGGGACAGGAAGTGTTGGCAGCAGCGGGATTCGCTGCGCCATGACCAGCGCCCGGCGCCCCGGCATGGTCCAGGTCGGACTACCGACGTGGATCTACCTGCCGGCGCTGCTCGGTGCCGCATTCGTGATCGTGCCGCTTGTCGCGGTTCTGCTCAACATCGACTGGCCGCGGTTCTTTCCTTTGATCACATCCGAATCCTCGCTTGCGGCATTGGTTCTCAGTGTGAAGACGGCGAGCGCCAGCACCGCGGTGTGCATCCTTCTCGGTGTGCCGATGGCTCTTGTACTGGCACGCGGCAGCTTTCGCGGCCTGCCGGTGCTGCGTGCGCTGGTGCTGCTGCCACTTGTCCTGCCACCGGTGGTCGGCGGGATCGCGCTGCTGTACACGTTCGGTCGACAGGGACTGCTCGGCCAGCACCTCGATGTTCTCGGCATCCGGATCGCGTTCTCGACCACCGCAGTGGTGCTCGCCCAGTCGTTTGTGTCGCTGCCCTTTCTGGTCGTCAGCCTCGAAGGCGCTTTGCGCTCAGCCGGATCCGGATATGACCACATCGCCGCAACACTCGGCGCGCGGCCCACCACGGTGCTACGGACCGTGACCCTGCCGTTGGTGCTGCCGGGCCTGGTATCGGGTGCGGTGTTGGCATTCGCCCGCTCGCTCGGCGAGTTCGGCGCGACCCTGACGTTCGCCGGGTCGCTGCAGGGGGTGACCAGGACGCTGCCCCTGGAGATCTATCTGCAGCGCGAAACCGATGCCGATGCCGCGGTTGCGTTGTCGCTGCTGCTCATCGTCGTCGCCGCGGTGATCGTGATCGCCACGGCCAGCCGTCGGCTGACGGGGCCGCTGTGAGTGCCGTGCGGGTCGGAGCCCGCCTGGAGCAGCGCGGAGTCGATCTGGAACTCGACCTCGACGACGGCGAAGTGCTCGCTGTGCTGGGCCCCAACGGTGTCGGCAAGTCGACGCTGCTGCTGATGATCGCCGGCCTGCTCCGGCCGGATCACGGCCGGATCGAACTCGGCGGCACCGCCGTCACCGACACCAGCACCGGCACGTTCGTGCCTGCGCACGCCCGCGGTGTGGCGATGTTGACGCAACAGCCAATGCTGTTTCCGCACATGACGGTTGCAGCCAACGTGGGCTACGCCCCACGCTGCAGGGGCCGCTCACGGTCCGCCGCGCGCGCGACCGCGCGACACTGGCTCGAGGCCGTCGGCGCCACAGATCTCGCCGACCGGCGACCGGCACAACTCTCGGGCGGTCAGGCAC
>NZ_JBAUJR010000457.1:0-14125 GCF_049683935.1 Mycobacterium sp. | reverse complement strand
GGCGCCGGCCTGCGACGGCGGCGCACCATCACCGGCGTTGCCGGCGGGGGCATCCTGACCGGCGCTGTCGGCGGGTCCGGAAGAAGTCGTGGCCGTCTCGGCGGGGGCGTCTTTCTTGGCTTCGCTTCCGGTGCGGCCGGTGGATTCACCACGGCGCTCACGGATGGCGGCGATCAACTCGCCCTTGCGCATGCCGGAGGCGCCTTCGACGCCGATCTCCTTGGCCATGGCACGTAACTCGGGCAGAACCATGCTGGTCAGAGCGCCCCGCCGCTCCGCGGCGGGCGCGCTGCGCTCGGCCGATGGAGTGGAGTCGGGCGACACGGTGTTCGGCAGTTCACTGCTTTCGGTGCTGCCGCCAGCCGTGATGAGGTCCGTATCAGTCACGGATTTCCTTTCTTCCCTCGCGAACCAAGTGACGCGGGGGTTCAGTACGTTCAGCCGATCCGCTGAACGTGAGGGTCACACCATTGCCACCGCAACGGTGATCGCCGGGGTTTCGCCAAAACGGCAAACCGTCAGTCCACAAATTTGAGCACCTGAAAGAAGAGTGGTCGTCCTAGTGTCGGCGCAGTTCAGACGCTGCGATTGCTGGACGTGAGCGAGAATAACCCGCATCCGAGCCGGAAGCAAGAAACGCCGTGATTCACATGTTACGCGTGTTACGCCGGCGACCGACGCCGGGCTAGGGCCGGGCAGCGACGCCGGAGCGCCATTTGACGCCCTCACCCACCGACATCCTGGTGACCACGAAGCCATTGTCGCGGCCATACTGCAGAACGTCCGCCGGCAGATCGGCCCTGGTGCTCAACGCCAGAATCGCAGGTCCAGCGCCTGACAGCACCGCTGCCACGCCAGAACGCCGGAGCACCGCCAGGTATTCCGCGGAGGCGGGCATGGCGGCCGCCCGCTGCGGTTGATGCAACACGTCCTCGGTCGCCGACATGAGCAGGTCGGGGCGCTCGGCAAGAGCGGCCACCAGCAGCGCCGCCCGGCTCAGATTGAAGCGCGCATCGGCGTGGCTGACCTGCTGCGGCAGCAGCACTCGGGTCTCCGCTGTGGATGATCGGACCTGCGGGACGGCGGCGAAGATGTTGATGTCGGGATGCAACCGGATCGGCGCGGCCCCGTAACGTGGCGCCTCCTCGGCACCTTCGGTCCACGACACCACCGCACCACCGAGCACAGCGGCCGACGCGTTGTCGGGATGACCCTCGAACTCCGAGGACACCTGGATCAGCTGTTCCAGCGACATCGGGGTCGAACCGCTTTGTGAGGCAAGCCCATTGGCGGCAGCAAGGCCACCGACAACGGCAGCTGCCGAAGAGCCCAGGCCCCGTGAATGGGGGATGTCGTTGCGACAACGGACGGTCAGGCCGGCCGCGTGAACTCCGGTTTCCCGCAAGCCCCGCTCGATCGCCCGCACCACCAGGTGGGATCCGTCCAGCGGGACCTGACCGGCGCCCTCGCCCTCCACCTCGACGACAAGGCCGGATTCGGTTGTCTCGACCACGATCTCGTCGTACAGACTCACCGCCAGCCCCATGCTGTCGAAGCCGGGGCCCAGATTCGCGCTCGAGGCAGCAACAACCGCGGTGGCCGTCAGGCCTGGGGGCAGGGTTCTGGTCACCGACGTCCGATCTAGACCAGGCCGAGCTTGGCCACGACGGCGACAGGGTCTACGGGAACCGGGATGACCGCGGGCATGCCCTTCAACGCAGTGTCGGGATCCTTGAGCCCGTTGCCGGTGACAGTGCACACCACGGTGGAACCCTTGCTGACCCAACCGTCTTCGATCGATTTCAACAACCCGGCGATGCTCGCAGCCGACGCCGGCTCCACGAACACACCCTCGGTCCTCGCCACCAGGTGATAGGCGGCGAGGATCTCCTCGTCGGTTGCGGCGAGGAAGCGGCCATTGGACTGCTGCTGGGCTTCGACCGCCGAACTCCAGGACGCGGGCGAGCCGATCCGGATGGCGGTGGCGATGGTCTCGGGGTCACTCACCGGCTCGCCGAGAACCAGCGGCGCGGCCCCGGCGGCCTGGGTGCCCAGCATGCGTGGCAGCCGGTCGGCAAGACCGTCCCGGTGGTACTCGGTGTAACCCTTCCAGTAGGCCGTGATGTTGCCCGCGTTGCCCACAGGCAGCGCATGGACGTCGGGTGCATCACCGAGCGCATCGACGATCTCGAATGCCGCGGTCTTCTGACCCTCGATACGGAACGGGTTGACCGAGTTGACAAGTGACACGCTCGGGAAGTCCGAGGTCAGCTTGCGCGCGAGCTCGAGACAGTCATCGAAGTTGCCGTCGATCTGGATGATCTTGGCACCGTGCATGACGGCCTGCGCCAACTTGCCCATCGCGATCTTGCCCTGGGGCACCAGCACCGCGCAGGTGATACCGGCGCGCGCCGCGTACGCGGCCGCCGACGCCGAGGTGTTTCCCGTCGAGGCGCACAGCACCGCCTGCTGACCGCGGGCCACCGCTTCGGTGACCGCCATGGTCATGCCGCGATCCTTGAACGACCCGGTCGGATTCAGTCCCTCGACCTTCAGATGCACGTCACACCCGGTGTATTCGGACAGCCGCGGGGCCGGAAGCAACGGGGTGGCACCCTCACGCAATGTGATGGGTGTCCAACTGTCCTCGACCGGCAGTCGGTCGCGGTAGGCCTCGATGAGCCCCGGCCAGGGCTGATGCACGGTGCGGGGGGCGGTGGTACTCACTCGGTGGTTCCTTCCATCCGAAGGACGCTGTTGATGCTCTGGACGACCTCGAGATCAGCCAGTGCCGCAACGGTTTCCGAAAGGGCAGCATCGGTCGCCCGGTGGGTCACGACCACAATGCGAGCGCCGCACCGTTGCCCGCCCTCGTCGACCATGCCTTCCTGTCGCACCTCGGCGATGCTGACCTCACGCTTGCTGAACTCCGCTGCGACCGCGGACAGTACGCCCGGCCGATCCGCGACGTTCATGTTGACGTAGTAGCGGGTGGGGATGAAGCCGATCGGGGCGACGGGCAACTTCGCGTACTTGGACTCACGGGGTCCCCGGCCGCCCTGCACGCGGTTGCGGGCGGCCATCACCAGATCCCCCAACACCGCCGACGCCGTCGGCGCACCTCCGGCACCCTGCCCGTAGAACATCAGTCGTCCGGCCGCCTCGGCCTCGACCACCACCGCGTTGAAGGCGCCGTTCACCGACGCCAGCGGATGATCCAAGGGCACCAGCGCCGGATAAACACGAGCCGAAACTCGTTGCTGACCTTCGTCGTTGGTGAGCCGTTCGCAGATCGCCAGCAACTTGATAGTGCACCCCAGCGCACGTGCGGACACGAAGTCAGCAGGCGTGACCTTGGTGATGCCTTCGCGGTGGACGTCGTCGGCGGTGATCCGGGTGTGGAACGCGATCGACGCCAGAATGGCCGCTTTTGCTGCGGCGTCGTATCCCTCCACGTCGGCAGTCGGATCCGCCTCGGCGTACCCCAGCGCACTGGCGTCGGCGAGAGCCGACGCGTAGTCGGCGCCGGTGTTGTCCATCTCGGAGAGGATGTAGTTGGTGGTGCCGTTGACGATTCCGGCCACCCGCAGCACGGTGTCTCCCGCCAACGACTGGGTCAGAGGACGGATGACGGGAATGGCACCCGCGACCGCGGCCTCGAAATACAGGTCCACATGGGCGTTCTCGGCGGCCTGGGCGAGCTCTCCTGCAGAAACTGCCATCAGAGCCTTGTTGGCGGTGATGACCGACTTGCCCTGCTCGAGCGCGGACAGGATCGCCTTACGGGCGGGTTCGACGGGACCCATCAGCTCGACGACGATGTCGACGTCTTCGCGCGAGACCAACTCTTCGATGTTGTCGGTCAGCAAGTCTGACGGAACACCGCGGTCGCCGGCGACCCGCCGGACCCCGATGCCACGCACCACCAGAGGCGCACCGATGCGGGCGGTCAGATCGTCCGCACTCTCCTCGATGATGCGCACCACCTGGCTGCCGACATTGCCCAAACCCAGGACGGCTACCCCGATTGCCTTGGTCACAGCTCACCTCACCTCCAGACTCAACAGATCGTCGACCGTCTCCCGGCGCAGGATCAGGCGTGCCCGCCCGTCGCGCACGGCCACCACGGCCGGCCGGCCGATCAGGTTGTAGCGGCTCGACATCGAATAGCAGTATGCGCCGGTTGCTGCGACGCCCAATAGGTCTCCCGGTGCGACGTCGTCGGGCATCCAGGCGTCGCGTACGACGATGTCGCCGCTCTCGCAGTGCTTCCCGACGACACGAGACAGTGTCGGAGCGGCATCACTGATCCGCGACAGCATCCGCACGTCGTACTCGGCGCCGTACAGCGAGGTCCTGATGTTGTCGCTCATCCCGCCGTCGACGCTGACGTACCGTCGGTGCCGGTCGGATGCGACGGCGACGTCTTTGACGGTGCCGACCTCATAGAGCGTGATGGTCCCCGGCCCCGCGATGGCGCGCCCGGGTTCGACCACCAGCTTGGGAGTGGGCAACCCCACGGCTGCGGACTCGTTGCGCACAATGGCCTGGAGCTTGTCGGCAAGTTCGCCGATCGGCGGCGGGTTGTCCTGTGGCAGGTACGAAATCCCCAGTCCCCCGCCGAGATCAACGATCGAGATCTGCGCGGTTTTGTCGACACCGAACTCCGCCACGACGTCCCTGAGCAGTCCGATGACCCGGTGGGCGGCCAGTTCGAAGCCCGCCACGTCGAAGATCTGCGATCCGATATGGCTGTGCAGGCCGACCAGACGGAGGTGGTCGGTCTCGAAAACCCTACGTACGGCGGTCATCGCGGCCCCGCTGGCCAGCGACAGCCCGAACTTCTGGTCCTCGTGCGCGGTGGAGATGAACTCGTGGGTGTGCGCCTCGACCCCGACGGTGACCCGGACGAGCACATCCTGGACGACGCCGGTCTCACCGGCGATCCGATCGAGTCGCTCGATCTCGGTCATCGAGTCGAGCACCACGTGCCCGACGCCGTTCTTCACCGCCGCGGTCAGCTCAGCGATCGACTTGTTGTTGCCGTGCAGGGCGATTCGTTCTGCCGGGAAGCCCGCGTGCAGCGCCACCGCCAACTCTCCGCCGCTCGCGACGTCGAGGGACAGTCCCTCTTCGTCGACCCAGCGGGCCACCTCGGTGCACAGGAACGCCTTGGCGGCGTACCGGACGTACTCACCACCGCCGAAGGCCGTCGAGATGTCGCGACACCGCGCTCGGAAGTCGTCCTCGTCGATGACGAATACCGGGGTGCCGAACTCTGCGGCGATCTCGGTCACCGGAACCCCGGCGATGGACACGACGCCGTCGTCACCACGAACAGCGTTGTGCGGCCACACATTGGGAGCCAGTACGAGGGCGTCGGCGGCGACCAGCGGCCGGTCCGGCACACCGCCGTGATGGACCTCCTCGGCGTGCCGGGGCCCGGCTGGATGCGCGTTCACATCCGCTCCGGAGCGCTGACGCCGAGGATCCCCAGCCCGTTGGCGATGACCTGGCGGGTGGCCTGGCACAGCGCGAGACGCGCGGCGTGCAGTTCCCCGGGGGTCTCGTCACCCTGTGGGAGCACCCGGCAGGAGTCGTAGAAGCGGTGATAGTCACCGGCCAGGTCCTCGAGGTAGCGCGACACCCGGTGGGGCTCGCGCAGGTCGGCGGCGGTCTTCAAGACCCGGGAGAACTCGCCGATGTTGCGGATCAGCGCGCCCTCCTTGTCGTGGGTCAGCAGATCAAGATGCGCGGTGTCGGGCACGATGCCCAGGTCGGCCGCATTGCGCATCAGCGCCGACAGCCGGGCGTGCGCGTATTGCACGTAGTAGACCGGGTTTTCGCTGGACGCCGAGGACCACAGTTGCAGGTCGATGTCGATCGGGCTGTCGACCGAACTGCGGATCAGCACGTAGCGTGCCGCGTCCACCCCGATGGCGTCGACGAGGTCGTCGAGCGTGATGACCGTTCCCGCCCGCTTGCTCATCCGCACCGGTTGCCCGTCGCGCACCAGGTTGACCATCTGGCCGATGAGCACCTCGACGGTGTCGGGGTCATCACCGAGCGCCGCGGCGGCGGCCTTCAGTCGCGCGATGTAGCCGTGGTGGTCGGCGCCGAGCATGTAGATGCACAGATCGAAGCCACGCTGACGTTTGTCCAGGAAGTAGGCGAGGTCGCCGGCGATGTAAGCGGGCTGACCGTCACTCTTGATGACCACGCGATCTTTGTCGTCACCGAAGTCGGTGGTACGCAACCACGTTGCGCCGTCGGACTCGTAAATGCTGCCGGTCTCGCGGAGCTTGGCGATGGCCTGGTCGACACGACCGGAGGTGTGCATCGAATCTTCGTGGGTGTAGACGTCGAAGTCGGTACCGAATTCGTGCAGCGATTCCTTGATGTGGTCGAACATCAGGTGCACACCGATGGAGCGGAACGTCTCGCGCATCTCGGCATCGGGCAGGCTCAGTGCGTCCGGATCCTTGGCGAGCACCTGTGCGGCGATGTCGGCGATATAGGCACCGGCGTAGCCGTCCTCGGGTGCGGGCTCGCCCTTGGCCGCCGCGATCAGCGAGTTGGTGAACCGGTCGATCTGCGCGCCGTGGTCGTTGAAGTAGTACTCGCGGACCACCGTGGCGCCCTGGGTGCTCAGCAGCCGGCCCAGGGCGTCGCCGACGGCCGCCCACCGGGTACCACCGATGTGGATCGGCCCGGTCGGGTTGGCGGAGACGAACTCGAGGTTGACCTTCTTACCGGCCAGCGCGGCCGAGTTCCCGTACCCACTGCCCGCGGCGATGACGTCGCCGACGATGACGTTTTGTGCCGACGCCTCGATGCGCAGGTTGACGAAGCCGGGGCCCGCCACCTCGGCGGCCGAGATGCCGTCCCGGTCGACGAGCGCCGCTGCCAGCCAGCCGGCCAGGTCGCGCGGGTTGGCGCCGACCTTCTTGCCCAGCTGTAAGGCCAGGTTGGTGGCGTAATCGCCGTGTTCAGGGTTGCGGGGGCGCTCGACGGTGACGGTCGCGGGCAGCGCGGCAGGGTCCAGGTCGTGCTCGGCGAGCACCGCGGCAGCGGTGGTCTTGAGCAGCTCAGCCAGGTCGGCGGGGGTCACGGGGGTCCATCCTATGGTCTGGGGTGGTCGCTCCCCGAATCCATTAAGGCCTCGTCCTGCAGGGTGCGGCGGAGACCGTTCCCACTGGATGGCCGCGGAGCTCACCAGCTGTGCCGTCTCGCCTCCTGGAACCGCCGGATTCCTCTCGGTCAGCGCCGCGCCGGTGGTGGGCCGACGACCCTTGTTTCAGCATCGCGGCCGGGGATCTGTTCCGTTGACCGGACGGTCCGCAGCATGCGTTAGTCTGTGCAGGCCCATTCGGCGCAGCTGATCCAGCACGCGCCCCCGTAGCTCAGGGGATAGAGCGTCCGCCTCCGGAGCGGAAGGCCGCAGGTTCGAATCCTGCCGGGGGCACCCATCTGAACAGCGGTTATGCACCGCCGCGCAAGAGCCGCGAAGAACCCGAAGTGCTCTGCGACGCCCGAATCGGCGAATAGGTCAAAGGTTCCGTCCCTTCACCACCCCCACCCTCCTCGGCCAGATCAATGGGGGCAAGTTCTCCTAAGCACCCCAGCGTCTCCGGCTGCATTGCTAGCTTGCAACAGACCCGCCCGAAACACGGAACGGAGCAACAATGGCGGCCAAATTTGAAATCACCGAGACAAGGCGGCCTCGATGAAGGAAGACGGCGCGGACGCCGAGGTGTCCGACACGACTGTCGGTACGGAGGGGTTCGGGGCCTGCACGCTGTGTAGCTGCAAGGGATACAACCCGAGCCGGGCCTACGGCACCTGTGAAGCCAAGCGCGACGACGGGTCCACCGTGTGCGGCCACTACAACACGTCGCACAACGCGAGTTGACCTCCAGCTGACCACTGCGAGCACCCAACTGCCTCACCGGCGTGCCCTGGTTGTTATTAACAGCTGTAGGGCACGCAGAGGCGATCCCGCGGCAACGACACCATCCCCTCGATGACGTCGCCATCACGTCGGGGGATGATGCACTCATGATGGCGAAGCCGTGTTCGGGCGCAGGCAAGAACTGGTCGGTGAACAAGGACGGCAAACCGATCTGCCCCGGCTGCTTCCGCGGACTCAACGCCGTCGCCGGCTACGGAAAAACGGTGCGCAACACCCGAATCGTGCCCCCGCATTCCCGTCCTGGTCCCGCGGATACCCCGAAGCCTCGCCGCGAGCGGCGCACCGACTGACCAGGGTCTAACTAAGCGTCCAGCTTCAACAGTGCCGGCGTGCGCCCGAGACCATCGGCCAGAGCAAGCAGGAACATCAGCGGATAGTTGGGAAACCGGGGGCCGGCACGCCGGGCGAGGCTGTCGGTCGTCACGTGTTGACCCCATCGGCCGTTGAATCCGCTTTTTGTGTCGGGGTTGGGCCACCACGGCTGCGTGGTGCGGTCCACGATGCAGTCGTAGATGCGCCCATCGAGGGTCAGCGGTTCGCGTGGGCGTGACCGCCACACGATGACGTCCGCCCCCGCGTCGGGGACATCGAGTGCGTCGGGTTTCACTGTCTTCCCGGCTCCCGGCCCCGCGGGCGGCTCATCAGGGTCGGCCGTGCTCACAGGGTCCACCCCGAAGGACACAAGAGGTGATTTGTAGTGTCCGATCTCGACGACACACGACACGAGCGCCGCGGTAGCGCCGAGGAAGCCGAAAGGGCCGGCCGCGATCATCTTCGCCAACAACACCGCGATGTCCTTGACGGCGGTCACCCCGGAGTCCTCATCGGCATCGGAGCCGGCCGGGGTTGGGGTATCCACCGTTCCGCACCATTGCGGTCGCCGATCCGACGGGTAGGGATCGACGCGTTGTTCGCCGGGAGTCGTGTAGAGGCTGTGTGTGCCCGCGGCGACGTACAACCGCGGGTGGCCCGCGGTCAGTACAGGTTCAGCACCGGTCCAGGCTCCGACGGTCATCACGGTGTTCTGGTCGTCGTCGAATTGATACGGCGGAAAACCGTTCACGCCACTGGGACGAGACCCCGTTCTTCCCACAAACTTCGGAGTGAAGGCTGCGCCGACACCCTCACCGAGGATGGCAAGGCACTGCCAATCGCCTGCGTGCGAGGACACCTCCCTGGCCTCGACACCGTCGCAGCCGGCGCTGCTGACCTTCTGGTCGTGCGCGGGAAAGAAGAAGTAGTAACAGATGAGGGTGGGAGTGCGCAGCTTGCTCACCATCGGACCGAGGTTCACACCCGGCGCCCTACTCCCGATCAGACGCAGCTGCTCCTGGTGAAACACCTCAGCGTGATACCAGAATCGGCTCGGCTCGAGCACACCGTCATACAGGCTCTCGATCGTGCTGCGATCGCTGTACCGGTTGCTACTCGAGGCCGTCACCTCGCCCTCGTGGGCTTCCGTGGCGTCCTTCCAGCCGCCGAGTTCGAGGAATCGGCGATCGTTGCCCGCGCCGATCTGGTCACCGAAGCGGAACTCTCCGGGCTCGTTCGGAAGTGCCGCCAGTGCCTTCACCGTCACCGTCGGCTTGCGCGGGAAGGGATCGCCCGCCTTTCCTCCCCAACCCGCTTTGTCATCTCCGGGGTTCTGCGCGGTCCACAGCGCCGCATGTTCGACAAAACGCTTGGCGTCGCTGGGAAAGAACTTCTCCGAAGGGTGGAAGAACAGGATCGGTTCGAATCGCTCGATCAAGGCCCGATCGTCGTCGGGCGGGCGTTCCCAACCGCCCCCGCCTTCAGCGGGCGGGGCAGCCTTCACCTCCAGCACGATCGCGGCGGCCGACTGCGGGGAACTCCACGTCCAACTGATCGTCGCGTTGGACGCCTCGGCGTCCTGAGTCTGCAGAGTGCCTGCCTTGCCGAGGAATTGAGTGAGAGATTGCTCGTCGATCTCGCGGTAACCCGCACCCTGCGTCACGTCGATCGCCGCCCCTCCGGCCGAGTCGACTGCGATCGCGCCGACCGCGACATTTCGATCCGGATCGGCCGACGCGGACAGGGGTGCGGTCAGCGACTGCCCTGAAGCCGGCACCGCGAAGGACTGCACGATCGCCGATCGGCCATTGGCGGTGCTGACATCCACGTCGGTGTACTCGAAGATCGACCACGCGCAGAAGTCCTGCGTCTCCAAACCGAAGTCGATGACGGCACTGGCGTCCACGGGTGCAGGACCCGAGGCACGAAAACAGGTCAACCGCCGGTCGTCGTTGGCGCCGTAGGTCAGCGACCTCACTACCACCCACTGCAGCCCATTGCCGGTCACAGCAGGCGTGGTGGGAACTCCGCCACCGAACACCGGTCTCGCGCTGGTGACGAACAACAGCACCAACGTGTTGAAACCGGGTCCAAACGATTCGGTCTCGAAAGCGGATCCGTCGCCGGTTGCACTACCTGACGCCAAGTTTCGTCTAGCCATCGAAGTCCTTCGGGATGAGCCGGTGACGAGTCAGAACGACTCGGTGACGGAGAACATGTTGGTGAATGCGCCATCGCAGTCCATCGGCAATTGTTCGACCATGGACGCGAAGCAGTTGTCGTTCAGCAGCGCCTGCAGATCAGCGATCGTCGCGGGGTTGAATCCCCCGCCGCGCAGCAACGCGATGATGTCTGCGAGCACTGCGGGGATCTCGGCGAGTCGCCCCTGCGACCAGAGTTCGTTGTAACGGCGCGACAGCTCAGCGAATTGAGTTTGCACTTGCGGAATCTGGTCGATCTGGTTCAACACGCTGAACATCGCGCGCGGCAGCAGGTCACCGACCTTGTTCCAACACTGCGGATCGTCCCTGACCAACTGGTCCAGCTTCTGTGACCACTCGGCCCAGCAGCGGCCGACCGGCGTTTCCACGGGTCGCTCGACGAAAACGGTTCCGATCAGATGCGGGGTGAGACGCCAGATCTTGAGGTCGTCGAGGCGGCCGACAAGACCGCTCTGGCCGGAAGGGTCATTGCCGATGACAAGTCCCGACGTGCCGGCCAGGAAGCCGTTCCACCCGTCCCAACGACTGACGAGGTCCCCGTTGATCTCAACCTGCACTCCGGCCGGGTCGTACTGCAGCGCCAGCGTCATCCACTGATCGGACGGCAGCGGACGCGGCTCAGAACCACCCCTGCCCACTGCCGAGGCGCCACTGGTCTGGACGAACTCACCGCCGAAATAGCCACCCCCCGTGGTGAACGAGAAGCTGTCTCCGGCTGCCAACGTGCCGCCGCTGCGGATCATGTCCGTCTCGCAGACCATTTCGATCCGGATGCCACCCAGCGGCCGCCAACTCGCCGACGGCGGCACCCGAATCATCGTTCCGGACCGTAGATGGACTGCCCCGGACCCGGGTGTCGCACCGTCGGTGTGGAAGTCGTCGTCGGCCAGGCCCACGGACTGGCCGTGGCTGCGCCGACTCGGCGAATGGTCGAAGATCACCCCCGGCATGCCGGCGTACGTGTGGTGCAGGACCAGTTCCCACGGCTCAGCCATGCCTGCCTCCGGCGCATTTTCAGGTAATGGCCGGTTCTGCCACAGGCCGAACTGCACGGTAGCCACAATTCGGCCCGGGTGAATCGATATCACGGGATCCGCAATCAGCCGTTAACGTGACCTCGCACAGCGGCACCCATTCCCTCGAGGATGATGGCCTGATCGAGGCGAAGCCGCGTCATTCCAGTACTGAGGGCGTGGTCCTCAGGCTGCTCCACAGTTGCGGCATCGGCCGGACACCGAGCTGGTTGACCACCATCTGCGCGGCCTGGTTGACGCCCTCGGTGAACGTGGGGAAGGCGAACTGGAGTTCGGCGACATCCTCGATACGCATCCCCGCCGCCATGCAGGTGGCCACCATCTGGATCACTTCGGCGGAGTACTCGCCGAGCACGTGAGCGCCCACGATGTGGCGGCGCGTGGTCTCCACGATCAGCTTGCAGAAGCCTTCCGGCTGTCCGTCGGCGACGGGCCGCAGAATGTCCTCGTAGCGCGCCACCGCGACAGCGCAGTCGTAACGCGCGCGGGCCTGCTCCTCGGTGAGCCCGACGCTGCCGTATTCGGGGTCGGTGAAGCTGCCGGCGGGGACGATCTCGTGGACGACGCGGCGACGCCGGCCGAGCACCGCGTTCTCGGCGGCGACCCGGCCTTCCAGGGTCGCGCTGCTGACGAGCATGCTGTTCCCGTCGACGTCCCCCGCGGCGAAGATGTGCGGCACGTTCGTGGCCGTGAACGCGTCCACCGTGACGTAGCTGCGGTCGGTCACGACGCCGGCGGCGGCGCAGTCGACGAGGTCGGCGTTGCCGGGCCAGCCGACCGCGAAGAACACCGCGTCCACGTCGAGCGATCTGGCCTCGTCGTCGACTCGATACAGCACGCGCACCCCGGGTTGCTGTGCCTGCAGCTCGTGGACCGCAGCACTGGTGACGACCAAGATGCCGCGCTTGCGAAAAGCGTGTTCGAGCGCGATCGAGACATCCACGTCGGACCGCGCCACGATCCGCGGCGCATACTCGACAAGCGTTACCTCGCAACCGAAGTCGGCCAGGATCGACGACAGCTGGCACCCGGTGTCGGCCGCCCCGACGACACAGACCCGTTCCGGCAGTGACGTCAGGCCGCGCAGGTCCTCGTAGGTCAGGCCGAGCTCGGCTCCGGGGATCGGCAACCGTCCGGGCTTACCGCCGGCGGCGATGATGATCCGATCTCCCGTCCAGGTACGGCCGTCGGGAACGGACACCGTGTTGGCGTCGACGAACTGGGCATCACCCGCCTCCTCGACGAGATCAACCCTTTCCGAACGGATATGGTCGGCCATCCGTTTGCGTTCGTACAGGTAGGCCGCCACCCGTTGGGCGTTGGCCAACGTGGCCACAACGTCGACTTCGGGTCGTGTCCCGCGCAGGCCGAACGCCTCCCACGAACTCCAGTCCCTCACCAGGCGTGCGGCGCGCGCCAACGTGCGCACCGGCGCCGGACCCCGGTTGAGGGCAGTGCCGCCGACCCTCCCCCGTTCGATCAGAGTGACTTCTGCACCCAACCCGGCTGCATGCAGGGCGGCGGACACGCCTGCGGGTCCCCCTCCGATGACGACTACACGCATGTCGCGACTGCTCCTCTCCACCGGGCCATCCCTGAGACGGCTAGGACCACTCCGCGAGCACGCGCATCTTGCCGGCCTTCACCGCCGCCTGCCGCCGCAGCTTCTTGAGCTCCGGGGCGAAGGCGTTGCGTTCGTTGTCCTGGAAATTCAGCGGTAGATCCAGCGCCTTGATCAGCTTGGCTTCCAGATGCCACGGCTCGGGGTGCAGCACCCAGGACACAGCGGCATTCTGGGCCATCCACTCGGTCAGGACGGCTTCGCCGCCGGCGAAGGTCTGCCGCTTGCCCGAGCCGATCCGGCGCAGCGCGAAGCCCAGCTGATCACCGAGCAGGACGCCGAGAGACTTGCGCAGTGGTGAGCCGTCCGCACTCGCATTGCCGGCACCGAAGTGGTACCGGATGCGCTTACGCAGATCCTGCGGTGTCTGCGGCTTGCCGTCGGCCCGCGGTGGGCCGGGGCTGATTCCGACATAAAGCAGCGTCCAACCGTCGTGGTGTTCGCAGCCCGAGGTGTCGATGCCGCCCGGGATGTCTTTGAACCACCAGCCGTGCGCACCGGCTTCGTCGGGCACCGGACACGGGTCGGCGAATATCTCGTCACGTGTATAGCGCTGAGCAGCAAGGAAATTCGCGACAGCGGTGGCGCTGCGCTTCGCGGACATCGACTCAGCCATGCAGCTCAGCGTAGTCGCCGCAAGCGCCGAGCGGCCCCGGTGGATTCAGCCGGTGTGTTCCAGGGGCCGATGGGGGGTTTCCGGGTTTGTAGAATCTGTTCACTCCGGCCGGAGATCCGGACGGCCGGCGACGCCATCGCGTCAGGAGAGGCGGCTATGAGCCCGACAGGTGCGGCGCTGCTCGTCGTCGTCGCGCTGATGCTGGCAGGCTGCTCGGAAACGACCGAGCCGTCGACCACCCCGACCCAGTCCAGCGTCGGCGCCCCGCCTGCTCCCCCGCGGCCCAGCACGGTCCCGTCGTCACCCGAACGCGCGCAGCCTCGGCTGGCCTCCGACCCGGCGCAGTTG
>NZ_JBAUJR010000456.1:0-5822 GCF_049683935.1 Mycobacterium sp. | reverse complement strand
TTGCGCACCCTGCCCGGCGGACGCGAACTCCTGCGCCGCGGGCGGTGTCTCAGTGCTCGGTGCGGAGTCGGCGGGCGGGGGAGTAGCCGTGTCGGCCGAGTCGTCCGACACGGGCGTGTGCTGCGGTGTGGCGGTGCTGGCAACGCCGATGCGTACCGGACGCTTCTTGCGACCCGATCCGGACGATGCCGGCTTCGGGGAGCTGATGATCGACGTCGGCACCGTCAACCCGATCTCACGCAACTGCTGCGCCGTCCACCCGCCGTCGAGCGCGCTACGCAACGCGGCAGTGACCGCGTCCTTGGCCTTCTCCACGGACTTGGCCGACGAGCGTTTCGCGGCCTGAGCTTCCTTGATCGCCGCTTCCGCGGCCGCACGCGCTTTCGCGTCCTCTGCTTCGGCCTCGACGACCTTCTGCTGCGCCTCGGCGATCGCATCGACCTTCGCGATGCGCTCGTTGATCGCCGCTTCCGCGGCCGCGCGGATCGCGCCGGGGTCCAATTGGGTGACAGTCATGGTGAGTGTGGGCCTTTCTCGTAGAACCGACCGCCCGCAGACACGGGGAGAGTCGGTGAGGTGCACGTGATCGACGTTCGGCGGAGGGCCCACACGGCACCGCCAGAACGCACTGCGAACTCTACCGCCCGAGCGCCGCAGAGCACACCGGTCGCACAAGATGCACCACCCGACATCCGAGCGTGTGCGGCAATCGGGCCGTCCACGAAACCTCGTGCGGTGCGACTTCCCGGAAGCCGTACGCGGTGTAGAGCGTCCGCAGTGTCGTCGCCGATGCGGCCACCGCCGCACAGACACGCAAGCCTTCCGCGTCCGCGAAGTCCAACACCCGCCGCGCAGCCACACGCGGGCGCGGCGACGCTCCCGGCCGAGGCGCATCGAGATACGCCCACCCCTCCGCCACGAGGCACCCGTCGCCCATTCGTACCGCGATGGTCTCGGCATCCTCGCCGACCGCGACGAACCGCACCGTCGCACCGCCGATACGAGTGAGCACCACTGCACTCACAGCCAGCGCAACCACCGCGACCGCAGCCAGCGCGCCCGACACCGCCAGTCCCGCGGGTACGGGCGGCAATTGTTGCACGGCGGACACCTCCGAGATCCACCAACTGCACACCGCAATCACGGCCAACCCGCCGGCGATGAGGCCGACCGCTCGCGCAGTCGGCCGTAGCCTTCGTCTCGTTCTGCGCCGAGCGGCCCATCCGGACGCGTACGCCAGCTTCGCGGCCGGCCACCCCGTCACTGCCGTCACCGTTGCGTGAGGGGACGAGGCGGTCACAGCCGCGATCAATCGACTCTGCACATCGCTCATGAAGGGCACCGTATCGGCGGCACCGGACACCACGAACAGGTCGACCGACCGAGCGCACACTTGAACAGACAGGGGACGGGTGCGGTGCCCCCAACTGTGCACCGGCCTGAACCCTCATATGGATGCCCGAGATTCCTCCCACCGCTCCGCTCGATCTCAGGCACCCACACTCGGGGCCGGACACACAGATAGGGGACATCGCACCCACGCGGTAGTCGCGGAGGGACGACGGCCGGGCGATCGCGCTGTGGTCCTGTCGTCGGACATCGAGGGAATGACTGATCACGACGCTGGCTCGGCACCGTCAGTTGCAGGTCTGTCCACCCGGTGAGTGGACATCAGTCGCTCGGCCTCTGCCAGCTCGATGCCGACGAGCTGCGCAGCATGCGCCAGGGAACTCTCCGCCGTCACCAGCTGCACCAACTCGGCAGCCATCACCTGTTCGGCCGCGTCCCGCTGGACCCGCGCCGCTGCGAAGCGACGAACAGCGCTCTCACGTTCCCGCACTGCTGTACCCGCCGCGCGGGTGGCCTTCTGCCATCCCCGCTCACGGGCGGCTACCCGATCTCCTGTCGACCCCATGACCCCGCTGCCTCTCCATCTCCTGATCCCCGAGACCTCAGTTCCGACCGCCCCAAGTCTGTGACCTGGCCGAAGAGTCCTGAGGGTTGGCCCGTACTGCACAGGCTTCGCCTGCCAAAAGCCTAGATGATTTACACACCTCTTGCTGAATTTCAGACTTTGGGGGGTTTCGGCCTTCCGCCTGCCCGCCTGCGGCGTCTAGGGTGGCGGTGTGATGACGCTCCACGTACTGCACGCGGGCGATGGCTACGAGTACCTGACCAAGCAGGTGGCCACCGCTGACCGCGAACGGGAGCACGGCCAAGATCTGACCGATTACTACACCGCGCACGGCACACCGCCGGGTGTCTGGTTCGGTGCCGGCCTGGACAATCTCGAGCAGATGCAGGCCGGGATCGACCCGACTGCGGCCGCGTCGATCACCGGCGGTGGGCAGGTGTCCGAGCCGCAGATGAAAGCACTGTTCGGTAGCGGGCTGCATCCGAACGCCTCGGCGTTGATCGAAGATTCAATTACCAAGGGCACGAACGAGAAAGCCGCGCTCAAAGCGGCCCGACTCGGCCGTAAATTCCCCGAATTCTCCAACGACATCGAACTGCTCCGCGAGCACAAGGCAGCGGTAGGGGAGTTCCGCAGCGAGCACGGACACGCGCCGTCGAAAGCGCAGTCGCAGCAGATCATGGACGAGGTCGGCACCCGGCTGTTCACCGACGGCCACGGCCGCCCACCGGAAGATCAGCGCGAGCTCCGGTCGTGGATCAGCGCGCAGAAGTCCCGCGTCCGCCAGCCCGTGGCCGGCTACGACCTGGTGTTCACCCCACCAAAAAGCGTGTCGGTGATGTGGGCGCTCGCCGACGACGGCACCCGCCGAGAAATCGAGCGCATCCACAAAGAGACCGTCACCGACGCCCTCGGCTGGATCGAGACGCAAGCGTGCTTCACGCGCACGGGCAACACCAGCCAGGAAGTCCAGGACACCACCGGTCTGGTCGCGACCCTCTACGACCACTACGACTCCCGCGCCGGGGATCCGAACCTGCACACCCACGCCGTCGTCTCGATCAAGGTCTGCACCGAATCCGACGGCAAATGGCGCGCCCTCGACGGGTCGATCCTGCACCGGTACGCGGTGCCGGCCTCGCAGCGCTACAACGCCACGATCATGTCCAAGCTGCACACCGAACTCGGTTTTTCCCTCGCTGCCCGCTCCACAGGTCACGGCCGGCAGGACGTCGTAGAAATCGAGCAGGTCCCGCGCGAGCTGTGCGAGATGTTCTCCTCGCGCCGCAGCCAGATCGAAACGCGCAGAGACCAGCTCGTCGCCGAGTACCGCGCCGAACACGGCCGGATGCCGTCCCCGAAAGCGATGTACTCGCTCTACCAACAGGCCAACCTCGACACCCGCGCCGGCAAGCAGGAACCGCAGACGCTGCGCGAGATGCAGAACGCCTGGCTCACCCGGTCCGTGCAGATCCTCGGTACCCCACGCGACGTCGACGCTCTCGCTGCGGGGTGGCAACAGGTCCAACGAGACCACGCCTCCGGCGTGCGCGAGGTCGGCGAGCACATGCGCCCGCTCGACTCACTCGACATCGAAGCGGCCCGCGTGATCGAACGGTTGGAGAACGCGCGATCGAACTGGGCGATCACCCACGTCCACTCCGCGGTCGATGCGAACTTCGCGGCCGTCGCGTTCACCGACGACACCGCCCGCCGCGCTGCCACCGCCGCCGTCGTCGACCGTGTCCTCGCAACATCGGTACACATGCCGCTCCCCGAGCTGCCCGCACCGCCGACAGCGCTGCGTCGCCGCGACGGCGAGTTCATCCTGACCCGCCCCGGTACCGCCCTGCACACCTCCCAGGGCGTGCTGTCCGCAGAACGTTCTCTGCTCGAGGCCGCACAGACCCCGGTCGCGTACATCGCCCCGCAGGCCGCGCTCGACAAGGTCATCACCGCCGCCGCGAAAGGCAAGGACGGACGCACCCTCAACGCCGGGCAACGCGAACTCGCCGAACATTTCGTCGGGAGCGGCACCCTCGTTGCGGTCGGTATCGGACCGGCCGGCACCGGCAAGACCACCGCCATGAAGGCCGTGACCGACACCTGGAAGAAGGCCGGACATCAGGTCATCGCCCTCGCCCCGTCGGCCGTTGCAGCGGAAACCCTCGGTGAAGAAATCGGCGTCACCGCACACACTCTCGCCACCCTGACCTACCCGTGGCGCGGCGTCGACGGCGGACACGCGGGCACGCTGCCCGAGCACATCGACATCCCTGCCGGTGCGATGCTGCTCGTCGACGAAGCGTCCCTCGCCTCGACCAAAGACCTCGCCGCCATCACCGAGATCGCCGCAGCCAAAGGCGCGGTCGTGCGCCTGCTCGGTGACCCGAACCAGCTCGACGCCGTCGAAACCGGCGGCACCCTCCGTCTGCTCGCCGAGGAGACTCGTGCGCCCGAGCTGACCACCGTCGTGCGGTTCGGCGACGACACCGAACAAGCCGAGAACTCGCTCGATCTGCGGCACGGTGACCCGGCCAGTCTCGGCATGTTCTACGACCGCGGTTGGGTCCACGACGGCACCGCCGCCGAGATGAAAGACGCCGCAGCATCGGCGTACCTCGCCGACGTCGGGGCAGGAAAGTCCTCGATCGTCATGCTCTCCACCCGCGACGACGTCCGCGAAGTCAACCTCGCGATCCAAGCCCACTTCCGTGGACACGGAGCCGCCGACGCAGTCCACACCGTGAGACTGTCGGACGAGCTCGACGCCGGAGTCGGTGACACCATCCTGACCCGCCGCAACACCCGCGCCCTGCGCACCAAAGGCGGTCGGCGTCGGAACATGTTCGTCCGCAACGGCGACCTGTGGACCGTCACCGCCGTGGGCAACGACGGCTCGCTGACCGTCCGCAGCAAAACCCACGACGGCACGATCACCCTGCCGGCCGACTACGTGTCCGGCTTGACCGAACTCGGCTACGCCGCCACCGTGCACCGCAGCCAAGGCATCACTGTCGACACCTCGCACACCGCCGTGAGCGCGACGACCAACCGAGCCGGGCTCTACGTCGCACTGACCCGCGGGCGCACCAACAACGAGCTGTACGTGCCCGTCGAACCGGGCGTCACCCTCGACACCGAAGGAATGCACCTCTCGGAGATCGACACCCCGAACTCCCGCGAGGTCCTCACCCGCATCCTCGCCAACGACAACGGCCACAAGGCCGCCATCACCGCGATACGCGACGCCGCCGAACACGCGAACAGCCCCGACCGTCTCCGCGAGGCATACCTCGCCGCCCACACCCGGCTTCGTGATCACTGGCTCGACACCGTCCTCGACCGGGCACTGCCGGCAGCGCTCCTGGCGACCGCGCAAGCCGAACACCCCGCAAGCCTCGCAGCACTGCGCGCGACCCTCGCCGAGATCCACGACCGCGGAGACAGTGCCCGCCACGTCCTCGTCGACGCACTCGCCGCCGGCGAGCTTCACTCCGCACGCGACGTCGCGAGAGTGCTCAACTCACGGATCGTCGAGGCCCGCAGCTCTGCCGCCAACACCGACATCGACATCGACACGGTGGCCGGCGCTACCGGGCGGCCGGAACACGAGCTGCCCCCGCTCCCACCGCGCACACCCGGCACGGACAAAGAGCTCGATGACTACGCCCGACTCGTCGCCGACCGCTACACCACCGTTCGGCCGGCACCGGCCGAGACCGATGGCATCGGCCGACGGATCCGCGACTACGACGCCGCTCGCGCCGAACTCGACACCGCACGAGTCCAGCGCCCCATCCAGGCCGCATTCGACCCCGCGACCGCCGAACGCCTCATCGCCGAACCCGGCGTGCATCGCCTCGGTCGGCACCTGCGCACCGCGGCGCTGGCGGGACTGTCACCG
>NZ_JBAUJR010000455.1:0-15398 GCF_049683935.1 Mycobacterium sp. | reverse complement strand
GTGGCACCCACCGCGGCGTCGTCGCCGATGGTGGAGGCCGAGTACCCGGCCCCGCCGACCCCGCCGTTGCCGAACAGTCCGGCGTCACCGCCGGTGCCGCCCATTCCGTTGTTCACCGACAGCACCCCGGCGCCGCCGACGCCACCGTTACCGATCAATCCTGCGCTGCCACCCGCACCACCGAGTGCGCCGGCGCCACCGCTACCCCAGAGCAGGCCACCGTTGCCACCGGCACAGTTGGCGGTGCAATCCGGATCGAGGTCGAGGGCGTCGAGTCCGTTGCCGATGAGGAAGCCCCCGGGCCCGAACAGTCGCAGGGCACTGGCCTGATCGTCCACGGCGAGCGCGCTGTACTGCACCGCACCGGGGCCCGCACCAGCAAAGGGATCGCAGGACTGGCCGGCGGTCGGCATGCAGGACACCACATGGGTCTCGGTGTCTGCCTCGGCGGTTGCGACACCGACCGTCGCCATCGCCCCAACGGCCATGGCGGCGCTGAACACCGCGCCGCCGGCGAATCGCCGGGCCATCGTCCTCCGGTTCGCACGCTCGATTTCACGACGCCTGCTACGACCCCCTGAAGCCACCGATTTCCCCTCTCAGAATGCGCAGATCCCGCGCCCGGCCGGTCTGCCAGGTCTGACGAGATTCCCCACTGAGGGCACGGTAGCAAAGCGTTGACACAAAACCTAAGGCTTTGCTGGAAAGTCATTTTTGCGTCGCTTTATTGCCGCTGGCGACAATTCCAGCACGCTCCGGACCTGCTAATACATCTTTACTCAGCGACTATGCTGCGAACGACCGGGATCACGGTCAGAACTCGGTCTCTGCCGCGAGAGCGGCACAACGTGACAGCTGATTGCACGCTCGGTATCCGCAGGTCACTTAGTAAAGATCCAGACGCCGATCCGCGAACAGGTCGACGTGCTCGGAGACCTTCTTGTCCCGACTGCGCGCCAGATCGATGTCGGCGATCGCCATACCCACCCCCGGTCCCGCCTCGGCGACCACCCATCCGTCGGCATTGATGATCGCCGTCCCCGAGGTCCACGGTTGGCCACGCTCGACGCCGGTGCGGTCACATGCGGCGACGGCCACCCGATTGGTGCGCGCCGTCGACATCGCGGTGATCACCTCTCCTGGATGTTCCCCATCAGGACGGGCAAACAACGGCCAGTTCACCGGCGCGACGATCAACTCAGCCCCGGCGACCGCGACAAAGCGGGTCAGTTCGGCGAACTCCAGGTCGTAGCAGAGCATCACCGCGATCATGCCGTGGCGCGTCCGGAGCACTTCCGGTAGCTGGCAGCCGGCAGTGAAGATCAGCTTCTCGCGATCCCACAGATGGGTTTTGCGATACACGGCCAGCAGGCCACCGGAGTCGAGGACCGCGGCGCTGTTGTAGAGCACCCCATCCGGGCCGAGTTCGCAGAAGCCGAGAATCGCGATCGAATCACCAACGGCCCCAGACCATGACGCGAATTCACGGCTTTCCGACGTCATCGCCACCGAGCGGGCTTCGTCGGCATCGGCGAGCATGTAGCCGGAGGTCGCCAATTCGGGCAGGGCGATGACATCAGCGCCTGCGGCCACCGCTTCGGTGATCGCCGAGGCGATGAGATCGGTGTTCGAGGCCAGGTCGCCGATGGCGGGATCAATTTGGCAGCAGGCGATGCGCGTCATTCGAGCAGGCTAACCGCGGTGGCGGCGATAGTCTTTGCCCGTGGTCAAGGTGCGTCCGGTATGCGTCCCCGACGTGGCGCTCGACGGCCGCATGTGGTCACCAAGCCGGCACCGCGACGACCGGGTCGGCCGTCGCCTCAAGGTGCTCACCATCGCCGGCTGGATCGCGGCGGCCGTCTCGATCGGCTTCGGGGCATTCCAACTGGTGATGGGTGGCGCGCTGTGGTGGCTCGGTGCCGTCAACCTGGTCTGCGGGCTGATCTTCCTGGCCATTCCGCGCCTGTGCCGATTCGGTGAACTGGTCGCGCCGTTGACCTTCGTCACCTTCGCCTACCTGTCGGTCGGGTTCATCTGCTTCACCATCGGGACCGGATCAGGCCTGCAGTTCTACTTCCTCGTCGCGGCATCACTGGTGGTGCTGACGCTCGGCATCGAACGAATCCTGTTGGCCTCGGCAATCGTTGCCGTCGGCGTGATGATCACGATCACTCTGGAACTGACCGTGCCCTACGACAGGGGGCTCGGACCGCCGTGGACCCTCACCGCCGGATTCGTCAGTGCCACCATCTCGTCCGCGGTGATGATCACCGCCACGATCTGGTACACGCTGCGCGAGATCGAGCGCGCGGAGGCGGCGATGGAAGCCGAGTACGAACGCTCCGAGCAGCTGTTGACCAACATCCTGCCGGCGACCATCGCCAATCGCCTCAAGGATCCGTCGCGAACCGTCATCGCCGACAAGTACGACGATGCGTCGATTCTGTTCGCCGACATCGCCGGATACACCAAACGCGCCAGCGACACCGCCCCGGCCGAGTTGGTCCGGTTCCTCGATCGCCTCTACACCGACCTCGACGCACTGGTCGATCGCCACGGTCTGGAGAAGGTGAAGACCAGCGGAGATTCCTACATGGTCGTCAGCGGGGTACCGACACCGCGTGACGACCACGTGGAGGCACTGGCGGCGCTGGCCCTCGACATGGCCGAGGCCGTTGCCGACCTGAAGGATGCCGAGGGCCGCGACGTCCCGCTGCGCATCGGCATGGCGGCCGGGCCGGTGGTTGCCGGTGTCGTCGGTGCGAAAAAATTCTTCTACGACGTCTGGGGTGACGCCGTCAACGTCGCATCCCGGATGGAGACGACCGACATCGAGGGTCGAATCCAGGTGCCGGACAACGTCTATGAGCGCTTGAACCACTCATTCGTGCTCGAGGAGCGCGGCCATGTCGACATCAAGGGCAAAGGCGTCATGCACACCTGGTACCTGATCGGCCACCGGGCCGACGTCGGTGTCACACCTTCCGGTTCTCCGACTTGATCAGCCAGGCCAGCTTCTCCAAGCCGTCGATCAGTTGGTGCAGGATGTCGGCCGTACTCGGATCTTCGGCATCAACCGCGTCGTGCACCGCCCGCAGTGTGTCCACTGCGGCGTAGACGCGGGTGGTGATCAGGTCGACGACGTCGGCGGTGGCGTGCTCGTAGGCGGGGAACTCCGGCAGCGAGGTGTTCCCGGCGACCGTGTCGGACCTACCGTCCGGCACCGCGTCGAGCGCGCGCATCCGCTCGGCAACGGTGTCACTGGCTACGCGGGCGAAGTCGACGACCTCGTCGAGCTGAAGGTGCAGATCGCGGAAGTTCGTGCCGACGACGTTCCAATGCGCCTGCTTGCCCTGCAGATGCAGTTCGATCAGGTCCACCAGAACCCGCTGCAGGGCCGCGCTGAGCTGCGGTGACGCCTGGAACCCGGAGATCTCGGCAGCCGTTTTGCGTGCGTTCGTTGTTGTACCCATGTGTTGTCCAACGCCTCCTTATTTGGAATGAATCCAGATTACTCTATGGTCGTCGTCACATCCTGCAGGTCCTGCCTGTCCAGCAGTCGCGCGTATCCCGCGCCCATCCCCAGCAGGATCAACCCCACGACGATGAACACGACCACCCGGAAGATGCCGTCCAACGTGCCGAGGTCGAACAGGAACAGCTTGGCCATCGCCGCACCGACCAGGCCGAGCCCACCTCCGATCGGCACGGACCGGTCGGCACGAGGAAGCCGTGCGGCGTAGCCGAACACCGCGGCCGCCATGACGATCCAGCAGATGGTCGCGGCCATGTGTCCGGCGTAGAAGCCCCGCTCACCGCCGATCAGT
The DNA here is from genome assembly GCF_049683935.1 of Mycobacterium sp. Classification (GTDB taxonomy): domain Bacteria; phylum Actinomycetota; class Actinomycetes; order Mycobacteriales; family Mycobacteriaceae; genus Mycobacterium. Next base: position 11,571 of record NZ_JBAUJR010000455.1, on the reverse strand, counting down.
GTGCCCGCCGTGACGGTGAATGACGTGACCGCATACACGATCACCGCCGCTGCGCCGACCCACAGCACCCGCTCCGAACTCCCCCACGACCACACGATCGTCACCGCGGATGCCGCCAGGAGGATGCTGGACACCAACGCGGAAACTCCCGAACCGGTGCCGATCTCGGCGGGTTCGAACAGGGTGACGAGAGGCGAGTAGCTCAGGTGAACGCCGGCGCCGATGATCGCAAACCCGATCGCCGCCCATCGTGCGACGTCATCGCGTCGACCGGCCACCGCGACAATGACAGCCATCGCCAGCAGCACCGGTCCTGCAATCGTGCCGTCGAACGCCACCGTCACCGCGATCAGTGCGGACACAGCGGACAGCGCTGAGAACACCTGGCGCACCACCCCGGCAACGCCCGGAAGACGGTCCCCGACAAGCACGATCGACAGAAGCGTCGCGGACAGTGCGGCGGCCATCAGCGCTGCGATCACGTGATCCACTGCCAGTGCCGCGGACATCACCGGAATCAGTCCGACGCCGGTCAACAATGCCATCGCACCCCGGTTCGTGGTGCGCGGCAGCAGAATCAGCGCGGACCCGAGCGCCACGAGCGCGGCGATGCCGCACGCACCGGCGAGCCAGAGATCCTCCCGGGAGTCGACATACCGCGCGACCAGAGCCACCAGTAGCGGGAGGACAGCAGCCGCACTACGTGCCGCGTGCAGCCAGATCCAGTCTCTGCCGAGTTGCACCGGCACCGACACTGCGGACAGGGCCAGCATGAAACCGACCAGCAGCAGCGTGATCCCGTCGGTGACGACCGGGGCCAAACCGATGAGCGGCACCAGAACCAGCAGCCCGAGATGTTCGGAATCCCACCGCCGGGCCAACGTCAGCCCGCCGCCGGCGATCACCGCGGCGAGCACCAGACCCACCGGCGCGGCGACCCACTCGTAAATCGTGGCCACGGCGACGATGTCCATGTAGGCAGCGGCGATGCCTGTGGCGGCCAACGCGATGGCTCCGACTCGTCCGCCGGGACGCACGTTGAGCCACCACGCGGCCCCCACCAACGCCGCGGCCAGCACAGCACCGGCAGCCACCCGGAACTCGGGTCGCAGAATGCCGGCCTGCGCAGCGAGCACCAGCAACAGCACGACGCCGATCAATGTCACGGCGACGCCGGCGACGGCGAGTAGCTTTCCGATCCAGCCCTCCGAGCGCTCACGCTTCGGCGGCGCCACCACAGGCTGGGGCGGGCGGAAAGGCGGAGGTGGCGGCGGCTGATAAGCCTGCGGAGGCCGCGGGGGCTGCGGGGGTTGCGGCCAGTAGCCCGACTGCGGGGGTGCCGGCATGGGCGGGCGCCCGGCGAGGATCCGGTCGAGTGCGGCCAGATCGTTCGACACCCGGGCGAGCTGATGGGAGATCCCGGCGAAATCCGCGGCGAGCCGGGAGATGACGGCGGTGTGCGGTTCGGTCATGCCGCCATCGTGGCAGCGAAAGCCCGGACAGCGGATGAGTACAACTACTCGTCGAGGCCGTGTTCGATGGCGTAGCGCGCCAGTTCCACCCGATTCCCGATCTGCAGCTTGCGAAAAGTCGCCTGCACATGGTTCTCCACCGTGCGGTGGCTCAGCGACAGACGCGTCGCGATCTGCTTGGCCGTCAGTCCCTTGGCGACATGCCGCAGCACTTCGGTCTCGCGCTCGGTCAGGCTGGGACCGGCCGATCCGGCGGAGTCCCGGGCGATCCGGCGATACTCACCCAGCACCAGACCGGCCAGACCGGGCGTGAACACCGCACGCCCCTGAGCGGTGGCCCGGACCGCATCCGCGAGCTCCTGTTTGGACGCGCTCTTGACCAGATAGCCGAGAGCGCCCGCCTTGACCGCCTCGAGGACATCGTCGCGCTCGTCGGATGCGGAGAGCACCAGGATGCGCGAGGCCGGCGACACGGCAAGCACTTCCGCCGTCGCCTGCGCGCCATCGCCGTCGGCCAGCCGCATGTCCATCACCACCACTGCGGGCAGCACGACGGCCGCCCGGCGCTTTGCCGATCCGACACCGTCTGCGGTCGCCACCACGTCGAAGCCGTCGTCGGCCAGATCCCGGGCGACGGCCTCGCGCCAGATCGGGTGGTCGTCGACCACCATCACGGTGGTCTGCTGCTCGCTCACCTCGGTGCCCCGCGCGGTACCGTCAACTCCCACTCCGTCCCGGCTCCGGGTTCGGTGCTCAGCTCGGCCCGGCCGCCCAACCAATTCATCCTTCCCACAATAGATTTTGATATGCCCACACGTCCCTGACCCACCGCTTCGTCGAGCCGTCCGTCCGCGATCCCGACCCCGTCGTCGCGCACGCTGACGGTGACGGAGTCACCGAGATCCTCGAGCAGGACATACGCGCGGGCGCTGGGCCCGGCGTGTGCCTCGGCATTGTCGAGCGCGTTGCAGACCGCGGCGAAGAGTTCGTCGGCCACCGCCGCATCGAGCAGAACCGGTTCGGCCGGCACGCTGACCGATACCCGATCCGAGGCTCGGCGCCGTAGCAGCACACCGATGTCGGCGCTCGCGCCGTCGGGCGACTTCACCTCACCCGCGCTGACCAGACGTCGCAGCGCGCGTTCCTGTTCGCCCGCCAGTTCGGCCAATTGTGCGGTTTCACCGCCGATTTCGCGTCCCCGCCGCGCCATCAGCGCCAGCACCTGGATCGCACCGTCGTGCACCTGCCGCGACAGCCGTTCCCGCTCCTCGAGCGACGCGGACAATCGGGCCGCCTGTTCCAGGTCGGCGTGCGCGCGCCGTGCTGTCTGGGCGGCCATCCCGACGGCGAGGCCGACAGCCAACTCGATCACGATGGTGGCGTTTCGGCCGAGGTCGATGTGAACGTAGCCCTTCAGTGCAGCGCTGGCCGCCATCACCGCCAGACCGGCGAGCATCCCGCCGATCGGGCCGAAGAGGATCGCGGCCGAGATGGTGGCGTTGGTCGCCCAGAGGGTGGTAGGCCAGGACTGGTTGTCGGCAACCCATTGGTCGGATGCGATGAGCTCGGTCGAGAGCACCAGCGCCAACACCACGACGATCTCGGCGACCACCCACGCGGGCCTGCGACCGAACCCCTGCAGATAGGCCACCGCACACGCTGCGCTCCAGCCGATCAGGACTGCGGACAGCAGCCAGCCTGCCGCCGGGTGCTCCATCTCCGGGTTGATCGCGAACTGGAATCCCAGCGCGTAGACGCAGCTGAGCAGACGGAACACCTGGGCCGCCCGCCACAACGGTGTGGCCGGGTCGGGTGTTACATCACCTTGGAGAGAAACGCTTGTGTCCGTTCGTGTTGCGGGTTGCTCATCACCTCGACAGGGTCACCGCGTTCGACGACGACGCCGGCATCCATGAACACCACCTCGTCGGCGACCTCACGCGCGAAGCCCATCTCGTGGGTCACCACCACCATCGTCATGCCCTCGGAGGCAAGCTTCTTCATCACGGCGAGCACCTCGCCCACCAATTCGGGGTCCAGCGCCGAGGTGGGTTCGTCGAACAGCATCAGCTTGGGGTTCATCGCCAGAGCGCGCGCGATCGCCACCCGTTGCTGCTGTCCGCCCGACAGTTGCGCCGGATAGGCCCCCGCCTTGTCGGCCATCCCCACCTGGTCCAGCAGGTCCTTGCCCCGCTCGACCGCTTCGCTCTTCTTGACGCCCTTCACGTTCAGCGGAGCCTCGATGATGTTGCCCAGTGCGGTCCGGTGCGGGAACAGATTGAAGTGCTGGAACACCATCCCGACCTCGCGGCGCTGCTTGGCGACATCACGCGGCTTCATCTCATAGAGTTTGCTGCCACGCTCGTTGTATCCGACCAGCCTGCCATCGACGTAAAGCCTTCCGGCCGTGACCGTTTCCAGATGATTGATGCAACGCAGGAACGTCGACTTGCCGGAGCCGGACGGTCCGACGAGCACCATCACCTCGCCTTCCTGCACCTCCAGCGTGATGCCCTTGAGCACCTTGAGCGCGCCGAAATCCTTGCACACGAGTTCGGCCTTGACCATCGGTCGGCCGGTTGTCGCTTCTGCGGTCATTCGTGTGCCTCTCAGCCGGCCGGCGGTTGCTGCGCCAGGGCCAGCGCATCGAGTTGCTTCGTGGTCAGCTTGCGGGACGCGCCTCGGGAGAAGTACCGCTCCAGATAGAACTGTCCGACCATCAGCACACTCGTGATGATCAGGTACCACGTGGCCGCCACCATGAGAAGCGGCACCGGTTCGAAGGTTCGCGCCGCGATCTCCCGGGTCGCGATGCTGTACAAGTCGAACGAGTACGGGACCGCTGTCACCAGCGACGTGGTCTTCAACAGGCTGATGACCTCGTTGCCGGTCGGCGGGATGATCACCCGCATCGCCTGCGGGAGCACCGTGCGCCGCATCGCCATCCCCCACGACATGCCCAGGGCCGTCGAGGCTTCCATCTGCCCTTCCGGAACCGAGGTGATGCCGGCACGGATGATCTCGGCCATGTAGGCGGCCTCGTTGAGGGCCAGTCCGATGATCGCCAGCGCAAAAGGAATGGACAGCGTCTGCAGGTTGAATTCGAACAGCGCCGGTCCGAACGGCACCCCCAACCGCAGGTTCTGGTAGATCGTCGGGAACAGTCCCCAGAACGCCAACTGCACGTACACCGGGGTACCGCGGAAGATCCACAGGAACACCCACGACACCGCGCTCAACACCGGGTTCGACGACAGCCGCATGATCGTCAGAACGACCCCGAGCACGATGCCGATGACCATCGAATAGACCGTCAACTGCAGCGTGTTGAACACCCCGAGCATGATTCGCTCGTTGAACAGGTACTCCCGGTAGGTCGACCAACCGTATGCCGGGTTGGTCGCGGCGCCGTACAGGAACAGCCCCACCAGGACGACGATGGCGACCGCCGCCACCCAACGCCAGGGGTGGCGCAACGGGATGGCGTCGATGGCTTGTGGCGGCGTGCCGACATCAGTCATGTGCGTTGCCTCTGCTGAATCAGGAGACGGCGCCGTTGATCACCGGCTTGTCGATCATGCCCTCCTCGAGACCCCAGTTCGCGGCGATCTCCTCGTACTTGCCGGTCTCGATCAGGTGCTCGAGAGCCTGCAGCAGCGACTGGGCCAGTGGTGAGCCCTTCTGCACCGGCCAGCCGTAGGGCGCCGAGTCGAACACCTCGCCGGCCTGCTCGAGCTTGCCGTTGGTCTGCTTGATCGCATACAGCGTGACCGGTGAATCCGCCGACATGGCGTCGGCCTGTCCGAGCACGACGGCATTGGTGGCCGCATCCTGGCTGTCGAACGGGATGATCTCGATCGCGGGCTGGCCGGCGGCGGTGCACGCCTGGCTGCGCGCCGGCAGTTCGTCGGTCTCCTGGACCGTCGTCGCCTGTACCGCGACCTTCTTGCCGCACGCATTCTCCGGGTCGACGTCGCCGCCGGCGGGCTGGGCCCACAGCGTGCCCGCGGAGAAGTAGGTCACGAAGTCGACCTGCTCCTCGCGCTCCTTGCTGTCGGTGAACGACGACATGCCGACGTTGAAGGTCCCACCCTGAATCGACGGAATGATCTTGGCGAAGTCCGCCTCCCGGTATTCGGGGGTCAGCCCCAGCGTCCCGGCGACGGCGTTCATCAGGTCGACGTCGAACCCGACGATCTTTCCGTCGGGATCCTTGAACTCGTTCGGGGCGTAGGGAATGTTCACGCCGATGATCAACGTCCCTGACGACTTGATGGCCTCTGGCACGGTGTTCGCGATCGCCTCGACCATCTCGGCGGGCGCGGCTTCCGTCGGGGCATCCGGGTCACTCGACTCCGAGCTGCTCGAACAGCCTGAAAGGGCCAGAGCGCCGGTGGCGGCAAACACGGCCGCGATCCGCCAGAGCTTGGTCCGACGGTCTTGGAATCCACCCAACACGTTTGTCTCTACTTTCTGCTTCGGGTCGCCTGGTCCTCCAGGCATCTCCAGCCAAGGACGTTAACGACCGATGACCCGACGTGCAGCGCCGGTAACGGAACATTAACGACCGCGTAGAGACATCACAGCCGTACGGCAAAATCAGGCTCGCCATTGATCTTGTGTGCAACACTTCGCGGATGGAAACCGCCGCTCCCCCAGGCATGTTGCAGCATCTGTGGAAGAACACGCTGTTTTCCGGCGTGCTCGCCGTCATCCTCGGGATCATGGTGCTGGCCTGGCCCGGGATCACCATCCTGGTCGCCGCCCTGTTCTTCGGCGCCTACCTGTTGATCATGGGCATCACGCAGGTCTTCTTCGCGTTCAGCTTGCACGTCTCGGCAGGCGGTCGGGTGCTGCTGTTCATCAGCGGAGCGGCCGCCCTGATCCTGGCCGTTCTGTGCTTCCGCAGCCTGCAGGAGTCGATCCTGCTGCTGGCCATCTGGATCGGTATCGGCTTCATCTTCCGAGGCGTCGCCACCGCGGTCTCGGCCATCAGCGATCCCACCCTCCCCGGCCGCGGCTGGGAGATCTTCATCGGTGTGATCAGCCTGATCGCCGGCGTGGTCCTGCTGGCCTCGCCGTTCGAATCGCTGGCGACCCTGACCATGGTCGTCGGCATCTGGCTCATCGTGATCGGCGTGTTCGAGATCGTGTCGGCGTTCGGTATCCGCAAGGCAAGCAAGGACATCACCGAGTTCAAGGAGAAAGTCACAGCTCCAGTGGCTGAATGAGGCCGAAAGTCCCTAGCGCCTGCGGCCGAAGAAGCTACTACACTGTGTCGTAGTTAGGATCGGGCGAGCTCTGGGAGTGGCATGGACGCATTGGATGTGTCGCGGTGGCAGTTCGGGATCACCACCGTCTACCACTTCATCTTCGTCCCACTCACGATCGGCCTGGCTCCGCTGATCGCCATCATGCAGACGGTGTGGGTGGTCACCGACAACCCCGCCTGGTACCGGCTCACCCGGTTCTTCGGCAAACTCTTCCTGATCAACTTCGCCATCGGCGTCGCCACCGGCATCGTGCAGGAGTTCCAGTTCGGCATGAACTGGAGCGAGTACTCCCGATTCGTGGGTGACATCTTCGGCGCCCCGCTCGCCTTCGAAGGTCTGATCGCATTCTTCTTCGAGTCCACGTTCATCGGGCTGTGGATCTTCGGGTGGAGTCGGCTACCGCGCCTGGTGCATCTGGCGTGCATCTGGATCGTCGCTTTCGGCGTCAACGCCTCGGCGTATTTCATCATCGCCGCGAACTCGTTCATGCAGCATCCCGTCGGCGCCAGGTTCAACCCGGAGTCCGGCCGGGCAGAGCTCATCGACTTCGGCGCACTACTGACCAACAACACCGCGATCTGGGCCTTCCTGCATGCGATCACCGCGTCGCTGCTGACCGCGGGCGCGTTCGTCGCCGGGATCTGCGCGTGGCTGATGGTCCGCTCCCACACGAGGTCAGAGGAGACCGAGGCGCGCACGATGTACCGCCCCGCAACGATTCTCGGAAGCCTCGTCGCGTTGATCGCCGCGGTCGGACTGGTCGCCACCGGCGACGTGCAGGGCAAGTTGATGTTCGAACAGCAGCCAATGAAGATGGCATCCGCGGAATCGTTGTGCCACACCGAAACCGACCCCGACTTCTCGATCCTGACCGTCGGCACGCACAACAACTGCGACAGCATCACCCGCGTCATCGAGGTGCCCTACGTGCTGCCGTTCCTCGCCGAGAGCAAGTTCTCGGGGGTGACGCTGCAAGGTGTCGAGGACCTTCAACGGGAAGCCGAAGAGAAGTTCGGTCCCGGGAACTACCGCCCCAACCTGTTCGTCACCTATTGGGCGTTTCGGGTGATGATCGGGCTGCTGCTGGTCCCGGTGGCGTTCGCCATGTTGAGCCTCTGGCTGACCCGCCGGGGTCGGATACCTGATCAGCGCTGGTACGGACGGTTGGGCATTCTCACCATTCCGACCCCGTTCCTGGCGAGCTCGGCCGGCTGGATATTCACCGAGATGGGCCGCCAGCCCTGGGTGGTGGTACCCAACCCGACCGGCGACCAGATGGTGCGAATGACGGTGCAGGACGGAGTGTCCAACCATTCCGCCGGGACGGTGCTGTTCTCACTCGGGGTGTTCGCGCTTCTCTACGGCGCCCTCGCGGTGGTGTGGTTCTACCTGATGCGCCGCTATGTGACCGAAGGGCCGCAGGAACACGACTCGGAACCGGCACCGCCGACACCCCCCGACAAGGACGACGTGGCACCACTGTCGTTCGCCTACTAGGAGATCGCCGTGCCACTGTACGAGCTGTGGTTCTACCTGATCGCCGTGCTGTTCCTCGGGTTCCTGGTGCTTGAGGGATTCGATTTCGGCGTGGGCATGTTGATGGCTCCGCTGGGCGCCAGCGGTGACGGCGATCCCGACGTTCGACGACGCGCGGTGCTCAACACGATCGGACCTGTCTGGGATGCCAACGAGGTATGGCTCATCACCGCCGGTGCCGCGATGTTCGCAGCCTTCCCCAACTGGTACGCCTCGCTGTTCTCGGCGCTCTACCTGCCGCTGCTGGCAATACTTTTTGGCATGATCCTGCGCATCGTCGGCATCGAGTGGCGCGGCAAGATCAACGATCCCCAGTGGCGGCGATGGGCCGACATCGGCATTGCGCTCGGCTCGTGGCTACCGGCGATCCTGTGGGGCGTGGCGTTCGCGATTCTGTTGCGCGGCCTACCCCTCGACGCGGACGGGAATTCGCTGGCAGGCATCGGTGACGTGCTCAGCCCTTACACTCTGCTCGGCGGACTGGCCACCGCCTCGCTGTTCGCGTTCTACGGATCGGTGTTCATCACGCTGAAGACCGCAGGGGTCATTCGCGACGACGCTTTCCGGTTCGGCCGGGCGCTGTCGATCGCGGTGATAGTCCTGGCCGGCGGGTTCGGGCTGTGGACCCAACTCGTCTACGGCAAGCCGTGGACCTGGCTCGCGCTGGGAGTGGCGGTGGTGGCGCTGCTGGCGTCGGTGGCACTGGTGTGGCGGGGCACCCGCGAAGGCTGGGCGTTTGCGTCGATGGTCCTCGTGATCGCTGCGGTGGCCGTCCTGATCTTCGGCTCGATGTACCCGAACCTGTTGCCGTCGACGCTCAACCCCGAGTGGAACGTCACCATCGAGAACGGCTCGTCGACCCCGTACACGTTGCGGATCATGACGTGGGCGTCGCTCGCCCTGCTCCCGTTGGTCATCGGGTACCAGGCGTGGTCGTACTGGGTGTTCCGCAAGCGGATCAGCGCCGAGGAGATACCGGAATCCATCGGATTGTCGAGGCGCCGGTCCTGACAGAGAACACGCGCGCCCCGATCGACCCGCGACTGTGGCGGGCGTCGGCGGCGATGCGTCGGTTCCTGGTCGCCACCACGGTGTGCGGCGTCGTCACCGCGGCCTGCACCATTGCCTCGGCGGTGGTGCTCGCCGCAGTCGTGGCCCGGGTGATCACCGACCCGACCTCACGTGAATTCGACGAGCATGCCGTGCCGATCACAATCCTGGTGGTGCTGTGGACCGTTCGCGCACTGGTGCTCTGGCTGCAGAACAGGCTGGCGCAACGTGGGGCCAGTTCGGTGATCGCCGATCTCACCGACCGGGTACTGGACACCGCCACCTCGCTGCCGCCACGCGAACTCAACCGGCGCCGAGACGACGCCGCCATCGTCGTCACCCGCGGACTGGACGGCCTTCGGTTGTACTTCACGACGTACGTCCCGTCGTTGTTCCTCGCCGCAATCCTCACGCCGGCAACCGCTGCGGTGATTGCAATCTACGACTGGCCGTCAGCGGTGATCGTGCTGATCGCGCTGCCATTGATCCCGATCTTCATGGTGCTCATCGGGCTGGCGACCGCCGATCGGTCCGCGGCCGCGCTGGCGGCGATGTCGACACTGCAGTCCCGACTGCTCGATCTGGTCGCCGGACTGCCCACCTTGCGAGCTCTGGGGCGGGCGCAGGGTGCGGCTGTGCGGATCGCCGAACTCAGCGCGGCGCATCGTCGCTCGGCGATGGCCACGATGCGGATCGCGTTCCTGTCTGCACTGGTGCTCGAACTGCTCGCGACACTCGGGGTGGCGCTGGTCGCGGTCAGCGTCGGCATGCGACTGGTGTACGGCGAGATGACACTGACGGTCGGCCTGACGGCGCTGTTGCTCGCCCCGGAGGTGTTCTGGCCGCTGCGTCGCGTCGGAGCGGCGTTTCACTCGGCGCAGGACGGAAAGACCGCGGTGCAAGCGGCTTTTCGGTTCATCGACGCGGCGGAGGCCCCACCGTCCGGGACGCGAGAGGTGCAGGCACCGTTGACGGTGGCGATCGGCGATCCGGACCTGACCGCCCGACCCGGCCGGGTCACCGTCCTGACGGGTCCGAACGGCATCGGCAAGTCCACGTTGTTGCAGGCCATTCTCGGCCTGGGACCGGGCCGAATCACCGTCAACGGCGTCGATGTGGCCGAACTGGACCTGCAGCGGTGGTGGGCACAGGTGGCGTGGCTGGCCCAGCGACCCGTACTCGTCCCGGGCACCGTCCTGGACAACCTCGAGTTGTTCGGCCCGCTGCCGGACCTGACGCAGGCCTGCCGGGATGCGGCCTTCGACGCTGTCATCGCCGAACTGCCCGACGGCCTCGACACCGTGATCGGCCGCGGCGGTGTGGGCCTGTCGCTGGGGCAGCGGCAGCGACTCGGACTCGCACGGGTCCTAGGGTCGGCCGCACCCCTGCTCCTGCTCGACGAACCCACCGCGCATCTCGACGGCCCGACCGAAGATCGGGTGCTGGGAGCCATCGGCCGCCGCGCCGTCCGCGGGGCCACCGTGCTGGTCGTCGGGCACCGGGACCCGGTGCTGGCAATCGGGGACGCCGTCGTAGCGATGGGGGCTGCCCATGTCCCGCAGTGAATTTCGGGCGTGGAACCTACTGCGACCGCGGCTGGCCCGGGTGGCGCTGGCCGTCGCCTTCGGGGTGGGGGCGTTGGGCAGCGCGCTTGCGCTGGCCGGGGTTTCGGCGTGGTTGATCACCAGAGCCTGGGAGATGCCGCCGGTGCTGCACCTGACGGTCGCCGTGGTGTGTGTGCGCGCGCTCGGCATCTCCCGCGGCGTGCTGGGCTACTGCGAACGGTTGGCCTCGCACGACACCGCATTACGCGCGGCGGGGTCTGCCCGCGAGCAACTCTTCCTCCGGCTCGCCACCGGGCCGGTGGACGCCGTCATGCGACGGCACAGTGGTGATCTGGTGGCACGGGTCGGATCCAATGTCGACGAGTTGGCCGACGTCCTGGTGCGCGCGGTGGTGCCTGCGTGCGTCGCCGCAGTCCTGGGTGTGGCGGCGGTCGTGGTGATCGCGGTGATCTCCCCCGCGGCCGCAGCTGTGCTGGCCTGCTGCCTGCTGATCGCGGGGGTGCTCGCCCCAGCAGTCTCGGCGCGGTCCGCCAGGGCCGCAGAAAGTGTTGCGGTCGAACATCATTCGCAACGGGACACCGCGGCGATGCTTGCGCTCGAGCATGCGCCGGAGCTGCGGGTGAGCGGCAGGCTGGCCAGCGTGATCGCCGAAGCCGGTGAGGAACAGCGCCGCTG
>NZ_JBAUJR010000454.1:0-4925 GCF_049683935.1 Mycobacterium sp. | reverse complement strand
GGGATCGAGGACCCGCTGATTAAGTGGATCGGTAACCGTTTGGGAGACAATACGATTGGCGAGCCAGTCCGGGGTGTAGTACTCGCCGAGTGCCTTGCGGGTTTGCGCCGATATCACCGACTCGTAGAGCACCTTGAGTACGTCGTGCTCGACGGCCGACCAGTCGAAACGCGACAGTCGACGAGCCAGCGAGGCGACGTAACCCTCACCGTCGGGCACTTCGAGCACCCAGTCGAAGAAGTCCCGGTCGACGACTCCGTGCAGACCCGCGACGGCGAACTGATCGCCTGACAGCAGCGTCGCCGGCGCTAGGTCCTCAGCCTGCAATCCCAGGACGAGGTGGGCGATGATTTCGGCGGAGTTGACGAGCAGGGTGTGTTCGAGGAACAACTCATCACTGTCGATGAACTGCGTGCCCAAGGCGCCGCGCAGTAGCTTGACCCACAGTTCGCGCTTCAACCGCACCGTCGGCAGATCCTTGCCGACGGCGTAGATCGCGGCCAGCGTCGAGTAGTCCAAAGCATGTGAGGAACTCGTTGCGCCGAGACGTTCGGCAATCTCGATCGGGGTCGGAAGTATCGCCCTGCGGGTGGCCAGGACCCCTTCGAGCCAGCGCAGCAGTTCCTCGGCGCCGGCGTCACCCGAGGCGGTGGAAATCTGGGTGGCTTGACGCAGTTCACCGTCCACTTCGTGGTAGGCCAGCCACTGTCGGCCGTCGGTGAGGATGCCGACGTAGCGTTGACCCATTTCCGATGATCGAGTCGTCACGTAGCCGGCTAATTGCTGGCGCGCCGCGGCGAGTGCCGCCGGCGCCGCCAGTGAACGCTTTACCTCGATGACGGTGCAGCCCACCTCGACGTCGATCCGGCGGCCGTGACCGGCCGGGGTCTCCAAATCGACATCTAGGTCCTGCTCGGCCAGGCCCAGTTCGGGATCTAGGAGCATCATTCGGACGTCGGACTGAATGGTGGCCTCACTGCGGACCGCGTCGTTCTTGTTGATCAGGCGATCCATCAGGGCACCGCGTGCCCCCCCACCTGCCGTCGCCATGATTAGCAACGCTACAAGGGCACTGGTCAAACCCGTATGCAACCCGCGGAGCGGGCAGCACGGAAACGACAGGTCCTGGGTGGATCAGCCGGTGGCGTTGTTCTGACGCCACTGACGCACCGCGACGATCACCTCTGAGCGGGTAAGGCGCCGATCGCGGAACCGGGCGTAGAGCGTGTCCATCCGTAGATCGATGCGCCCGCCGTACCCCAGCCTCAGACCTGCCTCGTCGGGGGTGATGTCCGCGCTGGAAAGCTCCGCTGCCAGCTGAGGTCGCTGCCCACCGCTGAGCCGGATCCACTGGATGACGATGGGGTCCTCATCGTCGAGACCGGTGAGGCGCGCCTTGGCCCACTGCACGTGCCATTGCTCGGCCTTCTTCAGCTCCCACCTGAAGGGCTCGCCACAGGACTGACCGAGATGTCCGGAGCGCTGCGCGATGATCTCGTCGAGCAGCGCCTCCAGCACCGGCAAGTGCCACCGGTTGGCCTTCGACGTCGCCGACTTTCGTTGGCGCGACGGTTCAGCCTTGACCCGCGCAAGGGCCTCGGCGAACGTCTCGTCGGGCTCGCTGGTGATGGCGGCCAAGTCGGCGGAGTCGCCGTAGAAAGCTGGTTCCAGGGATTTCTCGAGATCGGCCTCCGGGCTGGCGGCGGCGAAGTCGCGCCGAATGTCTCGCACAACCGGGGCCTCCAGAGTGCTCATCGCCGACTTCACCCATTCGCCGCGGCTGCGCAGTTCATCGACGAGCCGCCCGGGGGGCCACCCCAGCTCCTTGGCGAGTTCGTGGACACGCATCGCGTGCTTGGGCGGAGGGTCTAATCTCATGAATGTTCCTGACCTCAGACGTGGGGACACTTCGCTGGCCCGCACCGGTGCAACGGTGTGGGCCAGCACTAATTTTGACCTGGACATCCGACGGGACTTTGCTTCAGGCAACACTTAAATGGCTCGAGGCACACTTAGAATCATCGGGTGTCGCGGGGACCCGGAGCGCTCCAACGGCATGTTCTGGGTGCGCTGTGGTCACGCGGAGAATCGGACTGCTACGACATCGGTGCGTTGTCGGACCTGTTCCCCAGCCACTACTTGGATCAGTGCACGGTGCTGCATGCGCGATTGGCTGTGACAGCCTGATTTGGCCCCGGGTGGACGGCTGGGAATGGCTCCACCTGTGTGGTCGCGGTGTGCCGTTGTGACGGTCTGATTTGGCCCATCTTTACGACACTCCGCGTCGGTTGTGACGACGTGAAGTGGCCCCACCTGACAGTGATCACGTGCGGTTCCGGATAGCCCGGATCGCTGGTGAGAGGTGGTGGCTGGAAAGTGAGGTCAAGGGTGGAGCAGTTCGCGGCGATCCGCCGGGATTATCGGGTTGAGGGTTTGTCGATCCGGGCGCTAGCCGATAAGTATCGGGTGCATCGGCGCACGGTGCGCCAGGCGTTGGAATCGGCAGTGCCGCCGCCGCGCAGGACGGTTCAGCGGGTGGCGCCCCGGTTGGAGCCGTTCAAAGCGGCGATCGATGAGATGCTGCGATCGGATCTGGATGCCCCGAAGAAGCAACGCCACACCGCCCGACGGGTTTTGGCGCGTCTGGTCGATGAACATGACGCTGACGGTTTGTCGTATTCGACGGTGCGCGACCATATCCGGAAACGTCGCCCGCAGGTCGCGGCGGAAGCGGGCCGGGCGTTGGAAGCAGGGTTCGTGCCTCAGACATATCGGCCGGGAGCCGAGGCCGAGGTCGACTTCCATGATCTGTGGGTGGTGCTGGCTGGGGTGAAGACCAAGACTGCGCTGTTCACGATGCGGTTGTCGTTCTCGGGGCGCTCAGCGCATCGGGCGTTCGCGACCCAAGGCCAGGAGGCGTTCCTGGAAGGCCACGTCTATGGGTTCGCCCGGCTCGGCGGCGTGCCGGTCGACAAGATCCGCTACGACAACCTCAACAGTGCGGTCAAGCAGGTGCTGTTCGGGCGATCTCGTCAGGAAAACGAGCGTTGGATCGCCTTCCGGTCGCACTACGGTTTCGAAGCCTGGTACTGCCGGCCCGGTCACGACGGCAGCCACGAGAAAGGTGGTGTGGAGGGCGAGGGTGGCCGATTCAGGCGCAACCACTGCGTGCCGATGCCGGTGGTCGACTCCATTGACGAGCTCAACGCTGTGCTGGCCGCTGCTGATGACGCTGACGATTACCGTCGGATCGCCAACCGCGCCAATAGTGTTGGCCAGGACTGGGAACTGGAGAAACTGGCGCTGCGGCCGGTCACTGACGAGCCGTTTGATACGGCGTTGACGGTAACCCCGCGGGTGGATCGGTACGCCCAGATCATGGTGCGCTGCAATCAGTACTCGGTGCCGGCCAGGTTCATCGGGCACCGGCTGCGGGTGAAACTGTCGGCTTCCCACGTCACCGTCTATGACCGCACCACCGTGGTGGCGCGGCATCCCCGCGCGGTCGGCAAGGGCACCAAAGTGCTGGACTTGGACCACTATCTGGAGATCCTGGCCCGCAAACCCGGGGCGCTGCCCGGGGCCACCGCGCTGGCTCAGGCACGGGCAGCCAAGATGTTCACCACCGAACACGACGCATGGTGGGCTGCCGCCCGAAAGACCTATGGCGACGCCGCCGGCACCCGTGCCTTGGTGGAAGTGCTGCTGCTGCACCGACACTTGGATCGCGTAGATGTGTTGGCCGGCATCAGTGCCGCCCTGTCGGTGGGCTCGGCCAATGCTGATGTGGTGGCGTTGGAAGCCCGCAAGGCCGCCGAACGTCGCACCGGCGCTGGCCGGCATCAGAACAGCTCTGACGTCGCGGCGGAGGTGCTCCTGCTCGCCCACCACCACCTCGGCGCCGCGCTCGTCGATGAGCGTCCGCTGCCGTCGGTGGCCCCCTACGACACCCTGCTGGGCCGGCAGAGCTCATGAGCACGCAGCGTCGCACCGTCACCGACCAGGCCGCGGTCGCGGCGATCGAACAGGGCGCCCGCATGCTGCGACTGCCCACGATCCGCGACCGCTTCTCCGAGATCGCCGCCGCGGCCGAACGCGAACAACAGTCCTACCTGGGTTTCCTCTCGGAGCTGATGATCGCCGAATGCGAGGACCGCGACCGCCGCCGGGCGCAGCGCCGCATTCATGACGCCGGGTTTCCTCGGCTAAAACGGCTCGACGAGTTCACCTTTGAGGCCAACCCGGCAATCAACCCGGCGGTGATCGGGACCCTAGCCACCTGCGCCTGGGTCAAAGCCGGTGAGCCATTGTGCTTGATCGGTGACTCCGGGACCGGCAAAAGCCACCTGCTGATCGGACTGGGAACCCTGGCCGCCGAGGCTGGCTACCGCGTCCGCTACACATTGGCCAGCAAGCTGGTCAACGAGCTCGTCGAAGCCGCCGACGACGCCCAGCTCAGTAAGTTGATCACCCGCTACGGCCGGGTCGATTTGCTGCTGATCGACGAGCTGGGCTACCTGCGATTAGACCGCCGCGGCGCGGAGCTGCTGTTCCAGGTGCTCACCGAACGCGAAGAACGCTCGGCGGTGGCGATCGCCTCCAACGAACCGTTCTCGGCGTGGACCAAAACCTTCACCGACCCACGATTGTGCGCGGCCATTGTCGACCGGTTGACCTTCGCCGGGCAGATCATCGAAACCGGCACCAGCTCTTACCGACTGGCTCATGCCCGCAAACGACGCACCGCCAGCACTACCTGAAGCAGGCCGTCGCGCTATGTGGCCGATACAGTGACCAGGTCATGTTGGTCGCCGATCTGCAGCACTTCCTCGACCTGGGCCCCGAAGTCCCAGGCCCGGCACTCAAGCTCGCCGAGCACCTCACCAGCATCGTCGCCGCCGCCAGCGCCGGGGACGCCCACACCC
>NZ_JBAUJR010000453.1:0-7421 GCF_049683935.1 Mycobacterium sp. | reverse complement strand
GTCGCGGCCGGTGGCCGCAACGACCGCCCGGCACAGCCGTCGCAGTTCGCTTGCGAGCGTGTCGGTGACAGCGGCGACCTTGAGCGCGCGCGCGATCCCCGGGGTCGCCGAATGGTCGACTCCGGCGGACTCGACCAGACCGGTGAGCGATTCGGCGCCGGTGGGGTCGACGAAGAGCCCACCGGTCTCGCGGAGTACGTCGTACCCGGTGGTGCCCGCCACGGGCAGGCTGGGGTCCAGCGGCTCGTCGACGGCGAGGATCTTCTCGATGACGATCCAGGCGTCCGGTCCGGTGAGTTCCCGCAGCCACGCCAGATAGCCTGCGGGATCGGACAATCCGTCCGGGTGGTCGATTCGGATGCCATCGACCAGGTTCTCGGCGAACCAGCGACCGACCTCGGCGTGGGTGGCGTCGAAGACCTCTCGGTCCTCCTGTCGCAGGCCCGCCAGTGAGGTGATCGAGAAGAAGCGCCGATAGCCGCAGATGCCGTTGCGCCAGCCGATCAGCTTGTAGTGCTGCCGGTCGTGCACTTCCGGCCCGGTGCCGGTGCCGGTGCCGGGACTGATCGGGTATTGCAGGTCGCCGAGTCGCAGCACGTCACCGTCGACCACCAGGTCGGCGACATCGTCGTCGGAACCCAGTACGGGCAACACGATCCGGCCGTCGGGGTCCAGCGCCCAGTCGATGTCGAAATATGAGGAGAACGTCGATTCGCGTCCGTGGGTCAGGACATCCCACCACCACCGGTTCTGCTTGGGGACGTCGACGCCGACGTGGTTCGGCACGATATCAACGACGATTCCCAGTCCCGCCGAACGTGCTTTCTCGGCGAGGCTCCGAAAGCCTTCGGGCCCACCGAGTTCGGCGGACACCGTGGTCGGGTCGGTCACGTCGTACCCGTGGCTGGAGCCTTCGGAGGCGGTGAGGATGGGGGACAGGTACAGATGCGAGACGCCCAGTTCGGCGAAATAGTCGACCAGTGCCTCGGCGTCGGCGAAGGTGAACGCCTCGCCACTGGCCGGGCCGCGCATCTGCAGTCGGTAGGTGGATGCCACTCTCATGTCAGGCGGTCTTGCGCAGGACGAGGACCGAATGGGGCTGCAGCGTGATCTTCTCGCCGGCCTTCACCACGAAGTCGGTGCTGCCGGTGGGGTCGGCGGTGTCCAGATCGGCAGTCCATTCCTTCGCGTAGTAGTCGCTGCGCGGCGCGACAAAATCCTGGACCTCGTCGTGAGAGTTGAAGCACAGCAGGAAGGAGTCGTCGACAACCCGTTCGCCGCGTTCGTTGGGGGCCGGGATGGCCTGTCCGTTGAGGAACACCGCCACACACTGGCCGAGGCCGGTCTCCCAGTCCTCGGGGTCCATCTCCTTGCCCGCAGGGGTGAGCCAGGCGATGTCCCTGGCCTCGGTGCCGGTGCGGATCGGCTTTCCCTCGAAGAACCGCCGCCGCCGGAACACCGGATGGGTCTTGCGGAACTTCACCACCTTGCGGGTGAACTCCAGCAGGTCGCCGTTGGTCTCGCACAGCGACCAGTCCATCCAGGAGAGTTCGGAGTCCTGGCAGTAGACGTTGTTGTTGCCCTGCTGGGTTCGGCCGATCTCGTCGCCGTGGGCGATCATCGGGGTGCCCTGCGACAGCATCAGCGTGGCCAGGATGTTGCGCATCTGCTTGCCGCGCAGTGCGAGGATCTCGGGGTCGTCGGTGGGCCCCTCGACGCCGCAGTTCCACGACCGGTTGTGGCTCTCCCCGTCGCGGTTGTCCTCGCCGTTGGCTGCGTTGTGCTTCTCGTTGTACGACACGAGGTCATTCAGCGTGAAACCGTCATGGCAGGTGACGAAGTTGATGCTGGCGCTCGGGCGTCGGCCCGTCGCCTCGTAGAGGTCTGACGACCCGGTCAGCCGGGACGCGAACTCGCCTAGGGTCGCGGGTTCGCCCCGCCAGTAATCACGCACAGTGTCGCGATACTTCCCGTTCCACTCGGTCCACAAACCTGGGAAGTTCCCGACCTGGTAACCGCCTTCGCCGATGTCCCACGGTTCGGCGATGAGCTTCACCTGGCTGACCACCGGGTCCTGCTGGACCAGATCGAAGAACGCCGACAACCGGTCCACGTCGTAGAACTCGCGCGCCAGCGTCGCGGCCAGGTCGAATCGGAACCCGTCGACGTGCATATCGAGCACCCAGTACCGCAGCGAATCCATGATCAACTGCAGCGTGTGGGGGTGACGGGCGTTGAGGCTGTTGCCGGTACCGGTGAAATCCTTGTAGTACCGGTTGTCGCCGTCGAGGAGTCGGTAGTAGGCGGCGTTGTCGATACCGCGGAAGTTGATCGTCGGCCCGAGGTGATTGCCTTCGGCGGTGTGGTTGTACACCACGTCGAGGATGACTTCGATGCCTGCTTCGTGGAACGCGCGCACCATCGTCTTGAACTCGGCTACGGCGCCACCGGCGTGCTTGTTGGCCGCGTACTGGGAGTGCGGCGCGAAGAAGCCGAAAGTGTTGTAGCCCCAGTAATTTTTCAGGTCCAGCTGTAAGAGCCGGTGGTCGTGGAGGAACTGATGGACCGGCATCAACTCGATCGCGGTGACGTTCAACGACTTCAGGTGATCGATGATCACGGGGTGCGCCAGGCCGGCATAGGTGCCGCGCAGTTCCTGGGGGATGCCGGGGTGGACCTGCGTCATGCCCTTCACATGGGCCTCGTAGATCACTGTCTCGTGATACGGGGTGCGGGGAGCGCGGTCAGAGCCCCACTGGAAGAACGGGTTGATCACGACGCTGGTCATGGTGCTGCCGAGTGAGTCGATCTGGGGCGGCACGCCACCGCTGGCCAGATCATCGGCGTGCAGGTCGTAGGAGAACAGTGCCTGGGAGAAGTCGAATTCGCCGTGAAATGACTTGCCGTACGGGTCGAGTAGCAGCTTGCTCGGGTCGCAGCGGTGACCGGACGAGGGACTCCAGGGCCCGTGCACCCGGAAGCCGTAGCGCTGCCCAGGTGTCACCGTCGGCAGGTAGCAGTGCCAGACGTAACCGTCGACTTCGTCGAGGTCGATCCGATGCTCTCGGCCGTCCTTTCCGATCAGGCACAATTCGACCCGGTCGGCGACTTCGGAGAACAGCGAGAAGTTGGTGCCGGCACCGTCGTAGGTGGCGCCGAGAGGGTAGGAGGCGCCCGGCCATACGGTGGGCACGGACCCCGGTTCCGACGGTGGCATCAGTCCGACCACCAGCCGGTGATGGCGGCGATCTGACGGCCCAGCTCATTGGTCATGGTGCGCATGTACGTGCTCGAGATGTGGTGGGAATCGTGATACATCAACACGTTTCCCTCCACGACTCGGCAATGATCAGGTCGACACACCGCATTGCTCATGTCGAGCGGGTGCAGCAGCGGAAACTCGGCGACGTAATCCAGTGTCGGGTTGTGATCCGACAGTACTTCGGATCGTTCGATTCCGCATGATGTGGCATCTCCGCCGCCTGCAAGGCAATCGGCAGGGAAGAACGGCTCGCCGTCGCGCACCATCCACGGGGTGTCCCGCATCGCGAGGATGGGAATTCCGTTGTCCGACAGCTTCTGCCAGATACCGAGGTAGCTCGAGGGCATCACATCGCCGGGCTTGATGTTCCATGGGCGGGTCGAGGTCGTGAACACGTAGTCGGGACGATCGGCGATGATCCTGGGCATGACCCGCTTGTTCCATTCTCGGCATTTCGGATACTTGCGGTTGTCACCCATCACCAGCGGTGTCTCCTCGGTCGTGAGCGGGCAGCCCATCTTGAGGTAGGTCACGATCTTGAAACCGTGCAGTCGACCCAGCAGGTCCAGCGCGGTGATCCAGTGTTCGGCGTGTGAGCCGCCGGCCAGTGCAATGGTGCGGGTCGCCGATTCGTCGCCGTAGGTGCAGTTGATCACCGTGGCGTTGTCGAAGTCGCTGATACATCCGTCGATCGTCGACTGCGGGATGTCGTCGTCGGCCTCGAGCACCGTCGGGCGCATCGGCAGCTTGGGCACCCGGGCGTTGTCGATCAGCGCACGCGCGCCCGGATAATCCCGCGAGGACAGCCCGGCGAGTTCCTTGCCGTTGTCCCGCAGCACGGTGACGTGCTCGCGCCACGAGAACGACGTCGCTGTCAGGGCCACTCCGAGAAGAGCGACGACCGAACCCAGCACGATCGTCGGCCGACGCAACCGGGTGCGCAGTCTCCCCGACGATCCGGAGGGCACCGCCGAGACCGCTGCTGCTGACGAATTACGAGCGCGCAGTGGCTCTTCGACGTATCGGGTCGTCAGCCAGGCCAGCAGCCCGGAAACCAGTAATACTGTTGCGCCCTCGATGAAGTTGACGCCTTGGCGGCCGGTGTAGGCGAGGTAGAAGATGAGCAACGGCCAGTGCCACAGATACAGCGAGTACGCCATGGCTCCGAGTGCCACGAACGGTGCCGACGCAAGCAGGCGGTTCGGTGCCGGGATCCGGCCCCGGGTGTGCGGATCGGCGTACCTATTGGCCGCCGACAGGATGAACAGCAACGTGGCACCCACCGGGACCAGCGCCCACGGTCCGGGGAACTCCCTGACCCCGTCGATCAGCGCGCCGCACGACAGGATGGCCGCCAGCGCCACCACCGCAGCGATGGTGCGCAGCCACATCGGAGCACGCACATGGGGGACCACCGCACCCACGAGAGCACCGAGCAGAAGCTCCCAGGCGCGGGCGAAGCTGCTGTAGTAGGCGGTGGCCTGGTCGGTGTTGTGCGCGATGATCGCGTACACGAACGAGGCGATGGTCAGCGCGGCGAGCACCACGACAAACGCCACCCGCATCCGCTTGCCGAGCACTCGACGGAAAAGGAACGCCGACAACAGGATCAGCACCAGGAAGGCGATATAGAACTGCCCCTGAACAGACATCGACCAGATGTGCTGCAGCGGGCTGACCGACTCGCCCGCGCGCAGGTAGTCCGAAGCGCTGCGTGCGAGTTCCCAGTTCTGGTAGTACCCGAGACTGGCCAGACTCTGGTCGGCGAACGTCTCCCAGCGGGTCTCGGGCTGGATCAGGATCGTCAGCACCGCGGACACGGCCAGCACCACGACCAGGGCCGGCAGCAACCGGCGGACCAACCGGGTCACTTCGGGCACCGGACGCAGCGCGGCGCCCGGGGTCAACGCGCCGCGCAGCAGTCGTCCGCCGAAGAAGAAACCGGAGAGCACCAGGAAGACGTCGACCCCGCCGGACACCCGCCCGAACCAGACGTGGAACACCGCCACGAGCAGGATCGCGACACCGCGCAGACCGTCGAGGTCGTGCCGGTAGAACCCTGACGTCCGCGTCCCGATGACAGGGGTCGCGGCAGGCGGGGGTGGACCCATATCGGTGCGGGACACCGGCCGGGCAGGGGCGAGGGTGTTCATGGTCGACGGTTAATCTACCGAAGGTGTCTGCGTTGACGCCTGCCGAGATCAGCGCTGTCGATGCCGCCCACATCTGGCATCCGTACAGCGCCATAGGCCCCGATGCCGTCGCCCCGACCGTCGCGGTGGGTGCCCACGGTGCCTGGCTGACTCTCATACACGAGGGACGTCGGGTCGAGGTGCTCGACGCGATGGCCTCCTGGTGGACCGCTGTCCACGGGCACGGCCACCCGATGCTCGACGCCGCCGTCACGCGGCAACTGGCGACGATGAACCACGTCATGTTCGGCGGGTTGACCCACGAGCCGGCGGCTCGGTTGGCCCAGCTGCTGGTGGAGGTGACACCGGACGGGCTGGAGACGGTGTTCTTCAGTGACTCCGGGTCGGTTTCGGTGGAAGTCGCGGTCAAGATGGCGCTGCAGTACTGGCGCAGCACCGGTCGTGGCGCCAAGAGCAGGTTGATGACATGGCGCGGGGGTTACCACGGCGACACGTTCACACCGATGAGCGTGTGCGATCCGCAGGGCGGCATGCATGAGCTGTGGACCGGCGCGAACTCGCTGCTGGCCGATCAGGTGTTCGCCCCGCCGCCGCCGTCGGACTACGACCCTGCCTACAGCGCGGACTTCGTCGAGCAGCTCGCCCGGCACGCCGACGAGCTCGCGGCGGTGATCGTCGAGCCCGTGGTGCAGGGCGCGGGCGGCATGCGGTTCCACGATCCCCGCTACCTCGTCGATCTGCGGGAGGCCTGTGATCGTCATGGCGTGCTGTTGATCTTCGACGAGATCGCCACCGGCTTCGGAAGAACCGGGGCGATGTTCGCCGCCGACCACGCCGCCGTCAGCCCCGACATCATGTGTGTCGGCAAGGCACTCACCGGCGGCTACCTCACCCTGGCCGCGACGCTGTGCACCCGCGACGTCGCGGACACCATCAGCGGCAACCCGCCGGGCGCGCTCATGCACGGGCCGACGTTCATGGCCAATGCGCTGGCCTGCGCGGTCAGCGTCGCATCGGTGGAGTTGCTGCTCGCCGGCGACTGGCGCGAACAGGTGCGCGACATCGAGGTCGGCTTGACCGAGGGGCTGGCGCCCGCGGCCGCGCTGGGCAACGTGGCCGATGTCCGGGTCCTGGGTGCGATCGGCGTGCTCGAGTTGGATCGCCCGGTGGACCTGCGCATCGCCACCCCGGCCGCCATCGAGCACGGCGTGTGGCTCCGACCGTTCCGCAACCTGGTCTACGTCATGCCGCCCTACATCTGCTCCCGCTCCGAGATCGACCAGATCACCTCCGGGATGATCGCCGTCGCGCGTGCTCTAACCTGAACGGTGTTCAATTGTCGGCCCGCCGACGTGTTCAATTGACGGGACCCGCCGACGTGTTCAATTGACTGGACCCGCCGACGTGTTCAATTCTCACCCCGAGAGGAGCCCGCGTGACCCGCCTCGGTCTGTCTCCACTCGCCTGGCTCGGTCAGGTCGAGACGCAGCGCCGCGCGGCCGGACTCCGACGTTCCCTGCGCAGCCGACCCCCCGTCGGCGCCGAACTGGACCTGGCCTCCAACGACTACCTGGGGTTGTCGCAGCATCCGGCAGTCATCGATGGCGGCGTGGCCGCACTGCGGACCTGGGGTGCGGGTTCCACCGGGTCCCGGCTGGTCACCGGCAACACCGAACTGCACGAGGCGTTCGAGGACGCCCTGGCCGGATTCGTCGGCGCCGCCTCGGCGCTGGTGTTCTCGTCGGGGTACACCGCCAATCTCGGCGCGGTGGTGGCGCTGTCCGGACCCGGCTCGCTGTTGGTGTCGGACGCGCTGACCCACGCCTCGCTGGTGGACGCGTGCCGATTGTCGCGGGCTCGGGTGGCGGTCACCCCGCACCGGGACGTCGCCGCGGTCGATCGGGCACTGACCGGCCGCTCCGAGGAGCGCGCCGTGGTGGTCACCGACTCGGTTTTCTCGGCCGACGGTGACCTGGCCCCGCTGAGGGAGCTACACGAGGTGTGCC